>CAZLEO010000306.1:0-11159 GCA_964558555.1 uncultured Rickettsiales bacterium | reverse complement strand
CAAGGGGGCGGCCCGGTCACCCGCGTGGCGCCGCGCCCGCGGGGCGCGCGGCGCCCTCGTGCGGGTCCTGCGCGGCGAGCCGCGCGGCAAGGAGGCTCAGATGCTCCTGGGCAAGATCGTCGGAACCCTGGTGTCCAACAAGAAGGACGCCAAGATGGAGGGCTTCCGCTTCATGGTCGTCAAGCAGATCGACCTGGAGGGGAAGGAGACCGGCACCTACCGCATCGCCGTCGACGCGGTGGGGGCAGGCGTGGGGGAGGTGATCCTCTACGCCACCGGCAGCGCCGCACGTCAGACCGTGGCCACCCACGAGCGTCCCTGCGACGCCGTGATCATGGCCATCGTCGACGAGTGGGAGGTGGACGGGGACTACGCGTACCGCAAGTACCCCGACGCCCAGTGACGGCACCCGGTCGCCGGTGACCCCGGCGGCCGACATCCGGGTCCCCTGCAGCCCTAGGCCGCGGGATCCCGGGAGAGGTTGCACCAGGTGGACCAGAAACGCATAGACCAGATCGTCCAGCGGGTGGTCGGACGGGTCCAGCGCACCGAGGCAGCCGCCTCGTACGCCCCCGTGTCCACACCGCCCACCGGCGGCATGCCGGCCTCGCCGGCGGCCCGGCCCTACAGCCCGCCGGCGCCGGCGCCGACCACCAGCGGACCGCCCATCACCGCCGACGACCCCGGTCCCGGCGGCGACGAGGGCATGCACGACACCATGGACGGCGCCGTGGCCGCGGCCCAGTGGGCCCACGAGCGCCTCGCCGTCCTGGACATCGAGTCCCGAGAGCGCATCATCGCCGCCCTGCGGCGCATGACGCTCGAGCAGGCCGAGCACTTCTCCCGCATGGCGCTCGACGAGACCGGCATGGGCCGCCTGGACACCAAGATCCTCAAGCACGTGCTCATCGGCCAGAAGACCCCGGGCACCGAGGATCTGCGCCCCACCGCCTGGACCGGCGACAACGGCCTGACCCTGGTGGAGTACGCCCCCTTCGGCGTGCTCGGCGCCATCACCCCCTCCACCAACCCCACCTCCACCATCATCTGCAACGGCATCGGCATGGTGGCCTCGGGCAACGGCGTGGTGTTCAACGCCCACCCCGCCGCCAAGGGCTGCTCCGAGGAGGTGATCCGCTGGTTCAACCGCACGGTGGAGGCCAACGGCGGCCCGCCCTCGGCGCTGAACACGGTCAAGGAGCCCACCATCAAGACCGCCCAGGCCATGATGGGCCACCCCGGCATCCCCGTGCTGGTGGTCACCGGCGGCCCGGCCGTGGTCAAGGTGGCCCTGTCCATGGGCAAGAAGGCCATCTGCGCCGGCGACGGCAACCCGCCCGCCGTGGTGGACGAGACCGCCGACCCCGATCAGGCCGGCCGCGACATCGTCATCGGCGCCGGGTTCGACAACAACGTCGTGTGCGTGCTCGAGAAAGAGGTCATCGTCGTCGACACCATCGCCGACCGCCTCCTCGGCGCCATGCAGGCCAACGGCGCGGTGCTGATCCAGCCCCACCAGTGGCAGCGCCTCAAGAAGGTCGTGCTCGACAAGGACAACGGCCCCGGACGCCACGGCGTGGTCAACAAGAACTTCGTGGGCAAGGACCCCGCGGTGATCCTCAAGGAGATCGGCGTCAACGCCCCGGCCGACGCCAAGCTCGTCATCGCCGACGTGCCCGCCGACGACTCCATGGTCTGGACCGAGCAGCTCATGCCGGTCATCCCGGTCGTCCGCGTGCGCAACGCCGACGAGGGCATCGATCTGGCCGTGGCCGCGGAGGGCGGACGCCGCCACACCGCGACCATGCACAGCAAGAACATCGACAACCTGTCGAAGATGGCCCGGGCCGTGAAGACCTCCATCTTCGTCAAGAACGGCCCGTCCATCGCCGGCCTCGGCTACGGCGGAGAGGGCTTCGCGTCCTTCTCCATCGCCAGCCCCACCGGCGAGGGCCTCACCTCGGCCAAGGACTTCTCGCGCGTGCGACGTTGCACCATGGTCGACTCGTTCCGGATCGTATAGAGGGAAGGAAGCGGCGAAGCGGTGAGTAGCGAACTGGTCGAACAGGTCAAGCTGGCGGGCGTCGTGGGCGCCGGTGGGGCGGGATTCCCCACCCACGTCAAGCTTGCGGCCAATGCCGAGATCCTGATCGCCAACGGCACCGAATGCGAGCCGATGCTGCAGTCCGACCAGCACCTCATGGCCACCGAGGCCGAGGCCGTGCTGCAGGGCATGCGCCTGGGTATGGACGCCACCGGCGCCGCCGAGGGCATCGTCGCCATCAAGCGCCACTACCACGACGCCATCGAGGCCTTCGAGGCGCTGCTGCCGCAGCACCCCGACATCCGCATTCACCTCTTCGACTCGTTCTACCCCGCCGGCGACGAGTACGTGGTCGTGTACGACTGCACCGGCCGCCAGGTGCCCGAGAACGGGCTGCCGATCATGGTCGGCGTGGTGGTGCAGAACGTCACCACCCTGCGCAACATCGCCCTGGCCGCGAAGGGCGTACCCGTCACCGACAAGCTGCTCACCGTGGCCGGCGAGGTGAATCGCCCCGCGACGCTGCTCGCGCCCGTGGGCACGCCCTACGCCGAGCTCGTCGAGGCGGCCGGCGGCCTGCGCGAGGCTCCCTTCAGCGGCTACAACGCCGACGAGCTCGCCGTGGTCGAAGGCGGCCCGATGATGGGGCGGATGGCCTCCCCCGACGGCGTCGTCACCAAGACCTCGGGCGGCCTGCTGGTGCTGCCCACCTCCGGGCCAGTGGTCACCATGCTGTCCCGCGACGAGGACACCACCGTGCGCCGCGGCCGCTCCGCCTGCGACCAGTGCCGGGACTGCACCGACCTGTGCCCCCGCCACCTGCTGGGCCACGAGCTGCAGCCCCACGGCGTGATGCGCGCCATCAATTACGGCATGGAGGAGACCCCACGCAGCGTCACCGCGGCCATCCTGTGCTGCGAATGCCGCCTCTGCGAGGCGTTCTCGTGCCCCCTGGAGCTCTCCCCCTTCCGCTACTACGTGGCCATCAAGCGCGCGCTGCGCGAGCAGGGCTGGCGCAACGAGATCCACAAGAATGCCGACCTGACGGCGCACAGCATGCGCGAGTTCCGCCGCGTCCCCACGTCGCGGCTGATGGACCGCCTCGGCCTCGCGCCGTACCGCGGTCAGCCCGCGCCGTTGCGGCCGCAGGCCGTGCAGCCCGCCGAGGTACGCATCCCGCTGCAGCAGCACATCGGCGCCCCGTCGAGGCCGGTGGTGAAGCAGGGGGACGCCGTGAAACGGGGCCAGCTCATCGCGGCCATCCCCGACAAGGCCCTCGGGGCCGCCATCCACGCCTCCATCGACGGCGTGGTGGCCGAGGTGGGCCAGGGATTCATCCACATCGAAAGGCGGTCATAGGTATGGACCGGGCCGTAGGGAAGATCCGAATGAGCGCTGGCGACGCCATGCTGCGCGACAAGCCGGCCATCGGCATGATGGAGTTCAACAGCATCGCCGCGGGCATCGCCACGGCCGACGCCATGCTCAAGCGCGCGCCGGTGGAGCTGCTCGAATGCCGCCCGGTGTGTCCCGGCAAGTTCATCGTGCTGGTCCACGGCAAGACCGATCCGGTCAACGAGGCCATGGCCGCGGCCGACGAGCGGGGCACCGAGGCGATGATCGACCGCCTGCTGCTGCCCAACGTCCACCCCTCCATCTTCCCGGCCATCGTCGGCGCCGTGGAGTGCACCGACGTGGAGTCCCTGGCCATCATCGAGACCATCTCCGTGGCCTCCACCATCGTCGCCGCCGACGCCTCGGCCAAGGCCGCCGACGTCACGCTGACCGAGATGCGCCTGGCCAACGGCCTGGGCGGCAAGTCCTTCTACCTGATGGTGGGCGACCTGCCCAACGTGGAGGCCGGCGTCGAGGCCGGGCTCGAGAAGGTGCGCGAGGCGGGCCTGCTGGTCCGCTACGAGATCATCCAGCAGCTGCACGGCGACGTCCGCGCGAAGGTGATGTTCTAGATGTGGTTCGCCAAGGTCATCGGCACGGTCGTCGCGACCCAGAAGCACGAGGCCCTGCAGGGCATCAAGCTCCTGGTGATCCAGCCCGTCAACGAGTTCGGCGAGCCCAACGGCGAACCCGTCGTCGCCGCCGACGGCACCCAGATGGCCGGCCCCGGCGACACCGTCTACTACATCGCCAGCCGCGAGGGCTCGCTGGTGCTCGAGGACTGGTTCACCCCCGTGGACCACGGCATCCTCGGCATCGTCGACGAGATCACCAAGGTCGTCGACGGCCTGCCCACGCGGACGCTGCGTAACGGAGATTTCGTCGACGAAGGGGGTGCGTGATGCAGATCGGTCAGGTCGTCGGCACCGTCGTCAGCACCGTCAAGGACCGCGACCACCACGGCCGCCCCCTGCTGCTGGTCCAGCCCATGTACCTGGACATGACCCCCGAGGACGAGGACCCGCTCATCGCCATCGACATCATCGGTGCCGGTGAGTCCGAGATGGTCATGTACGTGGACGAGGGCAACTGCGCCCGCCAGCTACTGGACATGGACATCGCCGGGTCGGCCCGCGCCGTCATCGTCGGCATCGTCGACGAGGTCGACGTCGAGGGCCTGCCCACCTGGCGCAAACCATCGAACTGAACAACCGAGGGATCCACATGCCGTTTTCCTGGTATCACTACAGCCCCCCCGAGGCCCACGCCGCCGAGGAGGACTCCAAGGGCGAAGCCCAGGTCGCCGATCGCATCCGCGAGCAGGCCCGCATCCTGTGCAACCTCGGCTACGACATGGACACGGTCATCCAGCGCGTCCGCGTCGACCTCAAGTGGGAGTGGGAGCTCCCCCGCGGCCGCGCCATCCCCTGCTGGGACAAGGTCGAGGAGATCGTCGAGCAGGCCTTCGCCATGGGCGTCCGCGACACCGAGTGCGCCTTCCCCGACCCCGAGAAGGTCCACGAGGAGATCCGCGAGGTCTACGAGCGCGGAGCCCTCGACCCCGGCGCCTGCTAGGAGCGACCCATGAGCCTGATCACGCTCCTGCACGACATCCTCGAGTCGTTCTCCGACGAGCCCGTCTACAAGCGCCTCCGCATGCGCCTGCGCGAGATGGGCAAGAACGTCACCAACGAGCAGGCCCAGTTCCGCATCCTCCAGCGGGCCTGCCGCGAGTCCGCCGAGCTCGAAGCCAGGCTCGCCGAGGCCGGCTTCCCCGGCATCCCGATGATGAACACCATCGTCCCCGAGCCCCAGACCGCCGCGCTCATCCAGTCGTTCAACGCGATGGTCGAGCGGTACTACGAGGACTGGTAGGCCCTACCGCCCCACCACGATCGATCGGATCACCACCCGCCGGTTCCCCGGCCAGTCCACCGACCCATCCGGCCGCGCCTTGATCTCCCACCCGTGCCGCAACACCAGATCGCCCGCCGGCTCCGACCCAGGCGGCGACAGCACGAACAGCAGCCGCCACGTCCCCGCCTGATCCCCGAACAGCTCGTCCACGTCGCCATCCACCCGGAACGAGCCCCCCTCGAACTGGACGCGCAGACGATCCGCCAGCACCACCGGATGCCCCAGCGGATCCACCGCCCCCACGGTGAGCTGGGGGACGGACGCCAGCCGCGGCGCGCCCACGGGCGAGACGACCGCCTCGAAGGTCTCCCCTGACGCGAACGCGGGCGCGTCGCCATCCCCCCCGAAGTCCACCTCGTACTCGCCCGGCACCGGCCCGCCGCCGCGCAACAACAACTGCGGCCCCACCAGCAACACCCCGAGCACCACCGCCGCCGCCACCAGCCACGGCACCGCACGTCGGACGACGCGGGCCTTGTCAGGTGTCTCGTCAGGGGTGGTCACGCGGGCCTCCTGCTGCAGCACCACGTTAACGCGCGGCAATCATTTCGTGTAGGGTCCCCCCCATGTCGAAGAAGTGGATCGCAGGAATCGGCGTCGGCGCGCTCGCCCTGATCGCGCTCGGCGTCCTGACGTACCGGCCGCTGGCCATCCACTACCTGCTGTGGCGCTACAAGACGTCCCCCGACCTCATGGAGGTGTACCAGCCCAGTCTGTGCGCCCTGGGGCCGGACGCGCGGGACCCGCTGGTCGCCGCCTTCGAGGCCATCGAGCCGGACGACGAGGTGCACAACTTCCGCGTCATGACCGTGCACACCCTGCGGTGCCTGCGCTACGACGAGGTCACGGCGTCCATCGGCAGCCCGGCCATCGAGGACGTGGTCTACGCCGACCTGCCCCTGGACGAGGCAGCGGTCGCGATCATGGTCGCGGCGTTCGACCGCGAGCCCTCGGCCGAGCTCCGGGCGGAGATGTTCACCTTCACGTCCGAGCTGGACTTCCGCACACGCTACGCTTTTCACGCCGGCCTGTTGCAGTCCTCGCACCCCATCCCCGAGCACCACGCGTCCACCCCCGGCGTCGACCCCTTCAGCAAGGCCGAGAAGGCAGACCGCGACGTCTCGGTCATCCGCGACCTGTGGTGCGACCAGCTCGCGCCGCCGGAGGTGGACCGGCTGATGGGTCGCGGCGCTCACCCGGACGCGGTCACCTGGTACGACCGCATCTCCATCTTCCACGCCCTGCTGGCGCACGACTGCGATGCCAGCGCGCCGACCGTGGCCGAGTATCTGGCCTACACCGACGCACCCACACGCTCCATGGAGATGGAGAAGCTGCTCGAAGGTATCCCCGCACTCCAGGCGTACCGCGAGGTCCAGGAGTGGCAACTCGAGCGGGAGATGAACAACCTGGCCCAGGGTCGCGCCCAGCTCTCCAGCGACACCCTGCTGCACGACACGGTCGAGGCCGTGGCCGGCGACGCGGATCGCGAGGCCCGCTACATCGCCCCGCTGCTGCGCCAGAAGCACTCGTGCACCCTGGCGCGGGACCTGCGCCAGGCCCTGCGCGACCTCGACATCGGCGACGACCACCCCCTCGCCGATCCGGTCCAGGTGTGGGGCGTCCAGTCGGTGGCTCGGTGTGGCGAGGAGTTCCTCTGGTCAGGGATGTGATCCTCGACCCGTGCTAGGCTACGGCGCCATGGAGGCCCCATGTCCCGACGCCCGTGGCTGATGGCGCTCACCACCGTCCTCCTCGTCCCCTGGACCGGATGCCCCGACGAGGGCGACGACGACACCACCGACTCCAGCTACACCGAAGCCCAGGTCGCCGACGTGGGCTGGACCCTGCATGAGGAGATCGGCTCGCTGATCTACGTGTCGTGGGACCAGCTCGCCGACGCCGACGCCCACGTGGAGTACAGCTTCGACGAGGGCGAGTGGCTGCAGACGCCACCCCGCCGGGTGGACGCAGGGCCGTGCGAGCAGCTCCTGCTGGGGGTGCCCTACGCCACCGACGTGACGCTGAGGGTGGTCAACGACTTCGGCGCGGGCCCCCTGGCCGCGGCCGACGTCCAGGCGCAGACCGGCGCGCTGCCCGAGGGTATCCCGCTGCCCGAGCTCGTGGTGTCCGACGCCACCGCGTGGGAGCCCGGCGGGCAGTACCTCATCGGCTCCATCAACCAGTACGACGGCGGCTGGAGCGCGGCCTCGGGCAACTTCTTCAAGTTCGTCATCGACCGCCAGGGCCGGTACGTGTGGGCGTGGCTGACGCCGGACCGCAACTGGACGCTGTTCATGCAGATCTCCAGCGACGGCACCGACCTGCTGTGGGACGAGTTCACCTACTGGTCCGCCTGGGACGAGGGCGCCGGCTCCCAGGTGCACCGCTCCAAGCTCGACGGATCCACCGAGACCACCCACTCCACCCCCGGCGGCCACCACGCGTTCGTCGAGCTGCCCGACCGCTCCGTCGTCTGGGGCGCGGCGGACTGGTCCGGCGAGTCCCTGCTCAAGCTCGATCCCCAGGGCATCCAGCACGAGCTGTGGAACTGCGGCGAGTTCCTCGACACCCACAGCGGGGCCAACTACTGCCAGTCCAACACCATCACCTGGCACGCACCCACCGACAGCTTCATCTACTCCTTCTACAGCATCGAGACCGTGGTCCAGGTGGACCACGCCACGGGCGCGACCCTCGACCACTGGGGCCACCTCGAGGGCAGCTGGGCCTTCGACCCGCCGGAGTCGGCCTTCTACTGGCAGCACGGCGCGAACATCACCGAGGCCGGCACCCTGTTGACCTCCTCCTACGCCGGCAGCTGGGAAGCCGAGCTCGTGGCGCGCGAGTACGAGCTGGACCACGACGCCGAGGTGCTGCGCGAGATCTGGAGCTTCGGCGAGGGCGAGGGCATCATCGGCGACACGGCCGGCGAGGCGCACCGCCTCGCCAACGGCAACACCCTGCACAACTTCGGCTCGGGCTGTCGCGTGCGCGAGATCACCCCCGACGGCGTCGTCGTCTGGGACGTGGACTGGCCCGGCACCAAGCTCCTGGGGCGCACCGCCTTCGTCGAAGACCTCTACGCGCTGGCACCGTGAAGGAGGGCACGATGACACACCGACGACACCTCCTCGCGACCTCCGCGGCCCTGGCCGCGACCCTGCTGATGGCCCTGCCCGCGGCCGCCCTCACCGGCGGCCCCGACGCGTACGGGTACACCTTCATCGACTCGGACGAGCCCGGCGGACCGACCTACGCCTGGGTCGACATCCTCGCCACGGGTACGCAGGCCGCGGTCGGCGACGACGACGAGGTGACCATCCCCATCCCCTTCGTGTTCACCTTCTACGGACGGCCCTACACCGACGTGACCGTGGGCGACGGCATGCTCGTGCTCGGCGACGACGCCGGCGTCAGCAACGAGAACGCGTGCGTACCCGCGGACAACACGCTGGGTGACGACGCGCTGATCATGGGCATGTGGCACGACCTCAACGCCGAGTTCGGTGGAGGCGTGTACCACGAGGTGATCGGCGCGGCCCCCGACCGCACCCTCGTGGTGACCTACGACGCCGTGCCGCCCTACTACGCGAACGGCACGGAGTTCACCTTCCAGTTCCTGCTGCACGAGACCTCGAACGAGATCGTGCTGCAGTTCGCCTCGGTGACCGGCGACGATCCCGACTACACCCTCGGCGCCGCCGCCACCGCGGGCATCCAGTCCGACCTCGGCGACGGCCTGGAGTACTCGTGCGAGACCGACGCGGTGCTCCACGACGAGCTCGCCGTCCTCTTCGACGTGGCCTGCGACGACCTCGACGGCGACGGCGCGGGCGCCTGCGACGGCGACTGCGACGACACCGACCCCGCCGTGGGCCCCCACGCCACGGAGCTCGACGGCGGCCGGGACGACGACTGCGACGGCCTCGTGGACGAGGACTTCGTCACCCCCGGTGACGTGGTCGTCACCGAGTTCATGTGCAACCCGCGCGAGACCGACGACCAGGACGGCGAGTGGTTCGAGGTGCTCAACACCTCGGCCCGCGACATCGACCTGCAGGGCTGGACCATCACCGACGAGGACGGCCGGGACGGCGTCGAGCACGCCCTCGTGCTCCCCGCCGGCGAGCTCGCCCTGTTCGCCGTCAACGACGACCCCGCCACCAACGGCGGCCTGCCCGACGTGGACGCGGTGTTCGACTTCGACGCCGTGCGCCTGACCAACGTGGGCGCCACGATCACCCTGTGGATGGGGGACACCGCCATCGACCAGGTGGCGTACGACTCCGACACCTGGTCCACCGTGTCCGGCCGCTCCACCTACCTCGACGCGGCCTACGCCGACGCCGACCTCAACGACAGCCCCTTCCCCTGGTGCCTCACCCCGGACGACGGCTCCTACGACTACGGCGGCGGCCCCGGCGACCACGGCACCCCCGGCGAGCCCAACCCCGAAGGGCTGTGCTGCGCCGACTCCGACGCCGACGGCAGCTCGACCTGCGACGGGGACTGCGACGACGAGGACGCCAGCTCCTACCCCGGCCTCGCCGAGACCGACGACGGCGCGGACAACGACTGCGACGGCCTCGTGGACGAGGACTTCATCGTCGCCGGCGACGTGCTGATCACCGAGTTCCTCGACGACCCCTGGTTGTTCGACGACCGCCACGCCGAGTGGCTCGAGCTGCACAACCCCGGCGCCACCGACGCCCACCTCTCCGGCTGGCGCCTCACCGGCGCCGACGGCGACGGCATCACCTTCGGCCAGCCCCTCGTGATCCCCGCAGGCGGCTACGCCGTGCTCGCCCCCCAGGACAACGCTGCCCTCAACGGCCAGCTCCCCCAGGTCGACTTCCAGTACGAGTACGGCGAGTTCATCCTCTCCTCCACCGACGACGACACCATCGCGCTGTGGATGGGCGACGCCCTCATCGACGAGGTCACCTACTCCAACCTCCCCCCCTGGCCCAGCGCCCCCGGCCGCTCCGCCTTCCTCCGCGCCGACTCCCACGACGCCACCGCCAACGACGACGTCACCAGCTGGTGCCTCACCTCCGACGATCCGACCACCGAGTACGGCGGCGAGGGATGGGGCAACCACGGCACCCCCGGCTCCGCCAATCCCACCGGCGACGAGGACGCCGACGCCGACGGCCACACCGTCTGCGAAGGCGACTGCAACGACGACGACATCGACATCGATCCCGACGACACCGTTTTCTGCGACGACGGCGTGGACAACGACTGTGATGGGTGGGTGGATGTGTCGGACGACGAGTGCGAGTTGCCGGCGGATGATGATGACGATGACGACGTCGCCGGTGACGACGACTCGGTGGTGCCGGAGACGGACGACTGTTCGTGCCGGATGGAGGGCGGCCCGGGGGGGGGTCTCCTGATGGTTGTTCTGCTGGCCGGGTTGGCGGTCGTGTTGCGGGGGAGGAGGTAGGGGGAGCACTACGGGGAGGCCACCGCCCGTCGCCGGGACAGGGTGCCCCGGTGCTCGCCCGGGGCTTGTGGGTGGTAGGCGACGGGGGGAGGGATGGCGGATCTAGACTCTGGGTGGATGGATAGGGTTGTGCTTCGGGGGGTGACAAGGGGCCTGGGGGTGGATCAGGGGCTGGGAGGGCGGGTGAGGGACGCTCAAGGGTAGAAGCCTCCGCATGTCGCGCTGAACGTCGCTCACCGGAAGTTCAGAGCCAGATGCGGAGGCATCTCGGGGTGAAGTTCCGAAAAGCGGAACTTGAGCCGAGGATGCCCGCGCATCTCGGGGTGAAGTTCCCATTTCCGGAACTTGAGG
>CAZLEO010000305.1:4944-11171 GCA_964558555.1 uncultured Rickettsiales bacterium | reverse complement strand
CCGCCGTTGAGGCGCCGCGATCCAGTCCCGACGAGTAGAAACTAGGTGATTCGACTTTCCCCGAACGCTGCTAGCAGCCCCCGCGAAGCGGGATACCCAGCCGCCTGAACTCCACCGCCACCCAGATCACGGTGATGACGAATGCGGAGACGTCGGACAGTGGCTGGGCCAGGAACACGCCGTCCAGTTCGAAGAAGCGCGGCAGGATCATCAGCGCGGGCAGGAAGATCACCGCCTGGCGCGCCAGGGTGAGCGCCAGCGCCGGGAACCCGCGGCCGATGCCCTGGAAGAACGCCGAGAGCAGCACCGACGCCCCGGCCACGGCCAGTCCCGGACAGAACAGGCGCAGGGCGTGCGCGGCGAGGGCGGCGAGCTCGGGATCCGGTGCGAAGGGGCGGACGAACCAGGCGGGGAACGCGACGAACAGGCCCGCCGCCGTGGTGGTCAGGGCCGCCGACCAGCCCGCCGCCAGCAGGGTCACGCGGCGCACGCGCGCCAGGTCGCCGGCGCCGAAGTTGTAGCCCACCAGCGGCAGGTAGCCCTGGGTGAGGCCGAAGCACGGCATCATCACGAAGGTGGTCAGCCGCAGCACGATCCCCACCGCGGCCACCGCCAGGTCCCCGTACCCCGACGCCAGGGAGTTCATCACCGCGAAGATGGCCGCGGCCACGAGGCTGCGCGCCGAGGAGGCAAACCCCGTGCGGTAGACCTCGAACCAGATGGTCAGCGACGGCACCAGGTGTCGCAGCCGGGGCCGCAGCAGGCTGCGGCGCGACAGCAGGTAGCCCAGCTGGATCACCATGCCCACGCAGCGCGACACCACCGTGGCCCAGGCCGCGCCCTCGACGCCCATGTCCAGCACGAAGATGAAGATCGGGTCCAGGGCGATGTTCAGCAGCGAAGCCACCAGCATCGCCGCCATGGGCAGCAGGGCGTTGCCCTCGGACCGGATCACCGCGTTGATGGAGACGATGAAGAACGTGATCCCCGCGGTGGACACCAGGATCGTGGTGTACCCGCGCGCCAGGGGCAGGACGTCGGCGGACGCCCCACACATGCGCAGGATGGGGCCGAGCAGCGGCAGCACCACCGCGGGTGTGATCACCCCCCACAGCAGGCACAGCAGCACCGCGTTGCCCGCGGTTTGTCGCGCCGCGGCCTTGTCCCCCGAACCCAGCACCCGCGCCACGTACGACGCCGCGCCCACCCCGGTGCCCGTGGCCACCGCCATGATGGCCACCATGACCGGGAACGCCACGGTCACCGCCGCCAGCTCCCGCGAGCCCACGTGCCCCAGGAAGATGGCGTCCACCACGTTGTACAGGGCGCCCGACGCCATCGCGACGATGGCCGGGCCGGAGAACCTCAGCAGCAGGGACCCCAGCGGATCCGTGCCCATGGCCGCGGATCGGTCGCGGCGCGGGGACGGGGTGATCTCCAGCGAGGTTTCGCTACTGGGCTCCACGCGGGACCTCGACCGGAGTCAGCCGGCGGGACGGACTACTCGAACGTGAAGCTGTAGGCGTAGCTGGCCCACGAGCTCGACGAGACGTCGTTGGCCTTGGTGCCCTCGTAGCTGTCCTGGCCGGCCACGACCTTGACGTTGACCGTGCCGCCCGCGGCGGTGAGCTTGCCCGCGTGCACGGCGGCGACGCAGATGTTGGAGTCGCCCGTATAGGGGTTCGATCCCCACACCGAACCGAAGGTGCAGTCCGCCGGGCAGGTGATCTCGAAGGTGTCGCCCACGTTCTGCTTGTCCGAAGGCACGTTCTGGAAGCAGGTGTTCGACGTCCAGTCGGTACTCTCCCAGTCGGTCTCCCAGCTCGAGGTGCTGGGGCCGCCGCAACAACACGCCGCCAGCTGCAACATCGCGAAGACCATCAGACCGGACCACAGATAACGCATTCGCTCCTCCTCCTCGGATAGGAACGGCAAGGATACACCGTTCGGTGCGCCCCTGCTCCGGCTCGGATACCCTGGGGCCATGTCCATCCCCGCCAGCGCTCCATGTCCCTGTGGCTCCGGCAAGAAGTACAAGCGCTGCTGTCGTCCGCTCCATCGGGGACGGCCCGCGCCCACACCTGAAGCGCTCATGCGATCGCGTTTTTGCGCCTACGCCCTGGGCGACTGCGAGTACATCGTCGCCTCCACCCACCCCGACGGCCCCATGTGGGGACACGACCGGGCGGCGTGGCTGGCACAGGTCCGACAGTTCAGCGAGTCCACCGAGTTCTCGGAGCTGCAGGTGATCGGCGCGCGGACGGACGGAGACCGGGGCACGGTGGCGTTCCGGTGCGTGCTCGACCAGGGGGGGAAGGTGCGGATCTTCTCGGAGGAGAGTGTCTTCCGGCGCCACGAGGGGCGATGGAAGTACCTCTCGGGGAAGAGGGGGTGAGGCCGAAGACCGTCTCTACTCGTGGAACTGGGCGACGAAGTCGAACGTGACCGTCGCCGTCGCCCCGAGGTTCACGACGGAGTAGCCGTCCACTTCCAGGTCTGTCCCCACCGCCCGCCAGGCGTCCCCGCCCTCGTCGGTGAGTTCGACCGAGCCCTGCCCGGCCCACATGGTCATGGCGTGCGAGCAGAGGCCCATGGCCTCGTCCTCGAGATCCAGCCAGGCATCCCAGGAGTACGCGTCGCTGCAGTCTCCCAGAATCTCCAGCACGCACTCGCCCATGTTGTCGACGCCGTAGACCAGGCTCAGGGACACCGGATCGTCGGTGCCCATGGGCCCCTCGTTGGTGATGGCCATGGTGCACGTGCCCGGCCCGAACATGGCATCCCAGGCAGGACCGGACAGGGCGTTCAGGGCGACCATGGCCAGGCACGCTGCGTTGCCGTCCTCGGCAGCCACGGCCGCGTCCAGCGCTGCCTCGGCGTCCTGGTAGTCCTGGCTCCCCACGAGCGCGTCGTTTTCGTCGACCCGCGTACAGAAGTCCTCGACGTTCGACGCGTAGAGGTAGTTGTTGCCGTCGTCGTCGGCCGACCAGCAGGCGGTCGCGATGGGGCCGCACGGGTCGGCGCCGGTCACCTCGAGGGTGTCCCCTCCCCCACCGGCCGAGTCGTCGTCGTCGCCGACGGTGTCGTCGTCGTCGCCCGGAGCCGAGTCGTCGTCATCCCCCGGAGCCGAGTCATCGTCATCGTCTCCCGAAGGACAGCCGACCATGAACAGCGCCGCGATCAGTCCCATCCACCATAGATTCCTCATGAGTGTTCTCCCTTTCCTCGTTCGATTGAGTTGCGCTCCCGCCGCAACGCGCTGGGATCTTGCAGGGTGGAGGCCGGGGGGGCGGGCGAGGAGGTGCCTGGTGGAGCTGTCACGCTGCGCGGTGATCCGGACCAATTCCTCGCAAGGACGCCGGAACGCTCGCATCACTCCGGGGGTGGCGACAGCATGGCCGGGCCGCCCGAAGCACGCGCGCGATCCCAGACCCGTTCACTCGGACCTGCGAGTCAGCAACCCATTCCTGGGTACACCCCGGCATCCCCGTCGTCGCAGTCCCACCCCATGCCCGGGTAGGTGAGGAAGTCGTACTCCCCTGGCTGCCACCATTCGAAGTAGCCGTCCAGGTCGAGGTCCCACGTACCTGCTCCAGGGCCCCCGTACACTCCGACATCGGAGCGACTCCCGTCGGGATCGAAGGCAGCGGGATCGCCCGTATCGACGAGGGGGGACGTCGGCTCCAGATGGAGGTTCCAGTCGAGAGGGTCCGCGCCTGACAGATCCAGGAGTTGTGGCTCCACGGACACGTTGCCGCCACTGCCGCTGGGGTCTGCCACGCCGATGAAGTCGTCCGGGGTGTTGCCGAAGGTGTCGGTGTAGGCCATGACGACGACGGAGTCGTTCGCGGCCACACCACCTCCCCCGCCCGCCTCGTTCCCCGCCAGCACGTTCCCGGTGCTGTCGAACGTGCACGCCAGGTCCGTCCAGATGCCGCCTCCCTCGCCGACGGCGTGGTTCCCCACGAATGCGCTGTTCCGGGCAGTCAGGCGCGACGAGTTGACCACGGCAGCTCCGCCGCCGTCCTCGCCCGCCGTGTTGCCGCCGACCACCACGTTGTCCATATCGCAGCTGGAGTACAGCTCCATCGACAGACCGCCGCCCCGCCCGCCAGCGGAGTTGCCGACGAGGGCGGTGTTCTGCATCCAGACCTCGGAGAAGACGTACCAGTCCCCGACGGCGATGCCCCCGCCGTCTCCCTCCGCGTGGTTCCCGTGGATCAGGACGTCGATCAGCAGCGCAGAACCGGAATCCGTGTACAGCCCGCCCCCATCCCCTGCGGCCCAGTTGTCCGAGATCACGACCCCCTGCAAGGTCGGATACGGCCCGCTGGATGGGCAGTCGTCGACGCGAATTCCAGCGCCGCGGGCCGCCGTGTTCGATGTGATGGACACCTGTTCGAACCGCGCCGCGCTCCAGTCGACGTAGACCGTGGCGCCGCCTGGAGCGGAGTTCTCGGTGATCACGACACGGGTCAGCACCGGATCGGAGCTGAGCACGAACAGGGCGCTGACGGACTCCTGGGAGACGTTGTGTGAGAGGGTCGAGTCGGTGAGGGTCGGGTGCGACGCACTCAGGTAGATCCCCGCGACATCCACGCCCGTGTTCTCCACCACGTCCACCCGCTCCATCGACGGCGACGAGTCCGTCAAGGACAGGCCTCCACCACTCTCGGCGTCGTTGCGGCTCACCTCGATGTCGGCCATCGTGGGCGACGAGCTCTGGAGAAACAGACCTCCGCCATGGCACTCGGACCGGTTGTCCTCGATACGCAGCTCGCTCAACGTCGGGTTCGCGCTGTGCAGGTAGAGCCCGCCTCCGTGGCACTCCGGCACGGCGCAGGACCCGTCACATTCGGCCGCGCCATTGCGGATCGTGAACCCGGACAGCGACGAGCCCGGTCCCTCTCCCTGAGCGAACCGAACCACCGAGCCGGCTGCACCGCCGTCGATCGTGGTCTCCTCGGCGCCTTCCAGGCCGACCACGGCGACGTCTTGCCCACCGAAGTCGATGTTCTCGACGTACGTGCCCGGCTGGACGCAGACCGTCTCCCCGGCGGCCGCGTGATCGATGCCCGCTTGAATCGAAGGGCAGCTGAGCGGGACGACGATGTCGCACCCGTCGATCGAACTGTCGTGCTCACAGCCGGCCGCGGCGGAGTCGTCGTCATCACCCGGAGCCGAGTCGTCGTCATCTCCTGCCGCAGAATCGTCGTCGTCCCCACCGGTGGTGTCGTCGTCGTCTCCTGCGGTCGAGTCGTCGTCCCCAGCGGCATCGTCGTCGTGGGGATCTTCTTCGGGACACCCGGCGAATACGACGAGAACCATCCATGCGAGAAGACGAGGGAACCTACAGGTCTGCATCCGTGCTCCTCCCTGGATAGAAACGCAAGCCAGGCAACTTTCGTTCTTCCGGCCCGCAGCCGCGCATCCGCTACAGCGGTCCGAGAGGTCACGGACAGGGGTAATCCGCGCCGTTGTCGGTGACGGTAGGGATGTACAGCGTGTCGATCGAAGCGGCGAAGGCTTCGGCCTCCTCCTGGCTCAGGCAGGGATTGTCCCGGATTTCCAGCGAGGAACCGACGAACGCGAGACCCTGCAGGCCTTCGAGGCTGTTCAGCGAGCCGATTCCGTCGATCACGAGATCGCCGCCCACTTCCTCGACTCCAGACAACCCGTGCAGGTCGAGGAGGGTCGGCTGGTCCGAGACCTCGAGATCACCCTCTACCCCGGTCAGCGCGTTCAGCCCATCCAACGTGGTCAGAGCCTCGTTCCCGGAGATGAGACAGGGACCGTGCACTTCCGACACGCTGTCCAGGCCCTCGAGGTTCGCCAGCGAGCCGTTGTCGACGATGCTCAACGATCCGACCGACGTGACCGAGGACAGAGCCTCCAGATTCACCAGACTCGCGTTTCCCCATATCGTCACTTCACCGGGTATCTCCGCCACTGCAGGGAGCCCCGCAAGACTCGAGAGTCCGTCGGCACCAGCGACATCGATGCTTCCCAGCGTGTCGACTCGCGACAGGTCACCCAATCGTGTGAGCCCGCTGCACGCGGAGATCTCCAATCCCCCACCGAGGAACCGGAGGCTCTCGAGGCCGTCGAGGCTGGACAACAGAGGTTGGTACTCCACTCGCAGCACACCTCCGACCGATTCGATCCCGGGCATTCCGTCGAGGCTCGAAAGCGAGGGGTTGCGGTCAATCCAGAGATCGCCAGCGACG
>CAZLEO010000305.1:0-4844 GCA_964558555.1 uncultured Rickettsiales bacterium | reverse complement strand
GCGACGGCAAGATCACACGGATCGGAGCAGCCGACGACCGTCACGAGAGAGACGAAAAACGGTATCACCCAATCAACGGGCATGCGCGCCCCTGGAAGCGAGAACGCACGCGACCCGGATTTCGTTCTCGAGACCTCTCATCATCCGCAGGGTATCAGCCGGGCGCGAGACGACCCGCAGGACCTCTGTGCGCGAGTGATATCTTCGCCGCATCAGGGGAGGTCCTCGATGCTCCGGCCGACGGCCAAGGTCGTACCGCTGTTGGTGTTCGCGGGATGGGCGGCTTGCAAGGCTGCCCCCGACCCGTGCACGGCCACGGTGCCTTGCGACGTGAACTACGCCATCGAGGACGCCGACCATCTCGCGGCCGTCCAGGCCTGCGGAACCATCGAGGGATACCTGGACCTCGACGGCGAGGGATTCGGACGGGTCGACCTGCCCTGCCTGGAAGCGATCGAGGGGGCGTTGCTGATCGACATCGTGGGCAAGCTGGACCACTTCGACATGAAAGGCCTCGAGTCGGTCGGCTGGAACTTCGACGTCTGGGGAACGGGCCAGTCGCCGACCCTCGAGGCGCTGTCGGGCCTGCGCACGGTCGGTGGCGACATGACCATCTCGCGCACGGGGTATCTGGCCAGCCTCGACGAGCTGTCCTCCCTGGAGTCCGTGGGGGGGCGTCTGTACATCGGCTGCAACTGGAGCCTCTCGGACGAGGACGCTGCGGCCTTCGCATCTTCCATCGAGGTCGGCGGTCCGATCGTGGTGGAGTACAACGGCTCCGACTGGTGGTCCGACTACATCTGCAACTCCCACGGACCCATCGGCGACGACGACGACTACACCCCCTCGGATGACGACGACGACGACGACGACGACAGCAGCGTGTGCACTGGAGAAGACGTCGATTGCGACGGCGACGGCTGGACCCCCGCTGCCGGCGACTGTGACGACGGCAATCCAGCGGCCCACCCGGGCGCCGTCGAGTACTGCGATTGGGTCGACAACGACTGTGATGGCGTGCAGGACAGCGGTTGCTTCACCCAGCTGTCCGCGGGGAGCGCACACACGTGCGGCCTGCAGCTCTCCGGAGAGACCGAATGCTGGGGATCGAACACAGCTGCGCAGGCTTCACCTTCCACACATTCGTGGTTCACCGAGATCTCGTCAGGAACGGGCCACGGCTGTGGATTGGCGTCCCAGGTCGTGCACTGCTGGGGGTGCGAATTCGCCGACGAGACGATGAACCACGGCCAGTGCGAGGTGCCTTCGGGGTGGCACGCTTCGGTCGAAGCTGGCGCCTACCACACGTGCGCGCTCGATTGGGACGGGCTGGCCGAGTGTTGGGGCTACAACGAGCACGGGCAGAGCGAACCGATCGCAGCGTACTTCCAGCATGTCGCGCTGGGCACCTACCACTCGTGCGGACTCACCACGAGCGGCGTGATCCGTTGCTGGGGATGCAACGACGAGGCGGTCGACTTCGGTCAGTGCAGCCACTCGCAGGACGACTTCATCCAGATCGAATGCGGTCTGGATTTCACCTGTGGCATCCGGACCGATGGATCGGTCGATTGCTGGGGCGCGGACACGCACGGGCAGTCGTCCCCGCCCCAAGAGGCGTTCGCGGAGATCGCCATCGGGAGCATGGCGCAGTTCGCCTGCGGACGAGCTGCCGACGGCAGGACGCTCTGCTGGGGGAATCCACTGGGCGACGCGACGACCCCGCCGTCGACCGATTTCGTGAGCCTCACCGCCGGTAGCGGACACGTGTGCGGACTCACCGAAACGGGGGAGGCCGAGTGCTGGGGTCTCAACTGGGACGGTCAGTGCAATGTTCCTGCTCCCTGAGCTTCGCACTCGTCGATCACGCCGTCGATCCGACGCTCGCCCACCTTCGATCACGAGTACCCGAGGTATGATGGCTTCCAGGGAAATCGAATCGGGCGGCCGGCGGCCTGCCCCGACACGAGGAGGGGACATGAATCCACGGTCGTGTACGCCCAGGAACCTGATCTGGCTCATCGGATGTTTCGCCTTGGCGCTGGCCTGTTCAAGTCGAGATGCCTCGGCTTCGGACATGGCGACGGCTACGGAGGAACCCGCCGAAGGGGGCGTGATCGGCGGGGTGCCGGAAGATACCGCACCGAACGCCGCAGCGCTGCTGGAGTACAAGCGCAGGCATCTGTCCCGGGCCAAGCTGAACTACGTCTCCGGGACCACCGGGACGACCCTGGCCCAGAGCTGGATCGTGGCCCAGGGCAACGTCACGCCGCTCAGCGCCACGGACTTCTCCGAGATGGTGGGCGATGAGCGGATGGTGGTCAGGCTCAAGGAGCAGCGGCAGACGGCCGGTGTGATGTCGCTGGCCGTGGGTCTGGCCAGCACCGGGCTGATCATCGGCGGAATCGTCATGCTCGACAAGTCCAACGAAGCCATGGCCGCCCACTACGACCTCGACCTGGAGGACCCGGGCTACCACTCCACCCGCGACGAGGCCGACGCCTACATGGCCAAGGGGATGGCCTTGCTGTTACCCGGCACGATCGTCATCAACTTCTCGTGGATGATCCCGATCTTCACGATCCCCAAGCAGCGGATGCCCGCCAACTACTACACGCCCGACGAGGCGCAGGCGATCATCGACCGGTACAACGCCGAGCTGCGCGAGGAGCTCGGCCTGACCCAGGAAGACGTGCTGTTGATCGACATGTACGGGAAACGTCCGCAGGTGGAGATGACGCCCGTGTTCGGGGCGGGCTACTTCGGGATCGCGGGGAGGTTCTGAGCCGCGGGCCGGGGGCTTCCGCACGAGCTGGTCAATTCTCGCCCATCGCCCCTGTTCTCGTCCCGGAGGACCAGCCCGAGCTACTCCGCTGCGTAGAAGATGTATGCCGCACCGGCGTTGTTCACTGCCTCATCGTCGTACCCAGCGGCGATCAAGATGTCGTCCAGTCCGTCCCCGTCCAGGTCACCCGCACCGATGTTGTACCCGGAGTGGTCGTCGGCGCTCTCGCCAACGAAGATCGCGTCCGCGTTGACCAGGTCGAGCGTTCCGGACAGCGGTCCATAGAGCAGGTAGGTGACTCCCGAATTGCCCCCACCCTCATTCGCTTCATTGGCTCCGATGAGCAGATCGTCCATACCGTCGCCGTCGATGTCGCCTGCTGAGATCAACGCCTTGCCCGCGTCGTCCTCGGCGTCTTCGCCGTAGAACTTCCCATCCGCGGCGGACAGGTCGACCGTGCCGGATACTGGGCTGTTCACCAGGTAGACCGCCCCGGCACTCGAGCCGCCCTCCTCGTTGCCATACGCGGCGATCAAGAGGTCATCCAACCCATCGCCGTTGGCGTCGATGAACTCCGTGGCCCAGCCGGCATAGTCATCCGCGTTCTCGCCTACGAAGGTGGTGTCTGCTGCGGACAGGTCGATCGTTCCGCTCACCGGTCCGTGGAAGAGGTAGGCTGCGCCCGACGCGCTGCCCCCTGCATCACTACCGTGGGCACCGATCAGGATATCTGCGTTGCCGTCGGCATCCGCGTCTCCGGACAGGGCGATGCCGAATCCAGCAGCATCCGACGCATTTTCTCCGACGAAGTGAACGTCGGCTGTGGACAGGTCGTTCGTTCCGGTCACTGGTCCGTAGAACAGATAGGCGGCCCCGGAGTCCGCGCCGCCGTCGTCCGCATGGTACGCACCGATCAGGACGTCGTCATACCCGTTGCTGTCCACGTCGCCGTCCAGCCGAACCGCGATTCCGGCGTTGTCGTCCGCGTCTTCGCCCACGAACGTTGCGTCGGCCACAGATAGGGAGAGGGTTCCGTAGACGGGTCCGTTGAACATGTACGCTGCACCGGAGTCGGTGCCTCCCGCGTTCGATGCGTGGGCTCCGACGATGAAGTCCCCGAATCCGTCGGCATCCACATCTCCGCCACCAGCGACCGCATATCCAGCCAGGTCGGAAGCGGCGACTCCGATGAGCTCGGCGTCGGCGGCGGAAAGGTCCAACGTTCCGTACACCGGTCCGTAGATGACGTATGCCTTTCCGGCGCGATTGCCGCCGTCGTCGTTGTACGCGGCGCCCACGAGGATATCGTCGTAGCCGTCGTTGTCGATGTCGCCGGCTCGCCACAGGCCCCGCCAATGAGCAGCCCTGTCGTCGTTGGCCTCGCCAAGAAGCTTGGCGTCGGCCAGGGAGAGATCGATGGTCCCCATCGGACCGCAGCCAGACTCCAACCCATCACAGTCGTTGTCGATCCCGTCTCCGCAGACCTCTGTTTCCCCTGGATTGGCGTCCGCGTCGCCGTCGTCGCAGTCCCCATCACACGTGGTCCACCCATCGCCATCGACGTCCTGGACGTTCAATCCCACATCAGTGTCGTCACAGTCGTCGCCACACTCGGTCGCCCCGTCCCCATCGTCGTCAGCCTCGAGTGGATCGGTCTGACCGTCGCAGTCATTGTCGAGGTGAGCATCGCAGACGTCAGGAGCTCCCTCGTGGACGGCCGCGTCCCCGTCATCGCAGTCGTTCTCGCAGACCATCCAGCCGTCCCCATCCGCATCGTCCTCGTCGGCAGGGATCGTCCCGTTGCAGTTGTTGTCGACGCCGTCGCAAACTTCAGCAGCCCCGGGGTAGACGGTCGCGTCCCCGTCGTCGCAGTCACCCTCGCAAACCATGGAGCCATCTCCGTCATCATCGACTTCCGTGGCCGACAGAGAGCCGTCGCAGTTGTTGTCGATGTCGTCGCAGATCTCTATCCCGCCAGGATAGGCCGACGCCTCGCCGTCGTCGCAGTCCCCGTCGCAAGGCGAGAAGCCGTCTCCATCGTCGTCGTCCGGGTGCATGG
>CAZLEO010000304.1:0-11187 GCA_964558555.1 uncultured Rickettsiales bacterium | reverse complement strand
AAGTCTCGTTAAATCAAAGCCTTGGAGTTATCCAACCGGATCCTGACGCGGTAGGAAAAAGGCGTAAAAGTGTGAGCGTCCCTTTTCCTACCCCCCCACCGATGCTCCCGATCCCTCGATGTCCTTGGCGAACAGGTAACCCGACGGGTTGATCCCGAACGCCTTGGGGTCCAGCGGGCGGACGATGGAACGCTTGAAGGCCTTGCGTCCGGGGATCTTCGCGTGGAGATCGACCAGGCGGGGCGGGCTGATGTCCTTACCCTTGGCGTCGCGCACGAGCAGGACGCGGGGGCGGTCCATGGGTCGTTCGCCGTGGCCGGCGCCGTAGACGATGGCGACCTCGCCGGAGCTGAGCTCGACCAGCGAGCCGGGGGGGTAGTTGCCGATGGAGGTCAGGAAGACCTTGCACAGCATGGGGTCGAAGCGGGTGCCGGCGCCGCGGGCGATGATCTTGACGGCCTGGTCAGGGGGGAAGGCGGGCCGATGGGGGCGGTCCGAGAGCAGGGCGTTGTAGGTGTCGCAGATGGCGACGACGCGGGAGAACAGGTGGACCTCGCCGCGGCGGACCTCGGGGTAGCCGCCCTTGAGGTCGTAGTTGAGGTGGTGCTCGAGGCTGACCAGGGCGCGCTCGAGGGAGTTGGCGTTGAAGCCGTGCTTGTCGAGCAGGTGGGCGAAACCCTTGACCGCGTGGGTCTCCATCTCGGCGCGTTCGGAGTCGTCGAACTCGTCGGGCTTCTCCAGCAGCTCCTCGGGGAGCTGGGACTCGCCCACGTCCGCGTGCATGGCGCACAGGCCCAGGCGGAGCAGGTGCTTGCGGTTGAGCCCGAGGCTCATGCCCATGGACAGGGACAGCACCGTGGTGGCCATGACGTGGTTCTCGAACGCGGCCTCGGAGGCCTTGACCGCGGAGAGGTTCATGATGTTGTCGAGGTTCTCCTCGCCCGCCTCGATGAGGTTGCGCACCACCTGGGACTGCCGGCGGCGCTGGACGGCTTCGGGCAGCTTCTTCTTGCCGCCCACGCCCAGCGCGAGCATGCCGGTGGTGAAGGTCTCGACGCACTTCTGGCGCTGCAGGTAGGACTGCTGCGCGGCGTCCTCGGCCTTGGTGGAGGCCACCTTGGGCGGGATCAGGGCGATGTCGGTGATGCCGTTGCGACCGAGCAGATCGGACAGCTTGGTGCGCGCCTCCGGGCCCTTGTCCACCTCCTCGAGCAGCTTGTAGAAGCTGGCGATGGACTCCTTGCGGACCCCTTCGAGGAAGACCAGGCCGCCGAGCCCGTAGTCGGACAGCATCTGGCCGAACTGGAGCACCACGTCGGTGGTGGATCGATCCAGCTTGAGGCGTACGCCGTTGATGAACGCGTTGACGTCGGCCATGACCAGGGCGACGGCGTCCTCGTCGGACTTCACCTTGGCCAGGGAGTCGACGATCTCCTGCAGGGCGCGGCGGGGGGTCTCGTTGGAAGCGTCGTACATGGCCTGGATGCGCATGTAGTGACCCAGCCGGGGCACGAGCTTGCGGCCCAGTTCCTGGATGCGCTTGCGCCGCTCGCGCTCCTCGTCGCCCTCTCCGAGCTCCATCTGGTCATCGTTGGGGCGGCCGAAGCCGGTGGGTTCGCTCATGATGCGTCCTCCCCGGTGTCGGTGCGGATCTTGGCCTGGTTGACGACCTTCTCGGCGGCCCTGGAGACCGACGGGAAGAAGGACTTGCGGGCGCGCATGACCATCAGCCGGCCCTCGTCACTGCCCGTGGCGACCATGCCCCAGAGTACCGCCTCGAGGTCGGGGCGTTCCTGGCCGAGCTGACGCAGGCGGCCACGCTTGAGCAGCGCCTTGAACAGGTCCAGGGCGTCGGCGCGCAGGGAGTACCCGTAGGCCTTGGCCACGAGCTTCATCTCCTCGCGGTCCCGCTTGCGGAAATCGGGGCTCTGCAGCTCCTCGCTGAGGAACGGGGCGATGTCGGGCAGGGAGATCCCCTGGAAGGACTTCAGCGCGCTGACGCGGATGCGGGGATCCTTGTCCTGCAACAGCGGCGCGATGGCCGCGGCGTTGGACTCGTCGGGCTGGGCCATGACCATGCGCAGGGCGTGCAGCCGCACGTCCGCCTTGGGGTGGCGCAGGCCGTGGCGCAGGGCCTTGCGGAACTCCGGGTGCTCGGAGCGAGCCACGCAGGTGTACACGGGGATCAGCTGCTCGAAGCTCAGACCGTGGATGTCCTCCACGAGGATCTCGGGGCTGTCCTCGGCGGCGCCGTTGAGGGCGTCCATGACGACCGCGGCCTGGAGCTCTTCGTCGATCTGCCACAGCAGGTCGCGCACGGCGAGCAACCGGGCCTCGCCGCCGGACGCGATGAACGCCCACAACCCGGTGGTCCGCGTACCGGACGTGCGGGCGGTGCGGCAGACGCGCGCCAGGGCTTCCGGGGTCAGGCACTCGTCGCGCAGCGCGGTGAGGTCGTCGTGGGCGTCGGTGAACTCCTCGGCGTCCACCATCCGGTCGAGGATGCCCACGGCTGTGGTGTACGGGTCCGTGGAGTTGGACTCGAGGGCCGCGTCGATGCCCCGGCGGGATAGATCCAGCGCGTGCTCGCGCGTCAGGCCCTTCACCGGCTTGGCCGCGAGGAACAGCGACGCCTCGAGGGCGTTGCCGAGCATGGACTCGTACGTGTCCGCGCCCAGGGTCTTCCAGTACTCGGCCACCTGCTCGGCGGGCACGTTGAGCTCGCCGCGGTAGCCCTCTGCCCACTCGATGGTCTCCACCACCGCGGACTGCTGTTCCTTGCTCCAGGCCACGGGCTTGGACACGCCGGCGACCTGCGCGGCCTCCTGCAGCGCCTTGGTGAACGGGGTGGAGGGGCGCGCCTGGTCCTCGGTGGAGCGGTGGGTGTTGAGGTACTGGTGGGCGGCCTCGCGCTGCGCCCCCTCGCTCATCGACGAGAGGGAGTCCTCGTCCACGCTGGCCAGAGCGGAGACCTCGTCCTGGGTGGCGAGGATGTGGGTCAACACCTCGGAGAACGCCCCCATCTCCCCGGCGGCGGCCGTCTCGGACTGCTCCACGGCCTCGACCAGTCCCTGCACCGCCTCGTAGAGGATGTGCTTGAAGTCCGCCTGCCACAGCAGGCTGATCAGCGTCTCCTCCTCGTACCCGGGCAGGTTGAGGTTGATGGACAGCAGCCGCACGAGCTCGAGCAGCTCGTTGCGGTCGATGCCGGGCAGCAGGGTCAGCTGCTGCACGCCCTCGCGGTACATCAGCTCGGCGAACGATCCTGCCTCGTCGTCGCGATAGACCACGGCGTCACCCATGGACAGGTGATCGGCGTTGACCTGCAACTCGAGCCGTCCCAGCTCCTCGAGCAGGGGCACCATGGAGGCGACGAAGGTGTCGGCGATGCGTTCGGTGTTGGGGTGCTCCTTGCCATACAGGCGGAAGGTGGTGGTGACCTTGCGCAGCTCCTTGAGGACCTTGCGGACCTTCTTGACCTCGGGCTTGCTCACCGCAGCACCCCCGGGCCGGCGCTGACCGACAGCTCTACCTGGCCGAGCACGACCATCTCGTAGAGGTTGCGCGTGCGGTCCTCGTCGAGCTTGCCGCTGGGCGCCATGCAGGCGTCGCGGACCTTGCTGCCCGAGGGCAGGTCGCGTTCGACGCGCAGCGTGCCCTTGCCCAGCAGGCGGTCGAGCTGGTCGGCCACCTCGCGCTTGCGTGCGCGCACGCTGGCGTCCGGCAGATCGGGCATCAGCCCGACGAACCACTTCAGCGAGAACACCGACTGCGCGGCGCGTTCCAGGGCGCCGGTGAGGGAGATCCCCGCCCGCTCCATGCCCCACCCGGCGTTCTGGACCGGGATCCGGTTCATGCGCCAGGTGGGCCAGGTGAGCGCGCGCTCGAGCTGTTCCTGGATGCTCAGGCGGGCCTCGTGGAACAGGCGCACCGAGCTGAGGATGCCGTGCTGTACCGCCAGCTCGGGGATGCGCGCGGCGTCGCCGGCGGCCAGGTTGCTCAGCACCTGCATCTGGGAGCGGGACACCACGTCGCGCTCGACCAGGTGGGCGAGGATGTCGGCGCCGAGCTTCTCGGTCCAGACCCCGTGGATGTGGTCGTTGTGGACGATGAGACCGACAGCCTGGCGCCCGTCGAACAGCTGGATGACCGCGTCGCCGCTGGTGGCGGTGATGATCCTGCTCAGGGCGGGGCCGATGGTCAGCGGCGTGGTGTGGGCCACCATGGATGCGGGGTGGACCGAAGTGCGCGGGTTGCCCATGCGCGCCCACTCGTGGAAGGGCCGCAGCTCGCCGAAGTCGAAGGAGATCAGCGCGTCGGGTTTGGGGTGCTCGCGGTCCAGCAGATCGTCGAACTCGTCCTCGGTGTAGTCCACCGGCCCCTCGGCCGGATCGCACATCTTGACCCGCTCGTACTCGGGCAACGCCAGGATCTCGCCCTGGTTCCAGCGCGGATCCTGCTGGGCCGGGGCTGGCTTCGCCGGGGGTGTCGGCGTCGGTTTTGGGGCCGTCACGGGTTTGGGCCGGTTCTGGCCGAACGGCGGCATCGACACCGTGTGTTCGGCTGGCCTGGGGGGCAATACGCGGGGCGGCGCGGTGATCTCCGGCCCCGGAACGGGCGTTCCCGTGAGGGTCGCCGCCGCGCGACGTCCCACGGGCGGCAGGGTCGCCGGGAGGACGCCTGCGGCCGCGCCGCCCCTGGTTGCGGGGACCACCGACGCGCTGCGGAACACGTCTCCGCTCCCGTCGCCGCGGTTGGCGGTCCAGATGCTCGACAGCTCCCGCTCGCTCACGTCCGAGAAGCCGCTCATGGAGCCGCTATCGTTGCTGATGATGTACTGCTCGAGTTGCTTGAGATACTCGGCGAGTTCCACCCTGCCGACCCGCAGGCCCGCGTTGAAGATGTAGTCGTCGAGGTGGTCGAGCATGGTGCCCACGGTGGCGTAACGGTCCTCCGGCCTCCTCGCCAGGGCCTTGAGGAACAGCTTCTCCAGGGCGGTGGGGATGGAGTACACGCCCTCGAGCCGCTGCTCGATGTCGAACACCTCGAGGTTGGCCACGATCTCGGTGTAGTGCTGGCCGTCCACCAGCGACTGGCCGGTGAACAGGTCGAACAGCACCGCACCGAGCGAGAACTGGTCGCTCTGGGGGGTCGCGGGCTCGCGGCGGGCCACCTCGGGGGCGAAGTAGCGGGCCTTGCCCACCACCGCGCCCGGCCCCTGGGCCTGGCTGGCGATGTTGGCCATGGCCACACCGAAGTCGCTGAGCTTGACCTCGCCGCTGGTGCTCAGCAACACGTTGGACGGGCTGATGTCCCGGTGGACGATGCCCAGGTGCTCGCCGTCGTCGCCGGTGGTGTCGTGCGCGTAGGCCAGCGCCTGGAGCAGCTCGCGGGTGATGAACACCGCGAGATTGAACGGCACCCCCTGGCGCATCTCCGAAGACCAGCCGATGAGCTGGCGCAGATCCGGGCCGTCCACGTACTCCATGCCCAGGTACGGGCCGTACTCGCTCATGCCCAGGTCGAACACCTGCACGATGTTGGGGTGGCGCATCTGCACGGTGATGCGCGCCTCGTCGATGAAGAACTGTCCGTAGCGCTCCCACTGGGGCAGGTCGGTGCGGATCATCTTCACCGCGAACAGGCGCTTGAAGTCGCCGATGCCCGAGACGTGGGCCAGGTACACGTCGGCCATGCCCCCCCGACCGAGGAGCTCGAGCAGCTCGTAGCGACCTACCTTCCGGATCCCGTGCATCGATACCCAGGCGTCTCGCCCCCCGACCCTGTGGCGTTATTCTAGGATACGGGATTTCAAACTGTACGTGCGCGTAGGCGTGGCCACTTTTCAGGAGTTCACGGTGCCCAGAGTCCTCCACGTCCTCTCCCAGCGGCCCTCCCTCACCGGCAGCGGCGTGACCCTGGATGCCCTGGCGCGGCGGGCCTCCGCCGGGTGGGACCAGGCTGCGGTGATCGGCATACCGGCGGGCGATCCCGTCCCGCCCGTGGGGGGGCTCGCGGAAGAACGTATCCATGCGCTGCGCTTCGGTCCCGGCGGCGACCTGGACTTCCCGGTGCCCGGGATGAGCGACGTGATGCCATACCGATCCACGGTTTTCTCTTCCATGGGCGATGCGCAGCTGCGGCGCTACCGTGAGGCCTGGCGGACGCTGCTGGGCGACGTCATCGCGGACTTCCGGCCCGACCTGATCCACGCCAACCACGTGTGGATCGTGGCGTCCATGCTCAAGGACCTGGCGCCGGACACCCCGGTGGTCAACCACAGCCACGCCACGGGCCTGCGCCAGCGGGAGCTCTGCCCACACCTCGCCGACGAGGTGGCGGCCGGCTGCCGGCGCAACGATGCCTTCGCCGTGATCCACCGCGGGATTGGACGACAGCTGCAGGGGGCGCTGGGCGTGGAGCCGGAGCGCGTGCACGCGGTGGGCCCCGGGTACCGCGACGAGCTCTTCCACGGCCGGAGACGCACGCCCGCACCGGGCGAACGCCTGCTGTACATCGGCAAGTACTCGGCGGCCAAGGGCCTGCCGTGGCTGCTCGACGCGGTCCAGCGGCTGGCGCCGCACCACCCGGACCTCCAGCTCCATGTGGCGGGCAGCGGCGCCGGCGAAGAGGCCGACGCCATCCGCGCTCGCATGGAGGCCATGGCCCCCGCCGTGGTCCTGCACGGCATGGTGGCCCAGCCCGAGCTCGCCGAGCTGATGCGCACGTGCTCGGTGTGCGTGCTGCCGTCGTTCTACGAGGGGGTCCCGCTGGTGCTCGCCGAGGCCATGGCGTGCGGGTGCCGCGTCGTGTCCACGGACCTGCCCGGCGTGGTGGACGAGCTCGCGCCGCGGATGGGATCGGCGATCCAGCGGGTGCGGACGCCCCGTCTCCAGGGAGTGGACACACCCGTTGCCGACGACCTGCCGGCCTTCGTCGAGGAGCTCGCGGCTGCCATCGAGGACACGCTCGCTCGCGGCGAGATCGACACGCAGCGCGAGTCCGTGCACCTCGACGAGCTGACCTGGGGCGCGGTGTTCGGGCGGATCGAGCGCATCTGGCGCGACCTGCTCGATCGATAGTCCTTTCCTGACCAGCCGGCATCTGGTATTACCAGATTCATGGATGTCAAGCTACGCCCCCTCGAGGCGCCGAGCCTCAAGGACGTGTTCGTGGAGCGTTTCGAGGGGCTGATCCTCTCGGGACAGGTGGGCATCGGCCAGCGATTGCCGTCGGAGCGGGACCTGGCCGCGCAGCTCGGCGTGAGCCGCCCCGTGGTGCACGCGGGCCTGGCCGAGCTCGATGCGCGCGGCCTGGTGACCGTACGACCGCGGGCCCGGGCCGTGGTCAACGACTACCGGCGGTCGGGGTCGCTGGCGCTGCTGGCCTCCCTGATCAACCACCAGCGCGGCGAGATCGATCCGGCGCTGCTCTCGGGCATGCTCGACATGCGGCGGCTCGTGGAGACCGAGACCGCCCGCTGCGCGGCGATCCACCGCACGGACGACGACCTGCGGCGGCTGGGGGCCCTCGTCGCGGCCGAGCGCGCCACCGATCCCGAGGACGCCGCCGCGGTGACCGACCTGGACTTCGAGCTGCACCACGCCGTGGCGCTGGCCTCGGGCAACCCGGTCTATCCGCTGCTGATCAAGTCCTTCGAGCCCGCCTACAAGAACTTCAGCGGCCAGTTCTTTGCCGTGGAGGCGGTGGCGGAGGTGGTGGTCGAGTACCACCAACGGTTGCTGGAACGTATCGAGGCCCGCGACGCGTCGGGCGCGGTGCAGGTGATGGACGAGCTGCTGCGCCACGGCCGCGACGTGCTGGCCGAGGTGATGAGCCGCAACCCGTGAAGGAGCAAGCCATGGCCGCCCAGAGCCCGGCCCGATTCGCCATCAAGCAACCGCACGGCCTGTCGCCGCGCATCCAGTGGTTGCGCGACCACTTCTTCGCCGGCGTGAAGCGGCCGTGGAACAACGAGTTCACCAGCTGGACCACGGGCACGTCGTGGGACGTGGTGTACGACGAGACCACGTACCACATCGTCCCCGAGACCTACGCGTTCTTGCAGCCGTTTTGCAGCTCCACGCTGCAGGCGGCGCGGCCCGTGCGGCTGCACGCGGACTTCTGGTCGTGGAGCCTGCCCCGCCGCCGGGCGTGGTTCGTCCGTCAGATCATGGTGGAGTACCTGCCCCAGGAGATCCTGCCGGGGGACCTGCTGGCCGGCGCCCGGTTCAACATCCTGGCGTCGCGCTGCTGGACGAAGCGGGAGGCTAGGGCCTGGCGCAAGCGGGTCGACGCCGCGCGTGCCGCGGTCAAGACCTTCCACCAGCACGGGTACGGCAACTCCGGCGCCACCAGCGGCCACCTGATCCCCGACTACGAGCGCGTGCTGCGGGACGGCTGGCAGGGCATCCACGCCGACCTCGAGGCGCGGTATCAGGCCTTGCCCGCGCGCGAACGCATCGGCCCTCGCGGCGAGCAGCTGCGGGCCATGATGACCGCGGCCACCATGCCGCGGGACCTCGCCGCGAAGTACGCCGATCTCTGCCGGATCCTCGCCGAAGGGGAGGGGGACGCCGAACGCGCCGCCGAGCTGACGCAGATGGCCGCCAACCTCGATCGCGTGCCCTGGGAGCCCTGCGAGACCTTCTGGGAGGCGGTGCAGGCCCTGTGGCTGACCCACATGCTGGTCATGTCGGACGAGAGCTACCCGGGCCCCGGCGTGAGCTTCGGCCGCCTCGACCAGATCCTCGGACCGTTCTGGGACCTGTCGGTGCACAAGGGCATGGACCGCGACCTCGGCAAGGAGATCCTGCGCTGCTTCTGGGTGCACGCGAACCACGCCTACGACGCCATGATCCGCGTGGGCGGCAACCAGGGCATCACCGCGGGCTTCGGCCAGCTGCTGACCCTGTCGGGCCTGGGGCCGGGCGGCCGCGATCAGACCAACGACCTGACCATGGCCATCCTCGAGGTCATCGACGAGATGTCGCCCATCCTCGAGCCCAAGCCCAACGTGCGGCTGCACCGCGACACCCCCGACGAGCTGCTGGATCGTGTGGTGGAGATGATCGCGTCGAGCCAGGGCGCGCCGTTCCTGCTCAACTTCGACGAGCGGTCCATGGCCGGCCTGCTGCGACAGGCCAAGCGGGCGGGCATCGAGCACCTGATCCATCCGGGCAACGTGCACGATTACGCCTGCGTGGGCTGTCTCGAGAACACCATGGTGGGCAACGACCGCTCCGGCACCGTGGACAACAACCTCAACCTGCTCAAGGCCGTGGAGCTGGCGTTCACCGGCGGCAAGGACCTGATCCCGGCGGTGGACCCCATCACCGGCAAGGCCGCGCGCGTCACCCAGGACGGTCCGCGCACCGGGGACGCCACGCGGTTCGCCACCTTCGACGAGTTCTGGGCGGCCTACGCGGAGCAGACCCGCTACCTCGTGCGCCGCTGCGTGGACCTGTACGAGCTCACCGAGTCGATCCGTGCGGAGTACAGCCCCACGCCGTACCTTTCGTGCCTCGTGGGCGGCTGCGCCGAGCAGGGCCTGGACGTGACCCAGGGCGGCGCCGAGATCAGCTTCACCACCATCGAGGCGGTGACCTTTGCCACCACCGTGGACTCCTTGCTGGCCGTGCAACACCTGGTGTTCGAGGAGGGGCGCTGCTCCATGGGCGAGCTGATGCGAGCGCTGCGCGACAACTGGGAGGGCCACGAGGTGCTGCGGGCGCGCGCGCTGAACAAGGCGCCCAAGTACGGCCGCGACGACGACCGCGCCGACGCCCTGGGCCGCCGCGTGATGGATCTCTGGGCCGAGGAGACCTGGCGGCATCGCACCCGATCCACGAACCGTCAGTTCCGCCCGGGCATGCTCAGCTGGAACTACTGGGTGGGGGACGGCTACGTGATGGCGGCCAGCGCCGACGGGCGGCCCCAGGGCAAGTTCCTCTCCAACGCCATCTGCCCGTCCAACGGCGCGGACGTGAACGGGCCCACGGCCAACGCCAACTCCGTGGGCAAGGTCCTGGGCGGGCGCGCCGCGGACGGGGACTGGGAGGACTACGTGTGCTCGCTGCCCAACGGCGCGAGCCACACCATCACCTTCTCCACGGCGCTGCTCGCCGACGCCGAGCACCGCGCCAAGCTCAAGGCGTTCCTGCGCGGGTACTGCGACAACGGCGGCACGGCGCTGCAGGTGAACCTGCTGGACGCGGACCTGTTGCTCGACGCGCAGCAGCACCCCGAGGCCTACCGCCACCTGCTCGTGCGGGTGACCGGCTACAACGCGTACTTCTCCAGCATCGGCCGCGAGCTCCAGGACGAGATCATCGCGCGCGAGATCCACCGGGAGGTCTGAGTGGGGGACACCACCGCCACCGTCCTGAACATCCAGCGCATGTCCACCGAGGACGGCCCGGGGATACGCACGACCGTGTTCCTCAAGGGGTGCACCCTGACGTGCAGCTGGTGCCACAACCCCGAGAGCATCGCCAGCCGGCCCGAGCTGGTGTGGAACGGCGGGTCCTGCATCGGCTGCCGGTCTTGCCTCGAGGTGTGCCCCACGGGCGCGCTCGCAGCGAACGACGAGGGGATCGCCCCGGATCGGGAACGGTGCGAGGTGTGCGGGGCGTGCGCCGAGGAGTGCCCGAGCAACGCGCTGGAGCTGCTGGGGCGATCCTGGACCCTGGACGATCTGCTCGCCGAGGTGGTCAAGGATCGCCCGTACTTCGCCCGTTCGGGGGGCGGCGTGACCGTGTCGGGCGGCGAGCCCGGCGTGCAGGCGGCGTTCGTGGCCGGGTTCCTGCGGCGATGCCGCGACGAGGGGCTGCACACGGTGCTGGACACCTGCGGCGTGTGCTCCACCGAGGCGCTGCTGGGCATGGCCGCGCACGCCGATCTGGTGCTGTACGACCTCAAGCTGGCCGACCCCGGCGCGCACGAGGCGCACGCGGGTCGGCACAACCGCGAGGTGCTGGACAACCTGCGGGCGCTGGCCGCGGCCGGAGCCGATCTGTGGATACGCACACCGCTGATCCCCGGCATCACGGCGACCGCGGACAACGTGCGGGCCGTCGGCCGGATCGTGGCCGAGCATGCGGCGGACCGGGTCGAGCGCTGGGAGCTGTGCGCCTTCGAGCAGCCGCAAAAACTCGATCTGCTGATCGCGCAAACACCAACGTTAGG
>CAZLEO010000303.1:0-11213 GCA_964558555.1 uncultured Rickettsiales bacterium | reverse complement strand
TCCGGTACGGGGATGACGAGCGGCCGGCACCGTTTTGGATGGAGAAACCGATACGGGTGTAGCGGGAGCGGGGACTCCCAAAGACCAGGTGTCAGACACTGACGGTTGACGGTTCGTCGGCTGGAGAAGTGGCCGGAGAAGTGGCTGGCGCCTCTCCGGCGCCTCTCCGGGGCTCACCTCTCCGCCCCCTCGGCCAGCACCTCCTCGGCCAGGCCCTCGGTGAACGTGCCGGCGCGGAACTCGGTGCGCTCGCGCAGACCGTCGTCTTCATACCCCTCGGGCATCATGGCCACCGATACCAGGCGGGCGCTGCCGCGGCCGTCGTCGGACTCCGACGCCCAGACCATCTTGCCCACGTCGCCGTCGTAGCCCTCGGGGTCGGGGATGGCCTCGTGGATGCCCCGGTGCCACTCCGGTCCCTCGTCGTGGGACTGAAACACGGCGATGCAGGGGAACTCGGAGCAGTCCACGTCGAGCAGCTCGGCGTGCTCGACGTCCTCTGCGGCCTGCTCCGCGGCGGCCGCGAAGGCCTCGGCCCCGAACCCCGGCGGCACGTCCTCGGGCCAGGGCTGGGGATCTCCCTCGTAGTGGCTCAGCTGCCCTTTGGCCAGCGCCGCCTCCATGCGGAGCCGGTCGAGCTCATCTTCGAGCTCGGCGATCTCCTCTTCGAGCGCCCCGGAGTCCACCTCATCCGCGGCCCGTTGCGGTCCGGCCGGTCCGGTCGAGCGGTCGGCCCGCCGGCTCGGCCTCACCTCGTCACCGGATTCCGCCGCGATCGTCGTCTCGCCGTCCACGGCGTCGCGCTCCTTCGAATTCTGGTACGCCACGGTCAACGCCGCGCCCGCGGCCAGCCCGGCCACGCCCGCGACAGCGGCCATCACGATGCCCCGTCGATCTCCTTGCATGCGCCACCTCCACGGGGGCCACAACACCCGATGGTGGAGGCCCTTTCCCTGGTTTTCTCGGGGTGTCGGCGATCGCCCTGGTCCTGGGGCTGCTGTGCTGCCTGCGCTTCGGCGCGGGGATCGTGGTGCTACCGTGCGCCGTGGGCGCGGCGGCCATGCCGTAACCGTAGCCCGGCGATCAGTAGCAGGCCCAGCGCGCCGGCCGCGCCGGCGCGGCGCGGTCCACACCCACACGAACACCCTCCCGCCTCCGGCTCGTCGGTAGCCGAGTCGTCGTCCCCGCCCGGCGTCGCGTCGTCGTCGTCGCCACCCGCGCTGTCGTCGTCGTCGCCCGGCGCCTCGCCCCTGCGTAGCACGAGTGTGTTGCCGTCCACTTCGAGGTAGTAGCCGTCGGGTGTCTCGACGCTCATACCGAACGCATCGAGTTCGCCTGCTGACATGAGGGTGGCGACGTCCGCCTCGCCCATGACGTCCACCGTCACCAGTCCTTTCAGCGAGACCTCGCCGAGGATGGACCAGGTGGGTGGGTCGTCCGCGTGGATGTCGTAGACCAGTGTGGCGTCGGGGGGCAGGTCGTAGCTGGTGTGCAGCAGGGTCGTGCCGGTGATGGTGATCGTGCCGCCGGTCTGGGTGAGGTGGTGCAGGTCGCCGCCGCCGATCCGCAGATCGCCGCCGTCCACCCGGAGCAGGCCGTCTTCTCCGACGTTGACCTCGTCGATCGCGGTGGTGCCGGCGGTGACCCTCAGCTCGCCAGCACCCTGGGCACCCGTATCGTGCTGAGCGCCCACGTGAAGGACGTCGATTTGCAGGTCCTCGGCAACCCGGACCACGGGCCGCAAGGCGGTGTCGGAGACGATGCGGCCCTCGACGCCCACGTCCTGGGGATCGGTCCAGTCGGCCCACTCGTGGACGAAGCGGTAGGCCACGGCGCCGAAGAGGTCGTCCTGGACGGCGTCCCAGGCCGCGGTCTGGAGCAGGGTGGCGGTGTCGGCGTCCGTGCCGTCGGGGCTCCAGCCGCCGCGTACGTCCCGGCCGGTCAGTCCCACGGTGGCGGCGAGGGCAGCGAGGTAGGAGCCGAGCTCGGAGGGGTGGGAGCCGTCGCCGGAGTACAGGGTGTAGAACGCCGAGTCCGCAGCCAGGGGGTCCTCGCCGGCGGCGACGATGTCGTCGTGGATCTCGCGGAAGGCCAGCCCGGCCGGAGCGACCCAGGCCTGGTGGTCGTCGTCGGACACGGCGTCCGCGTAGGCCAGATACCCCTCGAGCAGCCGGTCCTGCATGGTCGAGAAGTCGGGGTACATCGTCGGGTTCATGCTGTCGCCGTCGCGGCGGCCCCAGGTCAGCAGGAACACGGTCTCGGCGCCGCCGGCGTCGATGAGCCCGTCGAGCACGACAGCCCCGTCGCGGCTGGCCTGCCACATGAGCTCGGTCTCGGGGAAACCCGGAACCTGGCTCTGGTCCTGCAGGACCACGAAGGCCCAGGTGCCGGCGTTCGGGCCGGCGACCAGGGCCTGGCGCTGGGCGGTGTCGTCGCCCATCGTGCCGTCGGCCCGCTCGGCGTGGTCGGCCAGGGTGTACCCACCCGGCGCGATGGACTCGGCGTACACGTCGGACCACGTGGGGACGGCGCCGGTCAGGGCCTCGTCCAGCAGCTGGTGCAGGCCGTTTTGCTGGGTGTAGCTGTTGCCCAGCATCAGGACGCGGGGGTCCTGCGCGGCGGCGACGCGGGGGAGTGCGATCAGCAACAGGATGAGCGAAAAGTGGCGCATGGCGGCATTATGACAGCAGAACCTGCCGGCTGGATGGCCTATAGTCGGGCGGGTGTTCACTGTGGGAGGAACCACCGGGACCGTGCGATTCGTTTTGCTGGCGCTGTTGACGTTGCTGACGGCCCTGCCCGCGCAGGCAGGGCCCAAGCGCGTGCTGTTGATCTACGGCCCGGGCGGCCCGGACGAGGAGCTGGAGACCCGGGCGCGGCGGCTGGCCGCCGATCTGCTCGGTGACGCCCGCAAGCGTGCGCGTGGGGTGCACGTCGGCGAGATCCCGCTGGCGAGCGACGCCCCCCTGTGGGTGGCAGGTGACGTCGAGGTGCGCACCTGCGACGGCGACGCGATCGGCGGCGACGCCATCCGCGAGCTCGTGGAGCAGGGTCGGGAGCTGACCGACCTGCTGGAGGACCGCAAGGCGGCCAAGGCGTTCAACGAGGCGTGGGCGGGGCTGCTGTGCTCGGACGCGTTCGCGGACCGGGAGCTGCTGTACGACCTGCACTTCTACCTTGGGGTCGCGGCATTCGTGTCCGGCGATGTTGACGGGGCCCGATCTGCGTTCTCCGCCGCGGCGAGCGTCGACCCCGATCGGGACTTCGACGCGCGGTATCCACCCGAGATCGAACAGCTGTACTCCGAGGCCCACGCCGGCCGCATCACCTCGGGCGGTGTGCGGTTGCATCTGCAGGATCCCGGCGGGGCCGCGCAGGAGCTGCAAGTGGACACGCGCCACTTCGACGACAAGAAGCCCGCGGTGCTGGCGGTGGGCGATCACCTGCTGCAGTACCAGGGCGCGGACGGCTCCTTCACGTCCCTGGGCCTGCACGTGTCCGGCGAGGGCACCGCAGTGGCCCTGTCCGGTGACGCCGTCGCCCAGGCCGTGCTCGACCCGGGCCGGGACGAGGCCTCCATGGCGCTGGCGACGCAGGCCCTGGCGGACCTGTCGAAGGCCCGGCGGGCGGGTAACGTGATCGTCGCGGTGATGGACGGCTCGAAGCGCACGTTCCGCTACGACCCGGACGCGGGCGCGTTCGAGGGGGTGGAGATCGCCGAGCCCACAGGGGACGACGACGACGACGGCAGCGAGGTCGCGCCGCCGCGTAGGTCGGGCGGGACGGTCGCGCCGCCGCGCTAGCGCCCCTGCCGGTCCGTCAGAATCGCTTCCAGACGTATTCCTTGACCACGTCCCTGGCGTACCCGAGCACCTGTTCCGGGGTGTCGCCGGGCTCGCAGAAGTCCGGCGTCTCGGCCACGTCGTCGATCATCTCGGACCACCACGGCGCGTCAGCGAGGTGATCCGCGACGTCCTCGGCGATGCCCAGGGCGATCATGGCGTCGCGGTCCAGGTCCTCGAACGCGACGCTGCAATCGCCCCCCTCGGTCGTGGTCATGCGTACGCGGTCCATCAGCAGGTCCAGAGCCACCTTGATCTGTTCGCGCTGCACGGTCACCTCCTCCCTGGTCTTCACGGGACCCATGCTGCAGGATCCCGGCCGCAACGAATAGACCGACCGCGTGGGGAGGACACCATGCAGAGGTGGATGTGGATGCTGGGCCTGGTCACGGCGCTGATCGCCGTGGGGTGCGACGGCGACGACGACGACGACACCACACCGCCGCCAGTGCCCCACGCATACATGGCCATCCACCTGGATCCCGGCAGCCCGGCCGTGGACCTGTTCTCCGGCGAGATCAGCCACGCGCGCGCCGAGGAGGCGCTGCCCTGGCTCGCCGCGCTGGTGCTGGCCGCGGACGTGGACGGACACCGGCTGACGTTGATGTTCACCGCCCAGTGGGCCAGCTACGTGCAGCACCCCGACTGTGTCGTACCCGACGACGGGGACGGGGACGAGCAGTACGAGTACCTGGGCGCCGAGTACGAGGACTGCCTGGACCTGATCCGGGCGTACGAGGCGGCCGGCCACGAGATCGCCATGCACCACCACCCCATCACCGCGCCGGCCACGTGGGACGGGTACACGGATCTGGAGAGCTGGGAGGCGGACCGGGACCACGACGGCACCGACGAGGTCTACTTCGCCGATGGCGGCGGCCCCAACGGTCCCGATCCCCTGCACCTGGGCGACATCGCCGAGATGATGTCGCTCATCGACGGCGTGCCCGCGTCGGGCCAGGTGCACACAGCCACGTCCGAGGAGTACCCGCCCGACGTGCAGATCTCTGCCGCGGGCGGCCCTGCCGAGTACACGGACCTGGCCGATCCCGGCGATCTGGTCAGCGAACCCTGCGCCACCTCGATCGAAGGCCACGGCGTGTGGCAGGTGCGGATGCGGACGTTCACCAACGACCTCGCGCAGGACATCGTCATGATCGACGAGCTGCCGGTCGCATTCGCGGATCTGGCCGCAGCGCCGGACGGGCCGTACACGCTGGGGTTCGTCACCCACGCCATCAACGTTCAGGAGACGGGCGTGCCCCAGTACGAGGCCCTGTTCGCGCAGCTGGCCGCGGAGGGGGTGATCCTCGATGGGCTGCAGGACGTGGTGGACAGCTACGCGATCACGGCCGGCGATCCGGATCAGGCGTCCCCGGACGACCTCTGCCCGCCCGATCCCGAATAGCGACGATCCCGCCGTAGGCCGACACCGCCAGCAGCCCGGGCACCGCCAGGATCGCCGCGAGGCGAACGATCACGAACCCCAGGGCCAGCAGCGGCATCCACAGCGCGTCCGCGCCCGCCGGGGAGAGCAGCGACTCGGCCACGCCCAGCCCGTCCATGGCCTGCAGTCCGGCCGCGTGCAGCACGGCGAGCAGCAGCGCCGCCGTCGCAGGGACCGCGGCGGCCAGCCACGCGCGGGCGGCCCTCATGGCGCCTCCCAGCCGGCCGTGCCGGGGCCGGCGGTGAGCATGGCCAGCAAGATGGCGTTGCCCAGCGGTCCGCCGGTGACGTAGCTGGCGCGCCCGTCACGTCGCACTGGCGCGCCGAAGAGGACCGACGTGCGGTGCAGGCCGACGAACACGCGCCGGTCGCGGTGGATGCGCGCCCCGGCCAGGGCGAAGCCGGTGGACGACATGCCCACCCCGAACACCACCGGCCCGGAGTCCACGTCCCCGAACCCGCCGCGCTGCCCGCGGGCGTACTCGCGCATGCCGCCGAAGCCGAGCAGCCCCACCGCGCACTGGTCGCGCAGGGCCTCGTGGAGTTCGCCGGACAGGTCGGCGTCGGCGAATGCGAGGAAGTACGCGCCGATGGCCGTACCCGAGGCCCGCGGCCGGTCGACGGGGGCGCCGGAGCGGCCGTCCACGGCCTGGATCAGCAGGCCGGTGTCCGGGTCCACCAGCGTCTCGCGGGCCCTGGCGGACCACGCCGCGATCAGCTCGCCGTGGTCCTCACCGGTGGCGCGGCCGTGGAGGCCGATGGCGCCGACCACGGCGCACACGTCCGGTGGGTAGGTCTCGCCGGGGTAGGTCTCCACGGTGCCGTGGGGGGCCGCGGCGAGGCGGCGGGCCAGTGCGGCGGTGAGCTCGTCGTGCAGCCCGGCCAGGGGGGTCTCGGGATAAATCAGCCGGTGCATGCCCAGCGCGAGGTCGAGGTAACCCAGGTAGGCGTGCCCGTCCTCCGAGTCCAGGGCCCGCAGACCGTCCTCCCCCCACGCCTGGGTGCCGAACTCCCGCATGCTGGGTTCGGCCAGCCGCGTGGCCCCCGCCGCCATCGCCGGCAGTAGCTCGTCGCGGGAGCCCGGGGCCTGCATGGCGACCTGACCCAGCCCCAGCAGGGCCATCTGGTGCGTGCCCAGGGCCCACTCTCCGTCGAAGCGCGACGAGCCGGTGGCGAACTGGTCGGCGTCCACGCCGGCCTCCATCCACGCGGCCACCTCACGGGCCAGAGGGATGGCCGCGCCGTCGGATCCCTCGAACAGGGCGACCCCGCCGCGGCCGCACCACAGGCGCGGGACCACCAGCACGGGCAGGGCCAGCAGCGCGAGAACGGCAGCGGTACGTCGGAGCTTCATGGGTGCGGATTCTCCATCATAACCGCGCTCGCGGGCGTGTATTCCCGGGGGCTGGTAGGGTGGGGCCGATGGAGGCCAATACCGCCAGCACCACCGAGACCGGCCCCGGCCGCGGCCTGCAGGTCGCCCTCGTCGCCGCGGTGGTGGTGCCCCTGATCGCGCTTCGCGCCTACCAGATGCTCAGCCTCGCGGCGCTGCTGTACAACCCCGAATACCTGTACTTCGGCGCGCTGATGCTGGACGTCCACGGCGGCGAGGGGATCGCGCCGTACCTTTCGCGCGCCGGCGTGGCGTCCCTGGCGTACGGACCCCAGCAGCAGGGGCCGATGGCCATCGCGCTGGTCTCGACTCTGATCTCCGCGATCACCGGTCCCAGCACCTGGGCGCTGATGGCGACGACCGTGCTGGGCGAGGCGCTCGCGGTGGGATTGCTGGTGCTGGTGCTGGTGCGGGCGTGCGGGCCGTGGGGAGCCGTCGTCGGCGCCCTGCCCTGGATCCTGGCGCCGGGACCCGCGGTGATGCGGCACCTGACGCCGTTCGGCAACCACTCGGAGTTCATGGCCGTGCCCCTGGCCGTGGCCCTGTTCCTGGTGGCGCGCGAACCCGAAGAGCGGCCGTGGTGGCACTGGCTGGTCCCGCTGGGGGTGCTGGCGGCGGGGGTGTTCCTGTACCGGCTCAACGTGACCGCGGCGGTCGCCCTGGTCGGCGCGGCCGCGTTGACCCGGCGCCCGCGGGTGGTGGGCCTGGGCGCGGCGTGCGCCGCCGGTGGGGTGCTGCTGGCCATGGTGGGGGTCATGCTGCTGCACGGCGGCGGGGTGATCGGTGCGATCCCGGGCGGAGAGGGCTCGGCGCTGCCGCCCGTGACCGGAGCCCCCGGGCTGGTGCTGCGGTCGCTGTGGGTGATTCCCACTATCTTCCCGGCCGCGCCGGCGTCGATGGGGGTCCGGTGGCCCTACCTGCTGCTGCTCGCCGCGGGCCTGGTCGCGGGCGTCGTCGTCAGCGCCGTCACCGCGAGGCGGACCGAGCCCCGGCACGTGGTGCTGTGGTTTGCCGCGATCTGGGCGACGGTCACGCTCGCGCTGGGCCTGCTGGACGGGAACCCGCGACCCTTCCACCACATCAACGCGCTCAGCGCCGTCTTCGTGGTCGTCGCCCTGCTCCAGTCCCCCGCGCGGGGTCCCTGGATCCGTCGCGGCGCCGCGGCCGCCCTGGTGCTCCTCGCCGGGCTCGGCGCGGTGGACAACCTCGCGCTGTGCGACCGCACCGAGGCCGCGAGCAACCTCGACTACGACGGGCTCGACCTGGTCCACCGAACGCATCTGCAGGATCTGGACTCGGACGACCTGGACTACCTCGAGCGGATGATCCGCGAGGGCCGCGGCGACGCCTTCACCGAGGAGCTGGCCTGGCTGACCCGCCTGGAGTGCGACTGCACCGACCTCCACGACTGGGTCGCGGGGCCAGTAGCCGACCTGGACTGGGGCTGCTGCCACTGCTGGTCCCGCGGCGAGCTGGCCCGCCGCATCCTGGAGTCCGGGGACGCGGCCTCGCGGGTGGACATGGACCAGCTCGGGCGCTACGCGTGGGTGGCGTGCAACCGCGACATGCCGGGCGTCCAGCGCACCCTCGAGGGGCTCCCCCCGGTCCCGTTCGACGAGATCATGGCCGGGGCTCGGGACGAGGCGGCGTGTCAGTCGGTTCCCTGAACAGGACGTCGGCGAGACGATCGGCGTACCAGGTGTAGACGTCCGGTCCCGGGTGTGAGTCGCGGATCGCGGGCAGATCGGGCACGGGCTCGGCGGTCAGGTCGAGCAGCAGCAGGCCCGTGCCGCGGAGCTGATCCAGAGCCTGAACGTGCGTGTCACACGCGGCAAACCCCTCGGGGGTCTGCGGCACCTGCTCGTCTTCCTCGCATTCGCTGAAGTACTGGAAGCCGGCGGGGATGATCAGCCCCAGCGCCAGCGGATCGCCGTCGATCTCGTCCAGGAACCTCCCGAGCTCGGCCGTCCCCTCGGTCCACGCCCGCCGCGCCGCCACGAGGCGCCCGTCCATCACGTGGCCCCGCTCGACGCGCACCGTCCGCCAGGCGCCCAGCCGCGCCAGGGCCGAGACGCGCGCGAGGGGCCCGGTGGGCGCGAGATCGAGGGCGCCGGCGTTCCAGGCGTCGAGCAGGGAGGGGTCCTGGCGGACGCGCCGCGTGGGCGCGTCGCCCTCGAGCAGCAGCCGCGGGCCGGCGTTGTACAGCTGGAAGATCAGCACGTCGGGGTCGTACAGCTCGGTCGCGCGTCGGGCCAGCGCCACCTTCTGGCGCGTGTCCCATCCCGACACGCCGAGGTTCCACACCTCCACGGGCGCGGCCACGCGGCGGTCCAGCTCGCGTTCGAGGGCCGCCGGCCACGTCTCGTGGTCCTGCACGGTCGCGCCGTAGGTGTTGGAGCCGCCCAGGCACAGCACGCGCTGCGTGCCCGGTTGCTTGGCGGCGCTCCGCGGCGGATCGCGGAAGCCCAGGTCGTTGACGTGGATCTCGCGGCCGTCCGGCGCCGCCCAGGCAGCGCCGGGCCGCAGCTCGTACAGCAGGTCCGGGTCGTCGCTGACGCGGTGGACCGGCAGGTCGGCCACCTGCCAGCCCAGCATCTGCGTCAGCCAGCGCCGCTCGGTGGCGCGACCGATGCCCTCGGCCGCCGCGAGCGCGACGGCCAGGCCCAGCAGCGCCGCTGCCGCCGGGAACACCCATCGTTTGCGCCTCGTCGAGGTCATCGCCCGCCCTTTGCCGCCTCCACCGATGATACCGCGTCACGTTCTCGCGGCTCGGGACATGTGCAGGGGTATGGAGGAGGCAACATGAACTTCGGCGACCTGCTCAAGAACATCGGCATCCGCCTGCTCGGCCGCGCCGGGTGGTGGTTGATCACGACCGTGCTGGGCGTGGCCCTGACGCTGGGCTGGTGGACCTGCACCGGCACTGGCGACGACGACGAGTTCCACGATTCCATCCCCGCGGTGTTCTTCGAAGGGGGCGACAAGTACGAGATCGACATCGAGCTGACCCAGCCGGGCGAGATGTACGTGTCGGCCGTGCGCGATACTCCCAAGGAATACGTCCACATCGAGGCCGTGGAGACCTTCCAGCCGGGCGAGTGGACGCTGGCATTCGAGGCGGCGCCGGACACGCTGCCGTACCTGGATCTGCAGATCAAGCAGCCCACGGAGGGGGCCCTGGTGCGCTGGACCGTGTACCGCAACGGCGAGAAGGTCTGGAGCGAGTCGACCAACTCCCTGGGCGAGACACTGCCGAACGGGTGGTACTGGGGCCTGGAGCTCTATCCGGAGCAGTGGGCGCCCAGGTCCGAGTGGCGGTGAGCCGCCCCTCCTCTCCCTGATCCCCCCTGGACGCGCCCCCCGCCCCGTCCTAACCTCGGTGAAACCGTTGTGGAGGAACCGTGGCCCTACAAGACGACTTTGCCGCCGCCCAGGAGCGCGTGAACACGCTGACGAAGCGGCCCGACAACATGGAGCTGCTGGAGCTGTACGCGCTGTTCAAGCAGGGCACGGCGGGCGACGTGACCGGCAAGCGCCCCGGCATGATGGACTTCAAGGGGCGCGCCAAGTACGACGCCTGGGCCGGCAAGAAGGGCGCGGGCAAGGACCAGGCCATGGAGCAGTACGTGGCCCTGGTCGAGCGGCTGTTCTCGAAGTACGCCTAGGCGCGTCGGCGGCGCGCCAGCGCGGCCAGCCCCAGCACCACCAGCAGCGCTGACGACCCGGGTGCGCCCGCACCGCTGGCGTCGCACGCGCAGTCCTCGCCGTCGTCATCGTCGTCGTCACTGGACGGGCCGGTGTCGTCGTCGTCGCCCGCGTCCTCGCATTCCTCGTCCGCCTCGTCCACCGCGCCGTCACAGTCGTTGTCCACCCCGTCGAGGCACTCCTCGAGCGCGAGCGGATGGATGTCGTCGTCGTGGTCGTCGCAGTCCTCGCCGCTGCAGTCCTCGGCCAGGTATCCATCGCCGTCTTCGTCCACGTCGTCGGTGACGCCGTCGCAGTCGTTGTCCACCCCGTCGCAGATCTCGTCCGCGGCCGGGTGCACCGCGCCGTCGTCGTCGTCGCAGTCCTCGCCGCAGGCGATGTACCCGTCGCCGTCGAGGTCGGCCTCGTCGTCGGGCAGGACGCCGTCGCAGTCGTTGTCCGCGCCGTCGCACACCTCCTCGGCGCCGGGGTAGCTGGCCGGATCGTCGTTGTCGCAGTCCCCCTGGCAGGCGTTGAAGCCGTCGCCGTCGAGGTCCTCGTCCACGTCCTCGTCGATGAGGTCGTCGCAGTCGTTGTCGATCTGGTCGCACTGCTCCGGCGCCCCGGGGTAGGTGGTGGGGTCGTCGTCGTCGCAGTCGCCGTCGCACAGCATCACGTCGTCCTCGTCGGCGTCCACCTCGTCCACCCCCAGCAAACCGTCGCAGTCGTTGTCCGCGTCGTCACACAGCTCGGGGGCGCCGGGGTAGGTGTTGGCGTTGGCGTCGTCGCAGTCGCCGTCGCAGATGGTGTAGCCGTCGGCGTCGCCGTCGACGTCCTCGTCGGTGGGG
>CAZLEO010000302.1:0-11324 GCA_964558555.1 uncultured Rickettsiales bacterium | reverse complement strand
GTGGGAAGATGTGGACATCGTGGCATCCCTTCGGGGTTTGGGTGGTCGTAAGCAAACCCAACCTTACCCCGGAGGGATGTTTCGTACGAGGGCCTGGATCACGCTCGTGACAAGTTGTCGTGTAGGCGGCGTTGGGGCGGCGGAAACCCCCGTGAATTCAGGTCAGCCCCGGATCTACGCCCAATCGGATTCCGCATTGTCCGTACACTGCACTGAGAAACGGAGGGGCACGTGAACCGGAAACTCGCCTGCACGTTCGCAATCCTGATCGGTTCGCTCGTCACGATTCCGGCCTTGGCCAAGCAAGGACCGTGGCCCGACCTGAGCGCTCCCCCGCCGCTCCAAGGTGGAGGAGAGAGCGATGCTGCCCTTCTGATCGGCATCGAGGACTACCTGCTGGTCGAGGACGTTCCCGGAGCGCTGGACAACATCGATGACTGGTATATGTGGCTGAAGAAGACCCGGGGCCTCCCCTTGGGGAGCACCGTCATGCTGCGGGACGAACAGGCGACGCGCGAGACCATCCTCGAAGAAACCCAGGAGGCTGCAGGTCGCGTGGGACCGGGGGGAACGCTGTGGTTCCTCTTCATCGGACACGGCGCTCCTTCGAAGGACGGCCAGGACGGACTGCTCCTGGGCGCGGATGTCCAGCAGACCGCGAGTAGCGTCTATGCCCGCGGCGTGTCGCAGGCCGAGCTGCTCGAAATACTCGCGCGCGGTTCCGGGGCGAATACAGTACTCGTCCTCGACACCTGCTTCTCAGGCAAGAGCGGCGGTGGCGCCGCGCTGGTCGACGGGCTCCAGCCCCTCATCCCCGGCTACGCGGTGCAGAAGCCTGGTGCGACGATCCTGACGGCGGGGCGTGGCAACGAGTTTGCGGGGCCGCTACCCGGGGTCCCCCGCCCCGCGTTCAGCTACCTCGTGCTGGGGGGCTTGTACGGGTGGGCCGACCTCGACGGCAACGGTGACGTGACTGCCGGGGAAGCCGTTCGATACGCCGGTGGCGTCCTCACGGAACTCGTACGCGACCGTCGGCAGAATCCCGAACTCGTGGGCTCCGACGAGGATCTAGTGCTCTCCCACGGCCAGCTCTCCCGGCCGGATCTGACGACGATTGCGCTCTCCAGAACCCGAGAAGAACATCCCGCGGCGTCGGGCGCATCAACGGCCCTTCCCGCCGAACGGGCACCGGCCCCCGAGCCCCCCATGGACCAAGGGGCCACGGAGGCAACGGATGTCCCAGCGGAGCCGGTGGTCATCACACCGCTGCCGCCTACCGTCGACCTACCCCGCTGTGGATTGGCCGACGTCAACGCGTTCCAGGAGCGCGTGGAGCAATTGTCCGGCGTCGTGGCGGCCATCCGCGAGATGGACCGATCCCCCGCGCTGGACGACCAGGTCCGCGAGGTCCTCTGGGACGCGGAATCGCTCCAGTCCGAGATGGAGGCCCGCATGTTCCGCTTCGAGTCGGGCGCGAGCCTCGACGTGGTGACCTGTGCGCCTAATCTTGCCGAGGGCAAGCAGGAGCTGAAAATACTCGTGCATCATTTGAAGGGCTGGCTTCGATGAGTACGTTCTGCGAGCCAGGGCCAGATGCTTCTTGGGGAGGTGGATGAGATGAAGGACGTACGCCTGGGCTGGTTGGGGCTCGGCATGGCGACCGCACTTCTCCTGGTCTTCGATGGGTTCGCCACAGAGCTCCCCAGCATCGACGAACCGTTACGGACAGGACGGCGGGCGGACGGCGACTACGGGGTTGTGATTGGTATCGAATCGTACCCGTTCCTGGCCGCGATGGACGTGGCTTTTGCCCACCGGGACGCAGAGGCGTTCGAATCGTTGCTGATTTACACCCTCGGCGTGCCGCCCGATCGGGTGGAACTGCTGCGTGGCGGCAGCCGGGAACAAATCGAGGCCGCCCTTGCCCAGGCAGGCGAGCAAACCGGGCCTGACGACACCGTGTGGGTCTATTTCTCCGGCCACGGCGCGGCCAGCGCGGCGGACGACGAGCGACTACTGCTCGGCGACGGCGTGCGTCAGGACGCAGCTCAGTTCGAGTCCGAAGGAGTGCGCCTGGACGACGCGCAGCGGCTCGCCGGGGAGGGCGGGGCGCGGGTGATCCTGGTTGTGGACGCCTGCTACACGGGAGTGGGCCGGCACGGCCAAGCGCTGGCGCCGGGCGCGAAGTACGTGCCGCATTCGGCGGTGACCGCCCGCCGCGGGGCCACGGTCTGGAGCGCGGCCAGTGCCAACGAGGTAGCTGGTCCATTCGATCCTGTGCGTCACAGCGCGTTTACCTACTTCGCAGTGGGAGCGCTGAGAGGTTGGGCTGACGGCGAGTTGGACGGGAAGCGGGACGGCCGCATTTCGGCGGCGGAGGCCAACCAGTATGTCGTGCGAGCCCTGCGGTCCACCGGTATTCGGTCACAGACTCCGACGGTGGTTGGGGAATCCATGGGGGCTCTTGTACGGTCTGATCGATTGGAACACGGCCCTGATCTGGCCGAACTGCGCACGTCCAGCGGAAGTTGGTTCTCAACCGCGGGTGAGCGGGTGTCCCAGGCAGAGCAGGCGACGAAGCTCCACGATGAACGCCAACAAGTTGCGGCATCCATAGCCATTCCCGGAACCAAAAGCACCTGGAACTTTGACCCGTCGCGAGCTCCATCGTCCCTGGTGTTTGCACGGAACACGTGTGCCGTCTTCCCGGCTGTCTTGGTAGGATGAGCGACGCTGAGGTGGGTCGGATGAGGCGAGCGTGGATCGGAGTCCCTGCGCTTCCCGTGCGTGTTCCGGTTTGCCCTGTTTCGTGCACATCCGCCGGCCGGCGTCCGTGCGACAATCGGCCGCGTAGCCGCCCTGGCTACCTGGTGGTGGGCGAAGGGACGTCGTCGGCCGCATGGACCGGCCGGCGCGGTGAGCCCGCGTCGAAGCTGGACTCGATGTCCAGCGTCCCCCAGCAGCGAAGTGCGCCGTCCTGTCCGAGGGCGCAGAACTGCCCCTCTGCAGCCACCAGGCTCGCGTGAGACCCCCGGGGCGGTTCCGTGTGCGTACAAGCGAGCGCACCGCTAGGATCGACTCCGCACACGCCGCGCCAGGTCGAGGCCGCGGCGGAAAAGGTGCCTGGCAGCTTCCGCTTCTTGGCCACCTTGGATCTCCCCCAGCAGCGGACCGTCCCGTCCGCCCGGCGCCCGCAGCTGTGGCCGAGCAACTCCTCGAAAGAACCGCTGCGTGCGCTCCCCAGCGACGCGTACTTCCCCTCGCCCCAGCAGTCCACGGAACCGTCGCCCCGCAATCCACAAGTCGAGTAGGTACCCACGGCGATTTGGGAGAACGTCTCGCCGGCCGGAGGCGTCGCCTCTCCGTCCGAGTTCCTGCCCCAGCACCGTGTCGCACCGTCCGTTCCTATCCCACACGCGTGTCTCGAACCGAGGGACACGGACCGCAGGGCGGTGTGTGGAGGAATCTCGTACTGGGTCTTCTTCTGGGACAGGGAAGCGAGTAGCTGGAGGTCTCCTTCGTGCGACCAGCCGTAGATCTGGGCGGTGTTGGAGGCGAGGCTTCGGAACGGCCCCGCGGGAAGATCGGACACGGATTTCGCGCCCTTCCAGCAACGCGGACGACCGCGCAAATCGAGGGCGCACACCACCCCCGGGATCACCGCGACGTCCCGGAAGTCGCCCGTGACCGCGATGCCCGCGGGCGGCGTACCTGTCAGCGACGTGCCCCAGCTGTCGCGATCGGACCAGCAGGCCAGCGCGCCGCTGGTCCGGATCGCGCAAACGTTGTCCTCCTGCACGGCGACACGTTCGAACGATCCCACGGGCGCTAGGCTCGCTCCAAGCGGGCGGGACACTCGGGTCAGCCATTTCTGGCACTCCCCGGAGTCCTCCCCGTAGCCCCATCGCACGATCCGGCCGTCCTCGCGGACCGCGGCATTCCCGAGCTTGTAGGACACGATTCGGTCGAAGTTGCCCTCCGGTGGACGGGACTGGCCGGACTGCTCTGTGTCGGTGATCGCGACCTCCCTCGTCCCATACGTCGGCTGAGGAGATCCCGCCTCGTTGTAGGTCACGCCGGTCTGCACGGTTTGCCTCTCGTAACCGGTGACGTAGGTCCGCTGGTTGGATCCCCAGCAGACGATCTCTCCATCGGTACGGAGACCACACGAGTGGGTCGTCCCCACGGAGGCCTGCTTGAACGCCCCTCGGGGTGCGGCGGTCTTACCGTCGTCACCATCACCCCAGCAGGTGATCCCGCCGTCGATCCGAACAGCGCAAGAGTGACGCGTTCCCACGGCGATGTCTCGGACCCGGTCCTGGGATTCCCGGTCGAGGGTACTCCCGGACCCGCAGACCGACGTAGCATCGCGCCTCAATGCGCACCATCGGTCGGACTCGAAGGCGAAGACCACGCGTTCGAACTCGCCCGCCGGACCTTCCGCGGGGCCGAAGCTCCCGTTCGAAAATCCACACGCAAGGCGACCATCCGCGGTGATTGCGCACCGACCGCGAGGACCGACGAACGCCCGTTCGAAGATGCCCTGTGGCATGTTCTTGCCGCAGTACCCCCCTCCCCAGCAGACGAACTCGCCTTCGTCGGTCAGGGCGCAGGAACAGTCGCCGGCTTTGGCGCTCCACGCGATGGTCGGCAGCGTCTGGGGGGGACGCACCCGGATATCGACTTCTAGGTCGGTCCTCGCATTGTGTTCGAGGGAAACCGGCCAGTCGGAAGCAACTCCGCGGTAGCTGACGCGGACGGTGTGCCCTCCTACCGGGACCTGGGTCTTGAGAGGTGTCGTCCCGATCGGCGCGCCGTCCAGCGCGACCTCGGCCTGGCAGGGTCTGCCTTCCTGGTCCAGCGCGGTGATCACCAGCGTTCCGAGCATGGGGTCGAGCGAAGCGTCCACGCGCGAATCGGTCTGGTTGACGATGCGGACTTGCTCGGCAAACGGCAGATGGGCGTCCAACTCGAGCCCGACGACGGTCACCCCCGGTTGCACCTGAGCGAAGCGATGGGGGGTCGTCTTTCCGGTCGACGCCCCGTTGAGGGAGATCAGCGCGCGGGGTGGCTGGCTGGACACCTGTAGGGTCCCGTAATTGGGATCGAGGACCGCCTGGATCTGGGCCAGTTCCCCGTCGCGGACCTCTACCTCGCCGTCCCATGTCTTGTGGAACGGGTGTCGGATCTGGAGCGCATACGTCGACGAGGGTTTGCGTGGGATAGACAGGGGCGTGTGTCCGACGACCTCTCCGCCGAGGACCACCTCCGCACCCGCGGGATCACTACCGATCACCAGCCCCCCAAACGCGGGCTCCAGGGCCATGGAGAGCTTGATTCCGCTGGACTGCAGCCGGATCTCCTTGCGGGTCGGGTGATACCCCGGCGCTACCGCGACCACCACGTAGCGCCCCACCATCTTCTCCAGCTGCACCGGCGCGCTCCCGACCTCCTCGCCGTTGAGGTGGATGGTGGCGTCGGGAGGATCGGCGTGGACCACCAGGAATCCAGTTTCGTCGCTCGGCTTGTTCTCGATCTGGCTGCCGAAGTCGAGCTCGACACCCACGTCGGCGCGGGTGGTCCCCCGGGTTCCGCCGCTCACCGCCAGGACGATGTCTTCTACGTCGGGCGGTGGGGACGTGCCCACGCCGAGCGCCAGGTGAGGCTCTTCACCGCTGAGCTGGGGGACCTGTCTCCGACCGCGGACCGTGGAGCGCAACGTTTGCTCCGCGTAGGTCACGGCCTCCCTCGCCGTCACTTCCCCGTTACCGTCGGTATCTCCCCAGCCAAGCAGGGCCCCCAGGAGGAGGTAGCTGAACGCGGGACGCGGCGCTCCCGGGAGAGGCCCCGCATACTCGTCCGCCTGTCCCGCCGTCATCACCGTGAGTCCGGGTGGGTACGCGGCGCGGGTGGGCACGACGGGCTGAAGGCCCTCCACCAGGGGTGTGCCCTGGCTGGACTGCCCGGAGAAGCAGGCGTCGAGGACGACCGCGGTGTGGCCCTGGGATCCGTTTTCAAGCACTTCGAGAATCAACGAACGGGGAATGCTGCGGAAGAGGATTCCATCGGGCGATCGGTCGGCGTCAGCGCCCACGAGCAAGCCGTCTTGCTGGTCCTTTGCAGGGGCGCCGTGGCCGATGAAGACGAACCAGAGGGTGCCCGTCGGATCGCTCGACTGCGCCATCTCACGCAACGACCCGACCACCCGGTGGTCCACCCCGTCGCTGCTCAGCAGGAGGCGGACACGTTCGGTGGGGATGCCGCGCTCGATGGTGAGGTACCGGTACCAGTCCCGGGCGTTCTCCTCCGCCCCCGGGATGTCGTCGAGGTAGGCGTAGTCCTCGATTCCCACTATGACCGCGGAGTCAGGGGCTCCCGAGACGGTCCCCTCGACGAACTCGAGATCGGGCCAAGGGGAGTCCGCGAAGGCATTCAACGGCCACGCGAGGAGCAGGAACAACATTGCGTGGAGCCCCAAGGACCGTCTCCGGCTCCTCGTGCCACGGATGCTCACGGCTCCCTCCCCTCGATTGCTGGCCTGCATAGTCGACATACCCCCGCCGTTCCACCAAAAAAGACACGTCGCGATTCTGGTAGAGTCACCCCGGGGTGGGTGCTACCCGAACGGGAACTCCCATGACGCGACGACCATTTGCGACGGCATGCCAGATTGGTTCGTTGGCTCTGACCTTGGCCGCGCTGCCGATCCGGGCCGCCGATCTACCGAGTATCGACGATCCCCTTCACGGAGGCCAGCTACGGCCCGGTGACTACGGGGTGACCATCGGCATCGAGGTGTATCCATTCCTCTCAGGCATGGATGTCGCGTACGCCTACCGCGACGCCGAGGCTGTCCAGACGCTTCTGATCTACACCCTTGGCGTGCCTCCCGACCGCGTGAACCTCTTGCGCGGCGGAAGCCGGGAGCAGATCGAGGCGGCTTTGACCGAGGCGGGCGAGCGAACTGGGCCTGACGACACGGTGTGGGTCTACTTCTCCGGCCATGGCGCGGCCAGTGCGGAGGACGACGAACGGCTGCTTCTCGGCGACGGGGTGCGCCAGGACGCAGCGCAGTTCGAATCCGAAGGAGTGCGTCTCGACGAAGCCCAGCGACTCGCCGGCGCTGGTGGCGCGCGGGTGATCCTCTTGCTGGACGCCTGCTACACAGGGGTCGGCCGCGACGGACAGGCACTGGCGCCCGGGGCCAAGTACGTCCCGCACTCGGCAGTCAGCGCGCAGCGCGGCGCCACGGTGTGGAGCGCGGCGAACTCCAACGAGGTGGCCGGACCGTTCGATGCCGCGCACCACAGCGCGTTCACCTACTTCGCAGTCGGCGCCCTGCGGGGCTGGGCCGACGGGGAGCTGGACGGTACGCGGGACGACAGAGTCACTGCGTTGGAGGCCAACCAGTACGTGGCGCGCGCGCTGCGGTCCGCGGGCATCCGGTCGCAGACCCCGTCCGTTGCCGGAGAGGGCGATGTGACCCTGGTGCGCTCCGACCACCTGGAGCGCGGTCCTGACCTGGTGGCCCTGTGCGAGTCGTCGTCCGTGGCACCGCCGCCTCCGGATCCAGTGGTGGGCCACGTGGAGACGAGCACGGGCGACACGGATCTGGTGGCCGCAGCGCGGGAGCTGGAGCGGTTGCGTCAGGAACGGGATGCGCGAGAGGCCCGTGCGCAGGAGTTGGAAGAGCGGCTAGCGAAGGAGCGGCAGCGGATGCGAGAGGAGGCCGAGGAAGCGCTGCGAGAGGAGGCTAGCTCCGAGTGGCTGGCCTTGGCGTCGCTACGGGACGAGGGCGGACCGGAAGCTGTGAAGATCGTGGAGATGTACTTGGACAAATACAGCGAGGCGACGGTGTTCGTCGATGGCCATTCGCATTCCGTGGAGCTCCCCTGTGTGTCCCAAGCGTTGGCCTGGCTCGACGAACATGTACCAGGAATCCGTTGGGAGAATGATATCGAGCTATCCATGCACCGCGCATCCGCGGCGGGAAAGCCGCTGATGTTCTGGATGGATGATCGTCGCAGCGGGGTTTGCGAAGAACTCCGCAGGAAGACGCTCTCCGATCCTTCGGTAATCGCTGTAGCCGATCAGTTCGTCACCGTCCACGTCGATCTCACGAGTGTGAGCCCTGAAGAAATCGCGCTCGTTGATCGGTATTCCGTTCCCGGACCTCCCCGTGTCGTATTCGCCCACTCAGATGGTCGCGAACTGCACGGCAGAGCCGTGCAGGGATTCGTACCGGCGCAGACCCTGTTAGAGGCGATGCGAGGCGCACTCGCCACCTTCATCGCCCCTGCCGAGGTTACCTACCCTGAACGCCGAGTCGATCCAGCGCAGCCTTTTCGGGCCGACGTCGCTTCGGGCACGATAGAAGCGGGAGCAGGGACCACGTTCCAGCTGCATTACAGGGTGGATATCCTCGGTGGCCACTATCTGTACCAGGACAACACGAGTGTCGAAATCGCAAATGCCGCCGGTATGCACATCGGAGAAACGGTGTACCCAGCCGCGATTGTGCGGTTCGACAAGTGGGAGCAGGCCGAAGTGGGAGTCTACGAAACTGCGCCGGTGATGCGGGTCCCGGTGACAATCCCCGAGGGACAGCCTCCAGGCGATTACCAGGTTGTTGCACGGATCAGGTACCGAGGCTGCAACGATAGAATGTGCTTCTTTCCTGCGACCGAGGAGATCATCAAGGAGGTCACCGTTCGTTAGTTCCCGCGCCTGTGCACTCGCCATCACCCTGCGGTCCAAACCAGCTCGGTCATCGGCCGCTTCCCGACCGGGTGCTGTGCGTCAAGCGGCTGCGGACGACCATCCATGCCAGCTGCATCACAATCCCAAGTACCGTACGAGGTGCCGACCATCTCGTAGACAGGTCGGGAAGTAGCTCAAGTTTCGTCCCTGATGGCCGGCATCTCGCCATCAACTCGCAGTTGAGCCGCGCGATCGTGTCGGCGGTCCGGAGGATCGCTACGAACGTGTGGGACCTGTTCGACCAGCGCGTTTCGAGCCGAGGCGTCCGCACCTATCGCGGATGCCGGCCTCGCAGGGCGGGGGCCCCTGAGGTGGGTTCGATGAGACGAGCGATGCGGACCGTGGCGGCAGCGATCGTACTGGCTGTCGCGAGGATCACGGTCGGGGTGATCAGACGCGAAGCCTCCCGTAACTACTCACCTGTAGGAACAACACGTTCCGCCACCTGATCGAGATTCGCCTGCGGGCTCGTCGATCGTGACCGGTTCTACACCCCGTCGAGGTGGGGACTGTTCTTTTTACTGATCATGTGTTCCTATACGGGCATGGCTCCACCGTTGCCCGATGACGCGCCGCTCCCCGCCTCGTTCGAGGAGGCGCTGGCGATAATCCGAGTGCAGCGACAGCAGGTTCTGCAGTTGCACGCGGTCGTCGTGGACCAAGACAAGGCGATCGCGGCGTTGACCAAACGCATCGAGGAGCTGGAGAAGGGCGGCAAGGGTCCGCCTTCGTGGGTCAAGCCCAACAAGAAGAAGCGGCGCAAGAAGAAGAAGGGGCCACCGAAGGGGCACAAGGGAGCGCCGCGCAGCAAGGCTGCCGACCTTCCCGTGGAATCCCATCTCCACGACGGTGAGTTCTGCCCGGACTGTGGGCACGACCTCGGTCCCATCGTCGAGGTACAGCGAAAGCAGGACATCGAGGTGTCGCTGCACAACGCGGTGCAGCGTCTGCACGAGTTCCACCGCCGGTACTGCCCGGGTTGCCAGCGTCTGGTTCGTGCGACGACGCCTGACGTGGTTCCGCGCAGTGACTACGGCCCCAACGTCCACGGTCTGTTGGCCTACCTCAAGTACGGCCTGGGCATGACGCTGGGCAAGGTCCAGGACTTGATGTCCCGGGTCTACGGTGTCCAGCTGTCTACCGGGATCATCTCCGAGATCCTGATGCGGCTGGCGGAACGGTCCGAGGACTTGTACGAGAGGATGCGGGCCAGCCTGCCTGGCCAGGCAGTGCTCCATGCCGATGAAACTGGCTGGCGAGTCGACGGGCGCAACCACTGGCTGTGGTGCTTCGGCAACGACGACGTGGTCGTGTACCACATCGATCCCAGCCGGGGCGGCAAGGTCGTCCAGGCCATGCTGGGCGACCGCTTCGACGGTGTCCTGTGCACCGACTTCTACAGCGCCTACGGGGCGATCGACAGCCGCAAGCAAAAGTGTCTGGTCCACCTGCTCCGCGAGGTTCGCAGGGTGCGCGAGGAGCATCCCGAAGAAGACGACGTCCAGGCGTTCTGTTCCCGGCTGATTGCTCTGGTCCGCCGCGGCTTCCGTCTCAGGGCCGCCCGCGGCGAAACGGACGAGGATGCCTACCGGGGACGGGTCCAGCGGTACACGCGGACCTTCTTCAACACCTACGTCGGGGCGCGTTTCGAGCACCCGGATTGCCAGCGCCTGGCCAAGCGGATCACCAAGTTCCGCCGGGAACTCTTCGTGTTCCTCGACGCCGACGACGTCCTGCCCCACAACAACCCGGCCGAACTGATGGTACGGCCGGCCGTGGCGAGGGGATCATTGTGCACCTCCTGTTCAAGTGCCTGGAATACGGAGGTTTCGGTCGTCGAGGGAGTCCCGACATGGGCGCTCTTGGCGACGTGAAGCCAGCGCCTCGGTGATTTCGGTACGTTCCAGATCGGAAGCTCGGATCTGGTATGGGGCACGTGGGACGACCTGCTCTGCGGGGAGGGTACCGTCCCTGATCAGTCGGCGAATCGCGTGGTTGGTGACGCCAAGCTGGGCTGCGGCTTCGCTCATCGTGAGCCAACTGCCATCCTTGTGTGCCGACTTGTAGGCGCGAATCTTGTGGGTTGTGCGCACGGCCTGGATTCGGCGAGCATTCCACGTGTTCCCCTGACCCGTGCGCAGGCCCATGCGGTTCAGCGTGGCGGCGATCTGGTCCTCGGGCCACCGCCCAGCCATCGACTGGATGATGTCGAGGGCTTCTTCCGGTGCGCGCCGTCTGTGCTCTCCTGTACGGGGCTTTCTGGCACGTACCTCCCACCCGTTCCGGTTCCATCAATCCAGTTGAAATCACGACGGAATTCATGTGACACCGGCAGCATCAGCAGGCGCGACCGGCGGCTGAGGAGCCTCGCCTGCGGTCGCCGAGCATCTGCCTGAGCGTCGCCGCCCCAGCGACCTCGACTCGGACCTCGGTGCCGGCGGGCGCCCTGTATCGGTCGACGTTCTGTTCCCAGGTCTTTCGGCGGCGCTGGCGGTCGGCGGCATCGACAGCCACGAGACGGGGCCTCTGCTCGTGCGGTGGTGGCATCTCAACGTGGACTCGCA
>CAZLEO010000301.1:0-11376 GCA_964558555.1 uncultured Rickettsiales bacterium | reverse complement strand
GGTCCCACAGCTGCATGAACATGAACCAGAAGCCCGACACCACCAGCAGGAAGCGCAGCATGTACTTGTCGCGCCACAGGGTCATCATGGTGTCGCTGAACACCTTCCACGGCTTCTTCTTCTTCGCCTCCGGATCCAGCTCGGGCTCCTTGAACAGGAACGTGGCCGGCAGGAAGTTGAAGGCCGTGGCGATGGCCGCCCCGTAGAACACGTAGGACCACGTCGGGTTGGCCTCGTTTCCCCGCAGCATGGAGGCGGCAAGGGGCGCGAACAACCCGCCCAAGTTGACCATCCAGTAGAAGATCCCGAACCCCAGCCCCGAGTTCCCGTCGTTGAGGGACTTCGCCACCATACCCTGCACCGGCGGCTTGAAGATCGCCGTGCCCAGGCCCACCAGGCACGCCGAGGCGAGCATCGACCAGAACCCCGACGCATTGGCCATCAGGCAGTAGCCCACGATGTTGATCGTGAACGCCACGTACATGCTCTTGCGGTAGCCGTACGAGTCGGTGTAGCCCCCCGACACCATCGGCACGAGGCACTGGATCAGCGCCCAGATCCCGAAGATCCACCCCTTCTCCGTCATGCTCAACTGCAACACCGAGTTGTCGCCGACGATGTACAGGCCCACCACCGCCCGCACGCCGAAGAACGCCAGCCGCTCGAACGCCTCGATCAGGTTGGCGATCCAGAAGTTCCACTTCATCGTGGAGATCTGCTGGCCCAGGGGCATGGTCGGCGCGGGGGTGTCGGGCATCGGGGGCTCCAATCGGATCAGCTACAGCTGCCAAACGGCCTTTTTACGGGGTGGGAGGGGGTGAGGGCAAGCGGTGCCCCGCCAGACACCCACACGCCGCCTCGATATCCGTCCCCCTCGCCGTCCGCACCGCGCAGTGGATGTGGCTCTTCATCAGCCTCTCCTGATACGCCACCACCGCGTCGGGCTCCGGCGCCTCGAACCCCGCCATCGCGTGTGCGTTGAACGGGATCAGGTTCACCTTCGCCCGCACACCGTGGAGGATCCGGATCAACCTCTTCGCATCCCCGAGGTCATCGTTGATCCCGCCAAACAGGATGTACTCGAACGTGATCTGCTTGCGGTGCGGCAGCGGGAACTCCCGGCACGCGGCCATCAGCTCGTCCAGGGGCAGCTTGCGCGCGGCGATGGGCATCAGCTCCTCACGCCGCTCCTGCGTCGTCGCGTGCAAGGACACCGCCAGGTTGATCTCGGAGCGCTCCCCCAGCTGCCTCAGCTGTGGCATCAAGCCCACGGTGCTGAGCGTGATCCGCCGGTGGCTGAGGTTCAACCCCTCGTCGTACTGGGCGATATCCATCGCCTTGACCACCTCGTCGAGGTTGAGGAGGGGCTCGCCCATGCCCATGAGCACGACGTTGCTGATGCGCCGCTCGGACATGCGCTGCATGCCGACGATCTGGCCGAGGATCTCCGACGCGGTCAGGTTCCGGCGGAAGCCGTTGAGCCCGGTCGCGCAGAACTTGCAAGCGAGGGGACAGCCCACCTGGGTGGAGATGCACAGCGTCAGGCGGTCGGTCTCGGGGATGAGCACGCTCTCGATGAGCTCGCCGTCGCTCAGCTGCCAGGCCAGCTTGAGGGTGCCGTCGGCGCTCTCGAGCCGACGGGCCACGGGCAACCGCCCGACGGTGGCGACGCGACCGAGATCCCGCCGGAATCCCTTGGAGATGTTGGTCATCTCGTGGAAGGAGTCGACGGGGTTGCGGTAGAGCCAGCGGATGATCTGCTTGGCGCGGTAGGGGGCCTTGCCCAGGGGCTCGATGAAGGTGCGGATCTCGTCCAGCGTCATGCCCTGGAGGTCGACGAGGGGGCGGCCTGCGGTCACTCGTCGTCCACGGACTCTCCGTCGACGGTCTCACCGTCGACGGTCGCGTGGGGATCGGGGGTGTCGGGGTTCACGATGCCGGCGCTCATGATGACCTTGAAGGCCTCCTCCACGGTGAGGCCGGCGTGGATGACCTGCTCGCGGGGGATCATGAGGTAGAAGCCGGAGGTCGGGTTGGGGGTGGTGGGGATGAAGACGTTGAGGCACTCGACGCCGATACGATCGACGGCGCCGTCGAAGGTCTCGCCGGTGAGGAAGCCGATGGACCAGATGCCGCGGCGCGGGTACTCGATGTAGACCACGTCGGAGAACCGCGAGCGGTCCTCGGTGAACAGGGCCTGCACGAGCTGCTTCACGCCCTGATAGATGGTGCTGAGGATGGGGACCCGGACGATGACCTTCTCGGTGTAGCGCACGACGCGCCGGCCGACGAGGTTGGTGGTGAGGAAGCCGAGGATGACCACGGCGAAGAGGGTCGTCACGGCGCCGAGGCCGGGGATGCCCCGCAGCAACTCGCCGATGGACCAGCCCTGGATGGTCCAGTTGGAGGGGACCAGGTGCAGCACCCCGTCGAGCTGGAGCACGAACTTGTTGAACACCCAGACCGTCACCACCAGGGGGATGGTGACGATGATGCCGGCGACGAAGTAGTTGCGCAGGCGCGCAGCGTAGTCTCGGGCGAGATCCGATATCTCGCGCTTGTCCTTCTTGGCCAATCTGAAGCTCCTGTTGCTCACCGGGGTACCTCCCCGGGCCGGAAGGGTCGCACGTCGTACCGCTCCACGTGCACGCCGGCGTCGGTCTTGACGTGGGTACGGAACCCGTATCGGTTCTCGAGTTCGAGCAACGTCTCACGCTGGGCGTCCACCAGCAGCTCGGCCACGTCGGGGTGGCAGCTGACCTCGATGCGGTCGGTGGGGTTGCGCGTGGCCACGCTGCGCAGGGCGTTGAAGATCTCGTAGGTGACCGTGGCGCGGCTCTTGGTGTACCCGCGGCCGTCGCAGTAATGGCACGGCTCGCTGAGGTAGCGGACCACGTCCTCGCGGACCCGCTTGCGGGTCATCTCCAGCAGGCCGAGCTCGCTGATGGGCAGCACCGTGGTGCGCGCGCGGTCGTTCTTGAGCTCCTCCACCAGCGCCCGGTAGACCTCCTTGCGGTGCTCGGGCTCGGCCATGTCGATGAAGTCGATGACGATGATGCCGCCGATGTCACGCAGCTGCATCTGGTGCACGATCTCGCGGGTGGCCTCGAGGTTGCAGCGCAGGGTGGTCTCTTCGAGGGAGTCGCGCCCCACGTAGCGGCCCGTGTTCACGTCGATGGAGACCAGCGCCTCGGTCTGGTCGATGACGATGTAGCCGCCCGACTTGAGCCAGACCTGGCGGCGCAGCAGCCGGTCGAGATCCGCGTCCACGGCGTAGTGCTCGAACATCGGATCGAGCCCCTTGTACAGGTGGATGCGGGGGGCGAGGCCCGGCAGGAACCGCTCGGCGAAGTCCTTGATGCGCTGGTAGAGGTCAGGGTCGTTGACCATGACCAGCTCGGTGTCCTGGTTCATCAGGTCGCGCACGGCGCGGATGCCCAGCTCGAGATCCTCGTGGATGATGGTGGCGCGCTTCTCCTCCTCGATGCGCTGACTGATGTGGCTCCACAGCCGCCGCAGGTAGTCCATGTCCTCCTGCAGCACGTCGGCGCCGCGCCCCTCGCACACGGTGCGGACGATGTACCCCTCGTTGGGACGGCGGCGCTCGAGGATCATCTCGCGGAGGCGTTCCCGCTCCTCGTCGTCCTCGATGCGGCGGCTGACGCCCACGTGATCCACGTCGGGCAGGAACACCAGGAACCGACCGGGCAGCGAGAGGTAGCCGGTGACCCGGGCGCCCTTGGTGCCGATGGGGTCCTTGGAGACCTGCACCACCACCTTCTCCCCCTCGCGGAGGGTCTCCTGGACGGGGCGCCGCGCCTCGGCCTTGTAGCTCTCGGGCAGCTTCATGCCCTCGGGCGGGCTGCGGGGGTTCCACCGGACGTCGCCGCCGTACAGGAAGGCGGCGCGCGGCAGGCCCACGTCCACGAAGGCGGCCTGGATGCCCGGGAGGATGCGGCTGACCCGCCCCACGTAGATGTTGCCCACCTGGCCGCGGTCCGAGTCACGCTCCACGTGGTACGCGGCCAGCTGGCCGCGGTCCTGGACCGCGACGCGGGTCTCCCCGCCCACGCGGCTGATCAGCTCCACATGCCGGCTCACGAGTCTCCTCCGCGCGACCCGGGCACGGCAGCCAGGGTCACGTTGATCTTGCAGTACGCGCCCAGCGAGGGCGGGGCGTCGGCGCCCAGCAGCGCCTCCACCACCTCTGCGGGTTTCACGCCCGATCCCGCCTGCAAGGTCAGCAGCATCGAGGTCTCGTCCACGGGTTCGATGTGGGCCACGCGGGACACGTCCACCTGACGCGGGCCCTTCTTGCGCTGCACGACCACCTCCAAGGGCTCGCCGAGCCTGGAGGCGGCGCGGTGGGCCACCGTCTGCTCCACGCCGCGGATGCGGTAGGTGGACGATCGCACCTGGGCCGACAGGGACGGCGTCCCCGTGGGGATCGGCCGCGCTCCGTACAGGGTGAACCCCTCGGGCAGCTCGTCGCGCAGCTGGCCGAGGAGCTGCTCGGCGCTGCACGCGGTGCTCACCTCCACCTCGAACAGCTCGGCCTCGCTCTCCATGCCCAGCGGGTTGGGATCGGTGAAGCTCATCTTGATGTGCGGGTTGAACCCCGCCGTGTGCACCACCGGGGCCTCGGACCGACGCAGGGCGCGCTGCAGCACCGTGACCGTCTCCAGGTGGCTCAACAGCGCCGCGGGGCCGGTGCGGCCGTACTGGACGCGGACGCGACGGCGCTCGGTCTGGGGCAGGCGCGTGTCGAGGACCGGCTCGAGATCGGGCGGCGGCGCCTCGCGGGTGCGGCCCTCGCGGGGCCGGTGCTCCACCACGGCGCGGGCGCGGCGATCCTCGCGGTCGAGGTCGTACAGCTGGTTGCGCACGCGCGGCGGATCGCAGATGCCGCAGTCGTGGCAGGCGCCGATGGTGCAGTCGTGGCGCGCCTCGCTCTCCAGGGCCGCGTCGAGCTCGCCCCACAGCCAGTCGCGGTCCACGCCGCAGGACAGGTGGTCCCACGGCAGGATCTCGTCGCGGTCCCGCCAGCGCGAGGCGATGGCCACGGGGTCCACCCCCGTGTCGACCAGGGCCCGCTCCCACAGGCCCGCGTCGCAGTGGTCCTGCCAGCCGTCCAGCCTGGCGCCGCGGCGCCAGGCCTCGAGCACCGTGCGCCCGACGCGCCGGTCCCCGCGGCTGAGCACGCCCTCGAGCCAGCTCGTGTGCACGGCGTGGGTGCGCGCCTCCAGCCCCTTGCCCCGCAGCCGCGCCATGAGCCAGCGCTGCTTGGCGTCGGCCTCGGTGCGCGTGACCTGGGCGGCCCACTGGAACGGGGTGTGGGTCTTGGGCACGAAGGTGCTCACCGCCACGCGCAGCGTCGCGTTGCGGCGGGTGGAGCGCGCGGTGATGCGGCAGCGCTGCACCAGGTCCACGATGCCTTGCAGGTCGTCTCGCTGCTCGGTGGGCAGGCCGCACATGAAGTACAGCTTTATGCCCCGCCAGCCCCGGGAGAGGACCGAGCGAATGGCGTCCAGCAGCAGGTCCTCGTCGAAGGACTTGTTGATGACCGCGCGCAGGCGCGCGGTGCCCGCCTCGGGGGCGAGGGTGATGCCGGACCGCCGCACCTCGCGCACCTCGTCGAGCAGCCCCCCCGTGAGGGTCTCCAGGCGCAGCGACGGCATGCTCAGCGACACCCGGCTCGCGCCGTGCTCGGCCGACAGGCTCGCCAGCAGGTCGGGCAGGCAGGTGTAGTCGCCGGTGGACAGGCTCAGCAGGCCGATCTCGTCGGCGCCGGTGGCCTGCAGGCCCGCGCGCACGGCCTCGCGGATGCGGGCCGGGCTGCGCTCGCGCACGGGTCGGTACAGGATGCCCGCCTGGCAGAAGCGGCAGCCGCGGGCGCAGCCGCGCTGGATCTCCACGGCGAGCCGGTCGTGCACGGCCCTGCCAAAGGGCACCACCGGCCGCGCCGGCACGTCCACGGCGTCCAGGTCGGCGAGGATGCGTCGACGGACCACGGCGGGGACGCCGTCGAGGGGTTCGACGCCGGTGACGATACCGTCGGGGTCCTGGTGGACGCGGTACAGGGAGGGCACGTAGACCCCCTCGACGTCGGCCAGGGCGCGCAGCAGCTGCGGGCGATCGCGGCCGTCCCGCTCTCGCCAGGCGGCCACCACGTCACAGACCTCGGGCAGCATCTCCTCGCCGTCGCCCAGGCACACCGCGTCGAGCACCTCGGCCAGGGGCTCGGGGTTGTAGGCGCACGGCCCGCCCGCGATGACCACGGGATCGTCCGCGCCGCGTTCGGCGGACAGCTGCGGTATCCCACCGAGGTCGAGCACGGTCAGCAGGTTGGTGGCGCTGAGCTCGTACTGCAGCGTGAAGCCCAGGACGTCCAGGCGGCCCAGGGGCAGGTTGCTCTCCAGCGTGGTCAGGGGCAGGCCGCTGCGCCGCAGCGCGTCCTCCATGTCCGGCCAGGGGCAGAAGACCCGCTCGGCGGCCATGTCCTCGCGCGAGTTGACCGCCTGGTACAGCACGTGCAGCCCCAGATGGCTCGTGCCGATCTCGTAGACGTCGGGGTAGCACAGCCCCACGCGGCAGCGGATCCCGGCGCGCTGCTTGCGCACCTGGTTGACCTCGCCGCCGAGGTAGCGGGACGGCTTTTCGATGTTCAGTAGGAGGTCACGGTCCATGGCACGAGGGCGGATTATTGCGTAACGATGCGGAATGTCAATGAAAACGGTGTCACTGGAGGAGGAGATCGATGTACGCACCGGAGACGAGCTCGTGGATCCCGAGGGTCTCCATCAGTGCGCGCGCCTCGCGCGTACCTTCTTCAACCGTGGCTCCGGGGCCGAGGACCACCTCCAGCTCGACGAAGTCGCCCAGACCCTCGACGCGGTCCAGGTGTACGCGGGTACGGCCCACGAGGTAGAGGATGCGGCGCTTGCGCACGACGCCGCGCACGCCCAGGGAGCCGGCGAGGAGATCGCGCAGGCCGTCGGGGTCCTCGGTCCGCTGGATGGCGTACTGGGAGGCCTTGGGACCTTCCGCATCCGGCCGGGAGTAGGCGATCAGCTCGCCGCTGAGGTCGTTGAACTTGCGCAGCTTCAGCCGCCCCTCGGCGCATCGGAAGAACGTGTCCTCCTGGAGCAGGACGACGGGCCCCTCGTCCGCGACGCGCCGGGCGCGGCGCTCCACCGCCTCGAGGTCGGCCGCGCGGGCCTTGATCTCGACGTTGCGGCCCATGTCAGGAGGAGGGCTGCAGGAAGTCCTGCAGCCGGGCCAGGTCGTGCTGGCCCCCGATTGAGATGAGCACGTCCCCGCCTTGGAAGACCACGCTGGGGACGGGGTTGAAGATCATGTCGCCGTTGCGCTTGATGGCCACGATGATCACGCCGTAGTCCTGGCGAAGGCCGCTGTGCATGAGGTCCTTGCCCACCAGCTCGCTGTCGCCGTGGATGACCATCTCCTCCATGGCGAACGTCTCCGCGTCGCCCGACGCGGCCAGATCCAGCAGCTCGACCACGGTGGGCCGCAGCAGGCTCGAGGCCATCTGGCGGCCGCCGATCTCGTGGGGGCTCAGCGCCCGGTCGGCCCCGGCGCGGACGAGGCGCTTCTCGCTGGAGGCGTCGTTGGCGCGGGCCATGATGTACAGATCGGGTTGGATCTCGCGCGCCGTGAGGGTGATGTACAGGTTGTCCGGGTCGCTGGGTGTGACCACCGCCACGGTGCGCGCCCGCTCGAGGCCCGCCTGGCGCAGGACGCGATCGCGCGTGGCGTCGCCGATGACGTAGGGGATATCGTCGAGCTCCAGCTGGGCGACGAGCTCGCGGTCGTACTCCACCACCACGCAGTCGTGCCCTGCCTCGGAGAGGCAGACGGCGATGGTACGGCCGATGCGACCGAAACCGCAGATCACGTGGTGTTCGCTGACCTTCTCGATGATCTTGTTCATTCGTCGCCTCGCCAGGACCCGTCTGAGTTCTCCGTCGGCCAGCCCCAACATGGTCAGCCGCCCCAGGGTGATGAAGGTGTAGCTCATCACCCCCACGCCGCCGAAGATGGTGGCCATGGCCCACAGGCGGCCCACGGGGGTCAGATCGTGCACCTCTCCGTAGCCCACGGTGGAGAGGGTGATGATGACCATGTACAGGGCGTCGAACCAGGCCCACCCCTCGATGAAGTGGAAGCCGGTGGACGCCACGATGAGGACGACGCACAGGGCGGCCAGGGCCACCCAGACCTCGCGGAACAAGTTGGTCGAGAAACGCGAACCCCTCATACTCACGACCCGTACGTCACCTGGAACTCCTCGAACTCTTGCCGTGGCTCGGCCCAGCTGTGCCGGACCCGGTCCACGCGTGCCATCCGGGGGCCTCCCTCACACCACTGTAGCAGCCTCTCGCAGGCCTCGCGGGTTCCCTCCGCGATCACCTCCACCGAACCGTCGGGCACGTTGCGCACGAAGCCGGTGAGGCCGCCGATGCGGGCGGCTTCGCGCTGGGTGCTGTCGCGGAACCACACCCCCTGGACCCGCCCGACGATCCTCATCTCGACGCGCGCGTCGCTCATCCCGCCCCCTCCAGCAGCCGCCGCAGTCCGTCCTCGTCGAGCACGGGGATGCCCAGATCGTTGGCCTTGCGCAGCTTGCTGCCCGCGGCCTCGCCGGCGACCACGTAGCCGGTCTTGCCGCTGACCGAGCCGCTGACCTTGCCGCCCCGCGCGGTGATCGCGGCCTTGGCCTCGGCGCGGGTCATCGACGGCAGCGTGCCGGTGAGCACGAAGGTCTTGCCGGCCAGCGAGGCGGCCCCCTCATCGGCCTTGACCTCGGCCTTCATCTCCAGCCCGGCCGCCTCGAGGCGCTCGCCGAGCCGCCGGTTGCGCGGCTCGGCGAAGAACGTGGAGACGCTGCGCGCCATCACGGGCCCCACCTCGTCGATGTCCTCGAGCTCCTCGACCTCCATGGACGCCAGGCGCCCCAGGGTGCCGGCGTGGTCGGCCAGGACCCGCGCCACCTGTTCGCCCACGTGGCGGATGCCCAGCCCGGCGAGCAGTCGGTGCAGGGGCTGGCGCTTGCTGTCGGCGATGGCCTCGAGCAGGTTGCGCGCGCTGCGGTCGCCCATCCGTTCGAGCCACACCACGTCCTCGTAGCGCAGGCCGTAGATGTCGGCCACGTCCTTGACCAGGCCGGTGTCCACCAGCTGGTTGCACAGCTTCTCGCCCAGGCCCTCGATGTCCATGGCGCCGCGCGAGGCGAAGTGGCCCACCCCTTCACGCAGCTGCGCCGGACAGCTCAGCCCGGCGGTGCAGCGGGTCACGACCTCGCCCTCGTCGCGGGTGGCCGCGGCGCCACACTCGGGGCAGGTGGCGGGGAACTCGAAGGGCTCGCTGCCCGGCGGGCGGCGGTCGAGCACGGCCTCGACGATCTCGGGGATCACGTCGCCGGCGCGCTGGATCACCACGGTGTCGTCCACGCGCACGTCCTTGCGCTCGAGCTCGTCGGCGTTGTGCAAGGTGGCGCGGGACACGGTCACGCCGCCGACCCGCACCGGGGCGAGCTCGGCCACGGGCGTCAGGGCGCCGGTGCGCCCCACCTGGATGGTGATGGCCCGCACGCGCGTGGTGCGCGTGGGTGGCGGGTATTTGAACGCCAGCGCCCAGCGCGGCGCGCGCGAGGTGTCTCCCATGCGCGCCTGCAGATCCACCCTGTCGAGCTTGATCACGGCCCCGTCGATCTCGTGGGGCAGGGTCTCGCGGATCGCGGCCAGGCCGTCGAGGTGCTCGATCACCGCCTCCACGCCGGCGCAGGTCCGCCACCCGGGCGCCACACGGAATCCCCACCCCGTGGCGGCCTGGAGGAACTCCGAATGCTGGCCGTAGGGGAGCTTCTCAGCTTCGGCGGTGGAGTGGGCGTAGAACACCATCGGGCGCTCGCTGGCGAGCTTGGGGTCCAGCTGGCGCACGGTCCCGGCGGCGGTGTTGCGGGGGTTCTTGAAGGTGGGCTCGCCCGCCGCCTCGCGGCGCTTGTTCAGGTCCTCGAAGCCCGCCAGGGGCATGAGGATCTCCCCGCGGACGATCAACCGGCCCTCGTGGTGGGGCCCCTCGCCCAGCAGGCTCAGGGGGATGGTCAGGACGGTGCGCAGGTTGTGGGTGACGTCCTCGCCCACCTGGCCGTCGCCGCGCGTGGCGCCGATCTGCAGCAGGCCGTCCTCGTAGATGAGCTCCAGGGCCAGGCCGTCGAGCTTGGTCTCGACCACGTAGTGGACCGTCTCGTCGTCCGCCAGCCCCAGGAAACGCCGCACGCGGCCGTCGAACTCCCGGACGCCGTCGTGGTCGAAGGCGTTGTCCAGGCTGAGCATCGGCACCGGATGGGCGGCCTTCTCGAGGAAGTCGACGGGGGGGCCGCCGACCCGCTGCGTCGGGGAGTCGGGGGCACGCAGGTCGGGGTGAGCCTCCTCGAGGGCCTTGAGTTCGTGGAACAGCTTGTCGTACTCGTGGTCCGGGATCTCGGGACGGTCGAGCACGTAATACAGGTGGGCGTGGTGGTTGAGGAGCCCGCTGAGCTCCTCGATCCGGGTTCGCGCCGCGTCGCGGTCGGTCATGGCCCCTCCTGAAGGCATGGACCCAGGCATGATCGGACCGGCCCGCGACACTTGTCAACGAGCGCGCGCACGAGGAAACCCTCCCTGGATGTCGGATTTCCCCGGCCATTTCACGGGCATCGGGCCACTTTCGCTTGACAGGTCCCGTCTCCGTGTCGAGAATGTCACCGTTCTCCGGCCCCCGCCGGAGCAAGTTCCCTGAAGATACCTGGCTGCACGCACGAGACTCAGCGGTTGCCGCCAGTTTACGGATCGAACACCAGGAACAACGTGCGGTGAGAGCGAATTGAAACGACGTGATGTCGTCGTTCTCCCCCCACCCTACACAAGAGACTCATCAACCCCCAGATTAGTGGACCCGACGGCCTTTCTGGTCGTCACCACCCAAGGACGAGCACATGACCCGCCCATCGAAGCAAGGTAGAGATCGATCCCGCAGAGGCCGGCGCGGAGGACACCGCGACGACCACGCCCAAGAGAGCACCGGCGAAGGCCCGGTCGGCGATCCCAACCTCACGCTCGATCTCAACGACCTCAAGGCCAAGAAGATCAACGAACTGGCCACCCTGGCCAAGACCCTGCGCATCGAGAACTCCTCGGGCATGACCAAGCAGGAGCTGATCTTCGCGATCCTCCAGACGCAGGCCGAGTCTGGCGGCGCCGTATACGGCGCTGGCGTTCTGGAGTGCCTGCCCGACGGCTTCGGCTTCCTGCGATCCCCCGACTACAACTACCTGCCGGGCCCGGACGACATCTACCTCACCCCGTCGCAGATTCC
>CAZLEO010000300.1:0-11430 GCA_964558555.1 uncultured Rickettsiales bacterium | reverse complement strand
CGTGTTCATCTCCAGGAAGTAGAACTTCCCGTCCTGGTCCACCAGGAACTCGACGGTCCCGGCGTTCACGTAGCCGACCTGCAGGGTGAGACCGACGGCCGCGGCGCCCATCCGCGCGCGCAGGTCGGGATCGACGACCAGCGAGGGCGCCTCCTCGATGACCTTCTGGTGCCGCCGCTGGATCGAGCACTCCCGCTCGCCGAGGTGGATGGCGTTGCCGTGGGTGTCGGCCAGGACCTGGATCTCGATGTGCCGGGCCTGGTCGAAGTACTTCTCGATGTAGACCTCGGCGTTGCCGAACGAGGCGCCCGCCTCGCTGGCGGCCCGCTGGAAGGAGCTCTCGAGATCCCGGGGCTCGCGCACGATCCGGATGCCCTTGCCGCCGCCGCCACCCGCCGCCTTGATCATCAGCGGGTAGCCGATCTCGTCGGCGATCTCCCGGGCCGCAGCCTCGTCCTCGACCACCCCCGGTGTCCCCGGGATGAGCGGCACGTCGGCTTCGATGGCCGCCGCGCGCGCCTGGATCTTGTCGCCCATGCGGGCGATGGCGTCGGCGGACGGCCCGATCCAGCCCAGCCCCGCGTCCGCCACGGCCTGCGCGAAGGGGGCGTTCTCGGACAGGAAGCCGTACCCCGGGTGGATGGCGTCCGCGCCGGTCTCCTTCGCGGCCGCGATCAGCCGCTGGGCGTCGAGGTAGCTGCTGGACGCCGGCGCCTCGCCGATCCAGCACGCCTCGTCGGCGAGCCGGACGTGGAGCTCCCCGCGGTCGACGTCGGAGTAGACCGCGACGGAACCCACGCCCAGTTCCTTGCACGCGCGGATCACGCGGATGGCGATCTCGCCTCGGTTGGCGATGAGGACCTTGTCGAACATACCTATCCCTCTTCTCCAGTCCCTGAGTCTCCCCGAGGGGGACATTACCAACGATCCACCGAGGAGGCCATGGGTGCCGTTCGACGCTGGTGCTGGCGTGCGTGTTGTCCTGACACGTGCGCCGGTGACAAGATATCCCGCATCCCTGCACCGGAGGCGATCCATGACCTGGTTCCGCGGTTGCGCGCGTTCTCTGTTCCTCTGCGCCCTGGCTCTGGTGCCCGGATCGACGGCGATGGCCAGTGAGCTGTCGATCGATCCGTATGGAGACACGATCCTCGAGGAGAACGGCCCGGACTCGGAGTTCGCGTTCACCTCCGACGGCTACCAGAGCGTCGACGGGCACGGCGGGCATGCCTACTGGACGACCGTGGACGAGGCGGGCGTGGATTACAGCCAGGGGATCAACTACATGTTCGTCGGGTTCGTCAAGATGGCGTACTACGACCTGTGGGCCTACATCCCCGAGGACGCGGACGACCTCACCAACGCCGCGGTCTACAAGGTCTGGCACGGGCTCGCCGACGGCGGCAACACCAACACCAAGGTCTACGTGGACCAGGCCGCGAACGCGGGCTCATGGGCCTACCTCGGGTCGTTCCTCTTCCGCACGGACCTCGATCAGTGGGTGCGCCTGGGGGACAACTGCGAAGACGGCTCCAACATCGGCAAGAAGGTCGTCCTGGACGCCATCAAGATCGCCTCCTTGATCGACTGCGACTGTGATCAGGTGGGCGAGACCGAGGTTCAGGCCTGTGACGGCAGCGGCGAGCAGTTCCGGACGTGCGACGGCTGCTGGTGGTCGGAGTGGTCGGAGTGCGTCGGGGGGGATGACGACGACGATGCTGCCGACGATGACGACGCCAGCGATGACGACGACGACGACACCGGGGGAGGGCCGCAGGACGACCCGGAGCACAGCTGGGAGAGCGGCTGTCAGTGCGGTCAGGACGGTGGACGGCTCGGCGGATCTACAGGGGCTGGCCTGGCGTCCGTCCTCGCGTTGCTGGGCCTGTCGAGCCTTCGTCACCGGTGTCGGCGATAGGGGTCGGCCCGGCCGATCCGCCCCACGGCCCATGGGGTCGCCTCGCGGCCGCGCTTGCGAATCCTACGGCACTGCTATTCTCTCCAGCGAGGAGTGGACGATGACGCGGAGTTCACGCTTGCAGGTGATGATCGTGATCGGGCTACTGTTCGCGATCGGGTGCTCCAACGAGCCGCCCGCCGAGGACGACGACAGCGCCACCGGCGACGACGACGACACCACCGAAGGTCCCATCGGCGATCCGGAGACGATCCCCCTCGAGGGCGCCTGCGCGCTGGACCAGCGTCTGGGCGGGTTCGTGGTGGATGCCTACGAGGACTACTCCATCGTCGACGGCACGGTGACCGACGGCGTGGTCCCCCTGACCGTGCTCGAGGAGGTGGCGCAGGAGGGGCCGTGCCGGCTGATGAGGCGCAACAACCCGTTCTGCGATCCGCCCTGCGGTCCTGACGAGGCGTGCGACTTCGACGGCGAGTGCATCCCCTACCCCCAACCCCAGGACCTGGGCACGGTATCCGTGCTGGGGCTCGAGGACGTCGTGGTCATGGAGCCGGTGGTGCCGGGGTACAGCTACTTCGACACGAGCCTCCCGCATCCCGTCTTCGCGCCGGGTCAGTTGATCGAACTGCGCACCACCGGCGGCGCCTACGATCCGTTCACCCTGCACGGCGTGGGGGTGCTTCCCCTCGACGGCGCGGACCTCGAGTGGGTGGTGTCCGAGGGCGAGGCCCTCGAGGTGACCTGGACGGCACCCGCGGACGCCGTGCGCTCCACGGTGGCCCTGGACCTGAACATCGACCAGCACGGGGCCTCCCCGGTCACGGTCCAGTGCGAGTTCGAGGACACGGGCGCGGGGCAGGTCCCGGCCGGCATCGTCGCAGCTCTGTTCGGAGCGGGGGTGTCCGGCTACCCCAACGGATCGCTGAGCCGGCACACGGTGGACTCGACTGCCGTCGGCGCGGGGGGGGGTGGCCCGGGGGGGCCCCGCCCCCCCGCCCCGCGGACGTGGACGTGGCGGGATACATCCCGTGTACGGAAGACGACGACTGCCCCGAGGGGATGGACTGCAACGAGGCGATCGGGCTGTGCGAGTGACCGCCCCGACGAGGAGTTCGAGATGGCGATGACGCGATGCAGGACGATGCTGGCCTGGATGCTCGTGGTGCTGCTGGGGCTCGCCTGCAACCGCGACGAAGATCCCCCAGCCGGGGACGACGACAGCGCCGGCGCGGACGACGACGACGACGCCACCGCGGACGACGACGACGTGGGCGACGACGACGCCGAGCCGTTCGACTGCGAGGACCTGCCCCCGATCCCCCCGCCCATCGAGCTGATGTCGGGCTTCACCGGCTCCGAGGACTTCGCCTTCGACGGCGACGGCTGGGTGGTCAGCGTCAACAACCAGGGCAACCTGGTGCGGCACACCTACGAGGGCGAGATGGAGATCATCAAGCCCAACCTCACCCACGAGGCCGCCGGCACCGAGATCCTCCCGAACGGAGACTTCGTGGTCTGTGACGTGGCCGCCGGCGCGCTGGTGCGCGTGACCCCCGAAGGGGGGACCACCACCCTGGTGTCGGGGCTGAGCTACCCCAACGGCGTCGAGGTGGACCTCGACGGATACGTCTACGTCAGCGAGCACAACGCCGGGCGCGTGCGCCGCGTCGATCCGGACACGGGTGACTACACGATCATCGCCGAGGGCCTGACCAACCCCAACGGCCTGGCCTTCGATCCCACCCACGACACCCTGTACGTCAACAGCTTCGGCGGCGGCACCGTCCACGCCATCTCCCGCACCGGCGCCGACGCGTGGGAGACCAGCCTGTACGGCCAGATGTCGGTCGACCCCGGCGACAACACCTGCGACGGCCTGTCCGCCGGCGACGAGTGTTTCCTCAGCTTCGGCATCGGCGCCTGTGTCGAGGTCGGTGGCGACCTCGAATGCCAGGAGAGCCTCGACGAGGCTGCGTGCGCCGGCCTCACCCAGGGCGACCCCTGCATCACCTCCGCGCTGGGCGAGACCCTCGACGGCGTCTGCGCCGAGACCGGCGGCACCGTGTTCTGCCCCAAGGTCCCCGGCACGGTCGTCGAGGCCTGCTTCGGCCACAACAACGGCGCCAGCTGCACCGCCGAGGGCATCACCTCGTCTTGCGATCCCTCCTGGGAGGGCATCCTGATCTGCGACATCACCAGCTGGGAGACCGTGATCTTCGAGGCCTGCGACGGCCTGTCGCTGGGCGATCCCTGCATCGTCGTGGACTACGAGGGGTACGCCACGGGCGAATGCCAGACCGGCCAGGGCGGGGCGCTGCAATGTGACGCCACCTGGGGCGGCGGCCACTGGGGCGACTACGGCCTGCTCGACGGGCTCAACGTGGACATCTGCGGCAACGTCTACGTCACCGAGTACATCGTCGGCTACATCTGGCGGTTCACCGAGGCCGGGGCCGAGCCCGAGCTGGTCGTCGAGACCGGCAGCTCGTGGATCCCCAACATGAAGTGGGGCTATGGCATCGGCGGCTGGGAGACGGACGTGATCTACGTCTCGGACCGGGACACACACGGCATCTTCGCGGTGGATCTGGGCATCCCCGGCAAGCCCACGGCCTTCAATCCCTGAAATCGCCCAGCAGGGCCCGCGCGAGCGTGTCGCCGTCGATCGACGGGGGCAGCTTGACGATTTGGCCAAATGGCCATATTGTCCATCGCCACGGAGTTCGAGATGAGACCAAGAGCTGCATACAAGAAGCATGCGCGCCTGATGAAGGCGCTGGCCAACGAGTCGCGCCTCATGATCGTGGACCGGCTGGGCCTCTCCGAGTGCTCGGCCGGTGAGCTCACGAAGATGGTGGGCTCGGACCAGTCCACGGTGAGCAAGCACCTGGCGGTCCTGCGATCGATGGGGGTGGTGGAGGACCGGCGGGAGGGCAACGTGGTGATCTACCGGCTCGTCACGCCGTGCGTGCTCACCTTCTTCGACTGTACGGCCCGGGTGCTGGAGGAGCGGGATTGACCGACCGCCGGCTCGCCCTGCTGTTCGCGGCCGTGTTCGTTGCCTGCTGGTTCCTGCCGGTGGGCCACGAGCGCTTCACCGGAGCCGTGTACGAGAGCCTGGTGCTGGTGCGCTGGTACGCGCGCGAGCACGTGCTGTTGTGTCTGGTGCCGGCGCTGTTCATCGCCGGGGCCATCGGCGTGTTCGTCAGCCAGGGTGCGGTGATGCGGTACCTGGGGCCGAGCGCGTCACGGATCGTCGCCTACCCGGTGGCCGCGGCGTCGGGGACGGTGCTGGCGGTGTGTTCGTGCACGGTGCTGCCCCTGTTCGCCGGCATCCACATGCGGGGAGCGGGGCTGGGGCCGGCGACCGCGTTCCTGTACTCCGGACCCGCGATCAACGTGCTGGCCATCGTGCTGACGGCGAGGGTGCTGGGCGTCGAGATCGGGATCGCCCGGGCGGTCGGGGCGGTGGTGTTCTCGGTGGTCATCGGCCTGGCCATGCAGCTGCTGTTTCGCAAGGAAGAAGCCGCCCGGGCCGAGGCGGGTGGGATCGCCATGCCCGACGGCGGCGAGGGCGCCCGCAAGCCCTGGCAGGACGTCGTCTACTTCGCGGCCATGCTCGGCATCCTGGTGTTCGCCAACTGGGGTCGGCCCCAGGGGGACGGCGCCGGGATCTGGGCGACGATCTTCGCGGCGCGGTGGTACGTCACCGGTGCCTTCGCCGTGGTGCTGGCGGTGGCCCTGGTCGCCTGGTTCTCGCGTGAGGAACTGGGGGAGTGGGTGGAAAACACCTGGACGTTCGCCCGGCAGATCCTGCCGCTGCTGTTCGCCGGCGTGCTCGTGGCGGGGTTCCTGCTGGGCAGCCCCGACGGCGGGCAGGGGATCATCCCCGACGCCTGGGTGGAGGGCATGGTCGGCGGCAACTCGCTGCGGGCCAACCTGTTCGCCTCGGTGGCCGGATCGCTGATGTACTTCGCCACGCTCACCGAGGTGCCGATCCTCGAGGGGCTGATGCGGTCGGGTATGGGCAAGGGCCCGGCGCTGGCGCTGCTGCTGGCGGGACCGGCCCTTTCACTGCCGAACATGCTGGTGATCCGATCCGTGCTGGGCACGCGCAAGACCGCAGCATTCATCGCCCTGGTCATCGCGCTGTCCACCACGGCCGGGCTGATCTACGGAGCCGTGCTCCCGGGGTAGCTGATGTTCGAACTGGTCGACAACGCGGGCACGTACATCCAGACCAACCCCTGGCTGGCGCTGGTGGCGGTGTTCGTCGGCGGGGTGCTCACCGCGTCGAGTCCCTGCGTCCTGGCGATGATCCCGCTGATGATGAGCTTCGTGGCCGGGCGGGACGAGCAGCAGACCGGGCTGCTCCGTGCGTTCATGTACTCGCTGCTGTTCGTGGCCGGGCTGGTCATCAGCTTCACCGTCCTGGGCATGTTCGCCGCCCTGGCGGGCACCCTGTACGGGGACGTGGCGGGGGTGTGGAACTGGGCCGTCGTCGGGGTCTGCGCGGTGATGGGCCTGCACCTGATGGGGGTGCTGAAGTTCACCATCCCCATGCCGATCCAGGTCCAGCCGAAGGTCCGCGGTCCCCTCGGATCGCTGCTGCTGGGTCTGCTGTTCGGGGTGGTCTCGGCGCCGTGCGCCGCGCCGATCCTGGTGGTCCTGCTGACCTACCTGGCCGGCTCGGGTGCGTCCATCCCCTACGGCGGGCTGCTGCTGGCCACCTACGCGCTGGGCCACAGCGTGCTGATCCTGATCGCCGGCACCTCTGTGGGGCTGGCCCAGAAGATCCTGGAGTCGAAACGTACGACCCGCGCCACCGACATCCTGCGTCGGGTGGCGGGGGTCGTGATCCTCCTCGTGGGCGTGTTCTTCGCCTACGAGGCCATCGTGAAGTGACGGAGGAGACCATGGAGATCAAGGTACTCGGACCTGGATGCGCCAAGTGCAACAAGCTGTACGACGAGGCGCGCAAGGCCATCGATCAGGCCGGCGTGGACGCGAACCTCGAGAAAGTCGAGGCCATCGCCGACATCGCCAGCTACGGCGTGATGTTCACCCCGGCCCTGGTCGTGGACGGCGAGGTCCGAAGCAGCGGCTCGGTGCTCAAGGCCGCCAAGATCGCGGCCCTGCTGAAGGGGGCGGCGAAGTGAGGAATCTCGCGTGTCGAGTCCGAGGGGTCGCCGTGTTGCTCGTGGTCCTGTCCAGCCTGGGATGGATGCTGAGCGCGTGCGGCAACCCACCGACCACGACGGACGCGCCCGCCACAGCCGACAAGCCGGTGGCAAAGATCGTCTTCCTCGATCAGGAGCAGTGCTGCGACTGCACCCGCGAACGCATCGACGGCACCTGGAGCGAGCTCACCGCAGCGCTGGGAGAGGGCAGCGAGGTCCCCGTGGAGCGCATCCACAACGACACGCAGGAGGATCTCGCCCGGCCGTATCTGGACCTGCGCCCGATGATGGTCGCGCCTGGACTGTACTTCCTCGACCCGGACGGCGGCCTGATCGAGATGCTGCAAGGCGAGCTCACGCAGGCGCAGATCACCGCCGTCCTCCGCTGAGCCCCCGGGCGAGGTGGTACTGTACCCGGGAGGCATCATGGAGATCCCGGGCCCACTACAGCTGCTGACCCACGAGGCCCTGTTCGACGCGTTCTGGATCGGCGAGCACTGCGTGGACTGCTCGTTCCGCTCGAAGTGCCCCGACCCCATCGAGGGAGGCAGTGGATGAGGCGCACCATCCTCGCGGCCATCATCGTCGTGGCGGCCCTGCTGTCGATTCCCACCGCGCAGGCGTTCAGGAGCGGGCGGGGCGCGTTGGTCGATGCGTACAGCTACGACATGGTCGTGGTGCCGGCGGGTGAGTTCCTGATGGGTAGCCCTGCGAGCGAGGCGGGCCGGGAGTCCGACGAGGCCCGGCATCGGGTTCGCCTGACCGCGCGATTCGAGATCGGCGCCACCGAGGTCACGCAGGTCCTGTACGACGAGGTCGTGGGGGACAACCCGAGCCGCTACCAGGGTCGGGAGCAGCCCGTGGAGCAGGTGTCCTGGTGCGACGCCGTGGTGTTCTGCAACCGGCTGTCGAAGCGCGAGGACCTGGCCGAGGCCTACGAGCTGCCGCGCGGGTTCAAGGCGGGCATGGACCGGGACGTGTGCAACGCGAAGGCAGGGGACGTCGTGCGGGTGCCCGACAGCCCCGGTTACCGCCTGCCCACCGAGGCTCAGTGGGAGTACGCGGCGCGGGCCGGGACCACCGAACGGTACTCCTGGGGGGACTCCCCGGCCGAGGCCGTGGTCAAGCTGCACGCGTGGTACGACCGCAACGCCGAGGACACGTACTGGACCGAACCGCACGCGGAGCGTGAGGGCGCCCAGCAGGTCGCGAAGCTCGCCGCCAACGCCTGGGGGCTGCACGACAGCGCCGGCAACGTCTGGGAGTGGTGCTGGGACCGCCACGGCGAACACCCGTCCGACGCGGTCACCGATCCGGTGGGGCCCGACCAGGGCTCCGACCGGGTGCTGCGCGGAGGCTCCTGGTACAGCGGATCGGACAGCCTGCGCGTCGCTCACCGCCGCGAGGCCGAGCCAGGGCACCGCAGCAGTCGAGTGGGATTCCGCGTCGTGCGGTGACCGGGCGGCGTCTCGAATGAATCCCCTGGGGACGGATGTCGTCAGGCGAAGTGCTCGTTCATCCACGCCACCCCGAACGGCACGATCTCCCTGGCCTCGATCAGCTCGCTGTCCGCCCCCCCTACCCTGCCCGTGCGCGCCCGCCCCGTCGCCAGGTATGCCTTGAGGATCGCGGCGAAGTAGTCCTCGGCCGGGTAGTCCGCGATGCCGTTGTTGTCGTCGAGGCTGTCCACGACGCGCACCTCGACCCCACCCGCCGTCCGCACCAGCCGATGACGCCGCACCCGACGCTTGTCGGGGACATCTGCGAGGAACTCGGCGTGGTGCAGCAGCGTCACGGAGTCGTGGTCGGCGCCCATCCGGAGGACCTTGCCGTCCCGTTCGAGGAGGCGCTCCAGCGGGGAACCGGGCCCGTAGTAGTCGTCCCAGGGCGGATCACGCAGCAGCTCCTCGGCCGCGTGACCGCGAGCGGCGAAGCGCCCCTCTGGGTGGTCGTTGACCCGGGTGCCCGGGTGGCGGCGGAAGATCTCGGCCAGCGTGCCGACGTCGGGGTCCGCGGCGGTGGTCAGGGCGTCGAAAGGCTCGGTCCCCTCCAGCCGCGCGGCCCGCTGTTCCTCGGGGAGATCGTTGATCCAGGTCCAGTCGCTGTGCGCCCCCAGTACCATCATCAGGGTTCCCGTCGAGCCCACCGCGCGGTCCAGCGCCTCGATCAGCCCTGCGGCCCGCCGCTGAGTGGGCCCGATGGCCTTGAGCGAGGCGTGCACCATCACCGTGTCCCCGGCGCGGACGCCGAGGCGAGCCAGGTCCTCGATCAGCTCCCGGACGGGGTGGGGCCGAGCCATCGATTCACACCTCCACTGGACCCCTCGTGTTGTACGCCGGGTTGCAGTCCCGTGCCCAGTGTCTACGTTGATCTCCTGCACGGAGGGAGCCCCATGGCGTTGCCCAATCCCAACACGATGACCCCGATCGGCGCCCTGGGCGTCGACGCGCGCGGACGCTTCATCGCGCGCACCTACGCGCACCTGTTCGCCGCCATCCTCGGCTTCGTCGGCATCGAAGTGGCCCTGTTCGCCACCGGCCTGGCCGAGGTGATGGCCATGGCGATGCTCAGCGTGAACTGGCTGTTCGTGCTGGGCGGCTTCGTGGTGGTGAGCTGGGCGGCCACGCGGGTGGCGCACGGCTCGGACTCGCTCCTCGCGCAGTACGGCGCCCTGGCCGGATTCGTCGTGGCCGAGGCCATCATCTTCGTGCCGCTGCTGTACGTGGCCGAGCACTACGCACCCGGCACCATCGAGGCTGCAGGGGCGGTCACGATGGTGGGCTTTGCCGCCCTGACCGGCGTGGCGTTCATCACGCGAAAGGACTTCTCGTTCCTGCGGCCCTTCATCATGTGGGGTGGGATCGTCGCGATGCTGCTGATCGTCGCGGGCATCCTGTTCGGGTTCGACCTGGGCATGGCGTTCGCCGTGGGCATGGTCGCGCTGGCGGGCGGCTCGATTCTCTACGACACGTCCAAGATCCTGCGCAGCTACCCGCAGCACCGCTACGTGGGCGCTGCGCTGCAGCTGTTCGCGTCGGTGGCGCTGCTTTTCTGGTACGTGCTGCAGATCTTCCTGCGGCGTCGCTAGAAACCGGGCCTAGTCCACGTACAGGTCGTCCTCGAGCACCGTGAACCCGATGACCGTCCCGGTCGCGTCGGTCTCGAAGTGTGCGACCACGTCGCCGGACTGGGTGACGCGATCGGCCTTGCCGTGCATGCCCCACACGGCCAGCGTGTCGCCGTTGTCGAAGCGGTGGACGTCGCCGAGCACCACGTTCCACGAGTCGAAGTTATAGCTCCACACCTCGGTGGCGGTGCCGGCGGCAGGGTCGAACTCGTACTCGATGACGCGGGACTGGCCGGGGTAGCCGTCGTTGTCGAACACGAGCATGGTGTCCTCGGTGCGCACGAACTGGTGCTGGTGCTCGAAGGTGTCGCCTTCGATGTCCATGGTGCCGGCCACGTCGCCGAAGACCCAGTCGCATGCGCCGGTGGCGCCGTCCACGGAGACGATGGACCCGAAGTTGCGGAAGCTCAGCGTGTACACGTCCGCGGCCTCGTCGTAGTCCATGGCGTTGGCGAAGGTCCAGCCCATGGTCATCTCGTCGTGGGTGTGGACCTCGGGATCGAAGCAGTCCCAGCTGCTCCACGTGTCGGTCTGGGTGCCGTCCAGGGCGATCTCGACGAGCTTGGTACCGACGATCTCGTCGCGCGGCTCGAACGCCACGGTGACGATGGTGCCGTCGGCCTTCTCCACGAAGTCGTGGCCCATGAGGAAGACCTCCTCGGTACGGACCTCCTCCCCTTCCCACGTCACCCAGACCAGCTCCTGGGTCTCGTCGTCGTGGCCGTTGAGGTCGGACGAGTTGTAGATGATCCCCGATCCGTCGCGAGCCAGGCGTGCGCGGGTCACGTACAGCCCACGCGAGTCCGAGTGCTGCCAGACCGTGCGGCCCTTGCCGTCGAGGATCACGGGCCCGTCGGCGCCCTCGGGGGCGTACAGGGGGGTGAGCATGAAGTGATCCTGGGGTTCGCCGTCGAGCACGAAGCCGGGGAACACGTCGTCGAGCTCGCCGGTGGTGAAGGTCTCCATCTCCCCTTCGACGTCCCCGGCCACCACCTGGAAGCTCGCGTCGACGGAGGGGGGCAGGCCCAGCAGCAGGGCGCTGTGGTCGGTGGCGACTTCCCCCAGGGGGGTGAGCATGCCCACATCCTCGCCCTCGCCGAACCAGACCTGGGAGGCCACCGCTTCGGAGGTGGACCAGGTCACCCGCGCCACGGTGGGCATGTCGTCCAGCACCTCGACCGCGACGACCGACAACACCACACCGG
>CAZLEO010000299.1:9883-11442 GCA_964558555.1 uncultured Rickettsiales bacterium | reverse complement strand
GGGGGGGGGGGGGGGTGGGGGTGGGGTGGGGGGCGGGGTGGGTCGGGGGCGGGGTCGGGGGGGGGGGGGGCGGGGGGGGTGGCGGCGACGGCGAGAAGAGCATGGAGGAGATGGCGCGGGACGCGGCGTCGGCGCTGCTGTACCTGATGATGCTGCTGCTGTTCCTGCTGCTGCTGGCGGCGGTGGCGGCGGTGCTGTTCCGGCCGATGCGGCGGGCGATCCTGATGCACCACTACCGGGATCCCCTGTGGTCGGTGGCGCCGTCGGAGCAGATCGTCAACCTGTGGTCGCGGGCCCAGGTGGCGCTGGAGGATTCGGGGTTCCGGGCCCAGCCCTGGGAGCCGGCCCCCACGGCCGCGCGGCGGGCCATGGCAGAGCTGGGCGAGCGCCTGGGCGCGGAGAAGGCCGAGCTGTCCAGCGCGGCCGAGATCTACCGGCGGGCCGCGTTCGGCCTGGGGGTGGGGGACGCGGACGTGGCGCGGATGCGCGCGGCCGTGGCCTGCGTGACCGACGTGCTGCGGCGTCGCCTGGACCTGGGCGTGCGGTTCAAGAACTGGTTCCGGCGGATCTGACTCGCTGCGCGCACGCACGTGCGGCCCCCGCGTTTGATTGACAGCGCGTGCGGGCGCGTCGATCATTCGGAAATCAACCCGGGGGGCGCGTCCCGGGATCCAAGAGGAGACGACGATGTTCAGAGGAATACTCGCCTGTACGCTGATCGTGGGCCTGGCGCTTCCCGCGTCCGCCCAGACCAAGAGCACCGACCTGCGCGGGACCGTGGAGGCCATGCTCGGCGGCTTCGAGCAGCCCGCCTCGGACGAGGAGTGGCAGGCGGTGGGGGCCGACGCGGTCCCGCACCTGCTGGATATCGCCCAGGACAGCGGCCAGCCGCGGTCCACGCGGACGCGCGCCGTGTCGGCGCTGGGCAACTTCTCCACTCCCGAGGTGGTGGCCTACCTCGAGGAGGTGCTGGCGCCCAAGGGGAACTCGGCCATGCAGCGTCAGGCGCTGCGGGCCCTGGCCCGCACGGGTGGGGTCAAGAAGATCGACGTGGTCGGCGGATTCCTGCAGAGCGAGGACACGACCCTGCGCGAGGCGGCCGTCCGCGCCCTGGGCCTGATGAACGCCGAGGCGGCGACCACCCTGCTCAAGAGCCACCAGGCCAGCGAGACCTCCACGGCCGTGCTCACCGCGATCGAGGAGGAGCTGACCCGATGATGGATCCAGGAATGAAGGAGTGCCCTGCGTGGCAGCTGCCGCTGATCTCCATCGCCCTGCTCGTGGGCTTCGTCCTGTTGCCCGGGTGCCCCGAAGAGGGGGCCGACGACGACGACGACGTCTCCGGTGAGATCCCCATGGACGACCTCGACATCGTCGACATGGGGGTCCAGACGGTCACCTCCGACGGCGGCGTCATGGTGGACCTCGTGGTCCCGGCCGGGGCCTCGTCCAGCACGGTGGTGATGGAGGGCGGCGGCGACGAGATCCTGATCCAGTGGACGGTGCTCGATCCGGACGGCGCCACGATCTACACCTGGAACGACGAGTACGCGTCGGAC
>CAZLEO010000299.1:0-9873 GCA_964558555.1 uncultured Rickettsiales bacterium | reverse complement strand
GCCGACGCGGCGTCCACGACGCTGGTGATGGAGGGGGCGGTGACCACCTCCTCACCCTGTACAGCGTCCAGGATCCCGACCTGGTCACCATCTACAGCTACGAGGATCCCTACAACTACAACGTGCGCTGCTTCCCCACCGACGACGTGCACACGTTCCAGCACCCGACCAGCCCCAACGAGCCGATCCGCGAGGGCACGTACCAGCTCGAGCCCACCAGCGGCGACGCCACCGTGGACGCGACGCTCACCGCCATCCACCGGATGAGCGGTCCCGGCGGGCTGCTGGCCCTGACGTTCCACTTCGTGGGCGTGCCCGGACTGGACGCCGCCACCGCCCCGGAGCACGAGAACTTCCAGATCGCGGTCAACGAGATGGACACCATCCTCTCGGGCGGCGGCATCGTCATCGACGACATCACCTACGAGGACGTGACCACGTCCGTGGACGAGCTGACGATCATCGGTAGCGACTCGGGCCCCGGCTCCGAGCTCGGCCGACTGCTGGCCATGAGCGGCTCCGGCATGGAGCGCAGGCTCCACCTGTTCGTGGTCCAGGGCATCGACTACGGCGGCCTCGAGGTCGTGGGTCAGGCGGGCTCGGCCCCCGGCCCGGCCGTGGTCCAGGGTACGTCGCACTCGGGCATCGCCATCTCGGCCATCGACCTGGACAGTGATCCCACGATCACCGGCCTGGCCTCGGCCCACGAGATCGGCCACTACCTGGGCCTGTTCCACACCACCGAGCAGACCGGCGTGGGCATGGACCCGCTGGACGACACGCCCCTGTGCGGCCCCGAGAACGACGCCAACGAGGACGGCTACGTCGCCGCCAGCGAGTGCGCCGGTCTGGGTGCGGACAACGTCATGTTCTGGAGCCCGCCGGCGGGGACGACCGATCTCTCCGCCGACCAGGAATACGTGCTGGTCCGCAATCCGCTCCCGTACTGATCCACAACCGAGGTATCCCGTGACCCGAATCCCGCCCAGAGGCCGCCGCGGCACTCGCGCAGCGGTCAACGTCGTGGTGTTCCTCGCCGTGCTCGTCGGCATCCGCCTGGCCCTCGGCCCGGGGGCCCGCGGTGAGAACACCCCCGCAACGGCCGAACCTCCGGCGCCTGCCCAGGCCGTGGCCGCGGACGAGCGCCCCCCCATGGTGATGGCCGAGGAGCAGCTGGAGGAGGTGGAGGATCCCGCGATCCTCTATCGCGCCGGCGAGTGGCACCTGGCCCGCGGGAACGCCGAGCTGGCCCGCAAGTGCTTCGAGGCGGGGCTGAAACACGAGGAGCTCAACAAGTACATCAACTTCGAGATCCGTGACGCGTTCCGCGCCCTGCTGCACGAGCGCATGGGGGAGGCCGATCTGGCCGCCCAGGCCTGGCAGGAGGGCATCCAAAACGACCTGCACTACACGTACATGTTCTGCCGGCTGCTCAGCCTCGATCCCGGCAAGGAGGCGCTGCTGGAGTCCATGCGCGCCGAGCTGACCGCCCGCATCGAGCAGGTCAAGGCGGGCGAAGAGGTCCACTGGTACACCACCAAGAAGGGCAAGTCGCGCAAGCTGTCGGTGTTGACCCAGGAGGAGCTGATCGCGGAGGCGAACGCCTCGGACAAGAGCACCAAGAAGTTCCGCTACGTCTACATCCCCGAGCTGGATCTGGCGCAGCTGCCGCCCGAGTGGGATCTGGTGATCAACCGCTCGGTGATCGGCTCGCTGCGGGGCTACGGCGCCGAGCGCACCGGGACCCTGGGCATCACGGGCTTCATCGTGGACGAATGCCACCTGGGCAAGAAGTGGAAGGGGCGGGTCAACCTGTCGTCGTCCATCCCTCCGGCCAAGCTGGGCCAGGTGTTCCTCATGGAGCTCGTGGTGCTGGCCGACGCCCACATGGAGGGCATCCAGTTCCAGGGCCGCAACGCCAGCTTCGTGTTCTCGGTCTTCGAGGCGGAGGCGGACTTCAGCGCCGTGAACGTGGGACAGACCGCGGACTTCCGCTACACGTCGTTCCACCGCGGCGCCAACTTCCGCCGCAGCGTGTTCGACGGCCCGGCCCACTTCGGGCACAGCGCCTACGGCGCTGACGCGGACTTCTCGGCCACGGTGTGCTCCACACGCCGCGCCTGGTTCAACTCGACCCGTTTCGACGGCTCGGCCGTGTTCGAGAAGGTGGACTGGCGCCAGGGCGGCACGTTCGAGGACTCCCACTTCGCCGAGGAGCTCGTGCTCAGCCGCGGCCGCTTCGGCGCCCGCATGAACCTCAGCCGGGCGCGCCTCGACGGCGGCCTCGGCGCGCGCGAGCTGGTATCGCACGGGATGGACTTCTTCGGCGCGCAGATCGGCGGGACGTCCGACTTCACCGATTCGGTGTTCGACGGTCACGTCCGGTTCTCGCCCGACGAGGTGACCTACCGCGAGTTCGCCGGCCGCCTCGACGAGCTGCACAAGCTGTACAAGGTCTACCAGGGGGACGAGGACGCCACCGAGGACCTGACCACCAAGACGGCGTACGGGGTGGAGTCCATCGACGACCTCACCGCGTCCATCCCCGGCGACGTGACGTTCGCCAACGTCATGTTCGCGGAGTTCTGCCAGTTCCAGCGGGTGGTCTTCGGCGAGCCGGGCGGCGAGGGCACCGCCGACTTCTACAACGCCCAGTTCCGCGGCGAGACCCACTTCGAGCGGGCGGTATTCCACACGGACGCGGACTTCACCACCATCTTCGCCAACGAGCTCGGCCTCAACGACGCGGTCTTCCATCGCCGCGTGATGCTCGACGACGCCAACGTCCCGGGCCGCGTGACCATGGGGGGCGCGACCTTCCTCGGCGACGCGGATCTGTCGTTGTACGGCGCCCAGATCAGCCGCTTCCACATCAGCAAGGACCAGCTGTTCGAGGAGCGCAAAGGCAAGCACCGGCTGTTCTACGAGCGGTGCGCGCAGGGGCGCGTGGAGAACGTCGAGCAGGATCCCCGCATCGACCGGGCCCTCGCCTCCACCCCGCCGGGCCAGGAGCCCCCCGATGTCGTGGACCTGTGCTACGAGCGCCTGTGCGAGGACTTCAACGTGCTGGGCAACGCGTTCGCCGAGCGCGGCATCCCGCCCGACGAGGACTGGGCCTACTGGTACGGCAAGCACCACGAGACCATGCACGCGCTGTGGCACGGCGGCGTGGTGGAGCGAATCCAGGGCTTCGGCCGGTGGTTCCTGTTCGAGCTGATGTTCGGCTGGGGCGTCAAGCTGCAGAACCTGCTGTTCGCGTGCATCTTCGTCGTGTTCGCCTTCGGCTTCCTCTACAAGTGGGCCTGCCCGGAGGCGCACGTGGAGTTCAACGGGTTCGAGACACAGGTCAAGCACCTGACCTACCGCCAGGCGTTCTTCCTGAGCATGATGAGCCTGCTGAGCATGGACATCGGGTGGGATATCGGCCGCAACCGCTACTTCCGCTGGCTCAACGTCCTCGAGGTGCTGTTCGGCGTCATCATCCTGACGTTCTTCGTCGGCGCCTACACCCGCCTCGTGCTCGCCTGAGGGCCCTTCCGGGCGTCATGGGACGCAACCTGCACAAGGGGGCTAGGCTCCCGCGCCAAACGTGGCTATCATGGCACCCATGTTGAGCCATACCATCATCCAGGCGATGCTAGACGCCAAGTACTTGGACGACGAGGTCCACAACCCCGTGGACTTCATCAACTTCTCGGTCAGGGCTGCCAAGGTCCTGGAAGCCGCGTTGAAGAAGTGCAAGAGCCCGGAGCAGGTCTCCGAGGTGGTGGCAAGCATGTTCGACAACGGCTTCTGCCACCGGGACCGCGAACAGGATCCCATGCAATGGGTCCAGTACGCCGAAGCGGCCATCGCGGAGCTGAAGGGGCTGTAGTCCAGGTTCCACGCCGTCTCGCCGTCCCGGGCGCTCGACCGCCGAGCGATCCGTCGGGGTAGGAGTGTGTGCGCCGCGGGACCACCGCCCGGTGCTAGGATCGCCGCCATGCCCTCGACCAAGGAAAGAGCGCGCGTCCTCGTCGTCGACGACGATCCCATGGTCCTCGACGCACTGGAGGTGGTCCTCGGCGACCACTGGGAGGTGTTCACCGCCGGATCGGCCGCCGAGGGGCGCACCGTGCTGGAGAGCGAGAACATCGCCGTGGTGGTCTCGGACCAGCGCATGCCCGGCGAGAGCGGCGTGGACCTGCTGTCGTGGGCGCTCGAGCACTCCCCCGACACCATCCGCATCCTGCTGACCGGGTACACGGACCTCGACACGGTGGTGCAGGCCATCAACCAGGGCCAGGTCTGGTACTACATCCGCAAGCCGTGGGACAACCACCACGTGGTGGCCCTGCTGACCCGCGCCATCGACTACCGGGAGCGCACGCTGGAGGCGCGGACCCGGTTCCAGGGCGCCATCCGGCTGCTGGTGCTCGCCCTCGAGGCCAGCCACCCCTACACGTCGGGACACTCCACCCGCGTGACGCGCTACTCCGAGGTGATCGCGCACGCCATGGGCCTGCGCAGCCGCGACCGGGACAACGTCATCCTCGCCGCCCAGCTGCACGACATCGGCAAGATCGGCGTGGACAACCGCTACCTGGACAAGGAGGGGGCCCTGACCGAGGAGGAGTGGGGCAGCGTCCAGACCCACGTCACCATGGGCGCGCGGTTGCTCGAGGAGGGGGGCTTCCTCGAGCCCATCATCCCGCTGCTGGCCTCCCACCACGAGAGCCTCGACGGATCGGGCTACCCCGACGGCAAGGTGGGCGACGAGATCCCCCTGGGCGGCCGCATCATCGCGCTGGCCGACGCGTTCGACGCCATGACCTCGGACCGCGCGTACCGCAAGGCCATGCCCGTGGAGGACGCGGTCAGCGAGCTACGAGCGTGCGCCGGGCAGCAGTTCGATCCCGCCGTGGTGGAGGCGTTCTGTCGCGCCCTGCCCGCCGATGTGCAGAGCCTGCACAGCCCCTCGGTGGAGGGGCTGGCGCGGTCCTTCGTGCCGCCTCGGCCCTCGTGGGACGACACGGACGACATCACCCTCGAGGCGGATCTGATGGCCGAGGAGGCGCTCGTCGAGGACGAGGGTTGAGCCTCGAGGGAGGAGGGGGAATCGTGGGCCGTGCGTCTCCGTTGAACACCTGGCGGACGGGCCTGCCCGACGGCGACGACGCCGACCTGGCCGTTCGCCTCCTCTCCCGCGGCCTCGACGATCTACAACGTTACTGTGCGTCGCTCCCCCCGTCGCTGGCCGAGCTGTGGCTGGAGGTGGAGCAGGGCCTCGCCCGGCGCGCCGCCTCGCCCGAGAGCCTCTTCCTCGGCCCCACGGGTACGCCGGCGTTCCACCTGCTGGCCTGGACCGCGGAGTCCCTGTTCGACGACCCGGCGGGTGACGCGGGCGTGGCCGCGGCCGGCGAGTCCATGCTGTGCAACTACGTGGCCGTGCGCTGCCAGGACGACCTGGTGGACGAGGTGGACGCCAACCCCCTGTGGACCTACCTGGCCCAGGCCTTCCTGTGCCGGGCGATCCGGTTGCAGGTCGAGGTCTGCGACGATCCCGCGGCGTTCCTGGGCGTGTGGGAGGACCAGGCGCTGCGGTTCACCGACGCCGCGACCGTGGACGCCCAGCTGCGGTGTGATCCGGCGGCCCGGTGGTCGGCCGCGGACATCGCCCTGCAGGGGCGCAAGTTCCTGCCCATGGCCGCGCCGCTGACTGCGCTGCTCGTGCGGGCCGGGTGCGCCAAGCAGGCTCCGGCCATGCTCGAGACCGTCCAGCGGCTGGGGCTGGGGCTGCAGCTGAGCAACGACCTGCTCGCGGCGGCCCACGACCTCGACTGCGGCCTGGGCAGCCCCGTCCTCGCGCGCCTGGGACTGCGCGCGGGTGAACACACGGGGCACGACGTGCAGCCGGCGCTGCGCGCGTCGGTCGCCGACGGCGATCTCGACGCGATCCTCGAGCTCATCACCGCTGCGTACCGGTCCTGCACCGAGCCGCTGTCGGATCTGGACAGCCCCCGGCTGGCGCGACACGTGGACGAGCGGATCGTCGCCCTGCGAGACACGGCGGTCCGGCTGCTCTCGCGGGCGGTGTTCGCGGACGCGCCGTGACGTTGCTGCAGGCCGACATCGAGATCACCCGGCGCTGCGACCTGCGCTGCCCCACCTGCTTCGTGCGCGCCCAGCCGGACGCCCAGCTGGAGCTGAGCACGGGCGCGGTCCTGGATGTGGTGGAACAGCTCCCCCCGGGCCGGACCGTGCTCCACCTCACGGGCGGAGAGCCCTTCATCCATCCGGGGATCTGGACGATCCTCGGGCGCGCCGCCGAGCGCCGGTTCCGCAAGGCCGTGATCAACACCCACGGCCTGGGCCTGGACGAGGCGGCGCTGGACCGGCTGGCGGATCTGGATCTGGACCTGTCCCTGCTGGTGAGCCTCGACGGCCCGCCCGGGGCCCACGAACGCGCGCGCGGCCCGGGCGCGGCCGAGGGCGCCGCAGCGGCGATCGCGGGGTGTTCCGCGCGGGGGATCGCGGCTCGCCCGGCGAGCGTCCTCACCGCCGAGCTGGTGGAGTACGGCATGGGTCGCTGGCACGACGATCTGGGCGCGAGGCTGGGCACCGAGGTGGGGCTCGCGCTGTTCCCCCTGTTCGTCCGCCCCGGCGCGGAGGTGCCGCCCGGAGCGGTGGGGCACCCGGCCGACCCGGGCCAGCTGCGCGAGGCCGCGGCGCAGATCGCCGCGAGCATCCTCGCCGGCCGTCCGGTCGCCGTAGCCGACTACCCCCTGCTCAATCCGCTCCTGATCGCCCACGGCGTGCCCCGCGAGCGGCTGTACGAGTGCGGCGCCGGCCGCGGCCGGTTCTGTGTCCAGGCGGACGGCTGGGTCACGCCTTGCCACCCGAGCCAGCACCACCTCGTGCCGGCGGGCCCGAACCTGCTGCAGCGCCTGCGCGTGCACCCCACCTACCGGGCGATGGGGCGGCGGGACTTCGACGTCTGTCGGGAGTGTGAGCACGTGGAGGTCTGCGGCCACTGCCGCGCCGTGGTGGCGGGGCGCGGTCACCCCATCCTCGGGACGGACGGCTGGTGTGAGCGTGTGGGGAGCCGCAGAGCCGACACGACGTGATAATGTAGCGAACCAACGCACCGATTGTGGAGGGAACATGTCATCCAGGAAGAAGCTGATCCGGCACTGCCAGGACAACCACGAGGCGTTCCGGCGCGCGCTGCCGCTGTTGCTCAAGGCCGAGGCCGGCGAGAAGGCCTGGTCCGAAGATCGTGACCTCAAGTGGGTGGGCAAGGACACCCTGGAGGCGCTGTCGACCGACATCCAGCAGGTGGTGCTCGATCCCAAGTACGTGCTGGTCAAGAAGGCCGCCGCCAACCCCGGCCTGTGGCACGGTGTCATGGCCATCGCCGACAGCGGCGCCCCCCAGGCCGCCAAGGCCGAGCGGCTCGTGGCCCTGGCCGGCGATCACGGCGTCGATCTGACGCCGACGGAGGCGGCCACCCTCTTCCCGGGAGACCCCGACGACGACGATCCGCCGGTGATCAGCCCGGAACCCGAGCCCACGATCACCTGATCGCATGCAAGATCGCGTCCCGGGGCGGCCCCTCGCCCTGGCGCTGACCGCCGCGGCGACGCTGGCGAGCGTTGTCCTCGCCGCCGCCGTCGGCGTGGTCCTCGTCCGCGCACCGGTGTTCCCGATCCAGCCGGAACGCAGCGCAGACGGCTGCCCGTGGGTCCTGACCCTGGGGCCCGACCATGGAGGGGAGGGGGACCGACCCACCCGCGCCTGCCTGATCGCCATCGGCGAAGTGCCGCTGCGCACCGAGAGCCTGGTGCGGGAGCCGGCGTACCTGGCGGATCGCGCGTCGTTCGACCGCTGGTTCGAGGATCAGCGCGCCCTGTCCCACGCCCTGGACGGGGTCACGGCGGTGGACGTGGAGATCCTGACCCCGGACGGCGCGCGGCGGACGACCCGCATGCCGGTCGAGCGGTCGCTGCTCGCGCACGAATGGGTCGAGCTGCTGCCGTTCCCGGTGATGGCCCTCGCGCTGATCGCCATCGGGACCTTCGTGTACCTGCGCCGGCCGGACCTGCCCACCGCCCGGACGCTGTTCCTGTTCTGCCACGGGATCGTCGTGGCCATCTGGGTCACCATCATCAACACCTCGTCCGCGCTGTGCGTGGACCCGCAGGTGGCCTGGGCGATGTACGGGATCAACATGGTGGGGGTGGCCCTCATCGCCGCGTCCCTGCCGGCCCTGGCCGCGTCCTTCCCCACCCCCCAGTTCCGCGGTGCGGTGCAACGCGTCTTTGCCCCGGCGGCCTGGGTCCTGGCCGCCCTCTTCCTCGCCCTCGACCTGGCCGGGGTGGGCTACCAGCTCCTGGTCTACTGGCTGCTGCTGGGATCGGCCGTGGCCGTGGTGCTGATGATCCGGGCGTTCGTCCGGGCGCGGGGCCAGGTCCAGCGCCTGCAGGTGCGCTGGTCCGCGTGGGGGCTGACGGTGCCGCTGGTGGTGTTCGTGATCGCGCGCGCCCCGACGGTGCTCTTCCCCACGCCAGGGGCCGATCCCACGGACACCCTGGTGACCCTCTCGGCGGTCACCATCCCCGTCGGGATCGGCGTGGCCGTGCTGCGCTACGGGCTGATGAACATCGAGGTGGTGATCCGCCGCACCATCGTCGGCGCGGTGGTGGTGACGGTGTTCCTGTTCGTCTATCACCTGGTCATCGCCCTCTTCGCGGGCGGGCTGGCGGGCGCCTCCGGCGTCTACAGCAGCTCGTTCATGGGGGTGTTCCTCACCGCCGTGATCTTCACGTTCCTGCTCCAGCCCGCCCAGCAGGCGATCACCGGCGGCCTCGACCGGGTGTTCTTCCGCAATCGGTACCACTACAGGCAACTCCTGGGGCGGCTGCCCAACGAGCTGTCGGAGACCCGCGATCCGGTGGCCGCGTCGCGCATCGTGCTGGACCAGGTGAGCGGCTCCATGGAGCTGCCGCGCATGGTCGTGGCCCTGGCGCCCGACCAGGAGCGCGAGGGGACGTGGTCTCACGGTGACACGGAGGTGCCGGAGGGCGAGGGCCTGTGGCGGGAGATCCGCGACCTGCGGGAGCCCGTGCTGCGCGACGAGCACTCCACGGACCAGCTCCACGCGTGGATGCGCCGGGGCGGGCTCGATCTGGTGCTGCCGCTGATCGTCGCCGAGCAGGTGATCGGCGTCATGGCCTGCTCGGCGCCGCGGGGGAAGCGCCTGTTCGCCGCCGACGACGTCACCGCCCTGGCCAACGTGGCCGCGGCCCTGGCCCTGGCGCTGAGCCACTCGCTGGCCTTCGAGACGATCCAGTTGATGAACGAGGAGCTGGAGCAGCGGGTCCAGGACCGCACCGCCGAGCTGGAGCAGGCCCGTATCCAGCTGTACCAGTCCGAGAAGATGGCGTCGGTGGGCCTCCTCGCGGCCAGCGTGGCCCACGAGCTCAACACCCCGCTGGGGGTGGTGGTGTCCTCGTCCCAGCGGGTCGCGGACGCGCTGGGACAGCTCGAGGACCGCCTCGAACCCTCGACGGCCAAGTCCGCCCGGCTGTGCAACTCCGCGGCGGAGCGCGCCGCGAGCATCGTGCAGAGCCTGCGCGACTTCTCCCGCCCCAGCCAGCGCGATCCCGAGTACGTGGACCTGCGCCACAACATCGAGACCACCTTGCAGATCCTCGAGCCGAAGCTGGACCACAGCGAGGTGGAGGTGGTCCGCGAGCTGGACGACCTGCCGGTGGTGGAGTGCTTCCCCGCGCTGATCAACCAGGTGATCATGAACCTGCTGCTCAACGCCATTCAGGCCATGTGTGTCTGCTTAAGCCAGAACTCCACGATATCCTTACGTTTCCCCCTGCC
>CAZLEO010000298.1:0-11460 GCA_964558555.1 uncultured Rickettsiales bacterium | reverse complement strand
GGGGGACCGTGGGAACGAGGAACGGTGCCGGGTCAGGGCAACAACTCCTCCACCCCCACCTCCACCACGTACACCCCCTCCGCCCCCTCCATCTGGAGACTCCGCACGTCCCCTACCCCACCGCGCAGCGCCAGGTGCACGTCCCACAGCTCCATGGTCGCGCAGTCCACGCCGTCGATGCTCAGGATCACGTCCCCCACCTCGATCCCCTGGTCATTCGCGTCCGACGGCCACAGCACGTACTCCACCACGTGCTGCCCGTCCCGCCACGCAGGCTCCACACCCACCCTCGTCCAGCGGCCCTCGGCGTTCCAGGGCGCGTCCACCGGCCACAGGTCCAGCACCTCGTCGAGGCCGTTGATGCCCGTGTGGTAGCGGTCCAGCACGGAGTTGCCGAGGAACCCGTCCACCACGACGCCGGACGCGGGGAGGATGCCGGACAGGTGGTGGTCGGTGGGGATGACGACGACGTCGAGGTCGGGGATGAGCTCGCCGCCGAACTCGAAGGAGGGGATGCGGCTGACGAAGGCGTCGTCGGAGCCGTAGCTGGTGGAGAAGACCCAGCCGTAGAGGCGCGCGGCGCCGTCGTCCACCGGGTCGAAGATGGCCTCGGTGAGGTAGGTCACGGCCATGCCGGTGTCCATCATCAGCGGGACCGTGCCGGCAGCGCCGATGGATACGTCGACGATGGCGAACTGGTTCTCCAGGGAGTACGGCTGCTGCAGGGGCTCGCCAGTCGTGCCGGGGGGCTGCTCCTCGGGGACCGCGTCGCAGAGGTACACCTGGGGTGCCGCTGGATCGTAGACGGTGTAGGCGCGCGAGAGGATGTCCTGGCCCATGAGCGCGCCGATGTCGCGGCCGATGAAGGCCTCGTTGGGGGACAGATCGCGGCCCTTGACGGACCAGGACTCGAGCTGGAAGGGGCCGAGATCGACGTCCGCGTCGAAGTAGCCGGTGAAGTCGTCGCTGATCTCGAGGTCGGCGAAGATGACCTGGGCGGCGGTGTCGACGACGAACCAGGTCTCGTGGCCGTCGAGGACGCCCCAGATCAGGGCGGAGCCGTCGGCGCCCTGGGCGGTGTCGAGGGGGTTGGCGTAGCAGTCCCAGGTGCTGGCGGAGCTGTCGTCGTCGTCGCCGGCGCTGTCGTCGTCGTCGTCCGCGGTGGCGTCGTCGTCGTCCGCGGTGGCGTCGTCGTCGTCCGCGGTGGCGTCATCGTCGTCCGCCAAGGTGTCGTCGTCGTCGTTCGCAGGGCAGCCGACCAGGGCGAGCACGGCGAGCAGGGCGAACCACGGCACCGGGGTGCGGGGGATCATGGGGTCTCCAGCGCGGGCAACAGGTCCTGGATCTCGACGGTGAAGGGCTGCTCCACGCCCTCGCGCTCGATCACCAGCTCCACCGCAGTGCCGGGCGCGCCGCGGAGGCGGCCCTTGAGGTCGTCGAGGGTGCCGCCGGCGAGGTCGTCGCCGTCCACGCGCACGATACGATCGCCCACCTCCAGGCCCTGGTCCTCGGCGTCCGAGGGGCTGTAGAGCATCTCGACGAAGAACTGGCCCTCGCGCCACGAGGGCTCCACGCCGACGCGCTGCCACTCGTGGGGGTCGATGTGGGACAGGTCGTCCTGGGGCCACCAGAGGTAGCGGTCCTCGAAGCCGTCCACGCCCACGACGAACTCCCGGTAGAACGGGAAGCCGATGAACCCCACGGCGTCGATGCCTGCGGCGCGCAGCAGGGGGAAGAGGTGGTTGTCCGCAGGGATGACCACGGCCCAGGTGCCGTCGGCGCCGAGCTCGCCGCCGGTCACGCCGACGGTGGGGATGCGGGTGAGGAAGCCGTCGTCGGTGCCGTAGTTGGTGGCCCAGACGTACCCCTCGAGCTGGGGCAGGGTGCCGTCGTCGAGCTGCTCGAAGATCTCCTCGGTGATCAGGGTCACGCCGGAGCCGGTGTCGGCGATCAGGGCGACGTCCACGCTCGAGCCGTCCGCGCCGGCCAGGGTGAAGGTGGCCACCGGGATCGACGACGGTAGCTCGTACGGGGTCTCTTCGGGCACGGCGAGGCTCGATCCCGGAGGCGGCTCGGCCGGCACCTCGTCGAGGAAGTGCGCCTGCAGCCCGGCGTAGTCCAGGGCGGTGAAGCGGTCGGAGAACAGGTCCTGGCCGGCCAGCCCGCCGAGATCCCAGCCGATGAAGGCCTCGGCCTCGGCAAGGTCGACGCTGCCCACCTGGTGGTCGGGGAACTCCAGCGGCCCCACCACAACGTCGCCGCTGACGTTGTTGGTGGTGCCGGTGATGGCCGAGTCCACGTAGGTGCGGGCGGCGCCCGTGTCCAGGGCCCACCAGATGGGGCCGGTGCCGTCGAAGCTGCCTTCGATCATGGCCTGGCCGTCCAGGGTGGTCTCGATGGGCCAGCCCGTGTCCCACGGCCCCGCGGGGGTGGTGTCGTCGTCGTCGCCGGCGCTGTCGTCGTCGGCGACGTCGTCGTCACCCGCCGTGGTGTCGTCGTCCCCGGCGGTGTCGTCGTCGTCCCCCGGGCAGCCCGGCAGGGCGAGCAGGGCGGCCAGGACCGCCGGGATCAGGATCTCGAATCGCATGGTCACCTCACTCGTCGCGGATCCCACGCGCCTCAGGGGCAGGTCGCGTCGTGGATCAGCACGTCGTTGTTGCCCTCGTCACACTCCGCGCGGGTGGGTCGAAAGGGGGACGCCGATCAGGCGCCGTATTGTTTGATGGCCGCCTCGAGCTTGGGCAACAGCACGAACACGAACAGCGCCGCCAGCGCGGCGAGCCCGGCCAGCAGCAGGAAGAACGGCGCGGGCTCCATCTTGCCCTGGATGCCGCCGAAGAAGCCCGAGAAGTTGTTGCCGAACGCCGTGGCCAGGAACCACCCGCCCATGGTCAGCCCCACCAGCCGCTTGGGCGACAGCTTGGTCACCAGGGACAGTCCCATGGGGGACAGGCAGAGCTCACCGATGGTCACCACCGCGTAGAACCCCGCGAGCCACAGCCCCGCGACCTTGATGTTGCCGTTGTCCGACAGGAAGCCGGCCAGCGCCATGATCAGCAGCGAGATCGTCGTCATCACCAGGCCCAGGAAGATCTTGCGGGCGGTGGTGATGCCGCGCTTGCGCGCCACGAGGAAGCCGAAGAAGGCCACCACCAGCGGCGTGAAGATGATGACGAACAGGGGGTTGAACGCCTGGTAGACCTCGGGGTTGACCACGCGCGCGTACTCGCCCGCGGCCAGGGTCGCTGGCGCGTGCCCGAAGCGCTCCTCGTACCCGTCGTAGATGGCGCTGTACGTGGGCTGGTCGAGCACGTAGCCGGCGACGGCCGCGCCGCTGGTGTCGCGCATGAACGCGACCTCGCGCAGCGGCTTGGCCGTGTCCGGGATCTGCACGGTCAGCGTCTTGTGCCCGTGGCCGTCGTCGGTCTCGCGGATCTCCACGACCCCGTCGGCGTACACCGCGGACGCGCGCGCCTTGACCTCCTCGGCGGTCCCCTCCCCCACCTCGACCACTTCCACGCCGTCCAGTGCGGCCACCTGGGCCACCGCGGCCTCGTCCATGCGCTGCTGACCGTACATGCGCGCCACCGACTCGGATTCGACCACCACCAGGGACTCCGGGTGGGGCCGCTTCACGTCCTCGCCAGCGTTGAGGTAGTAGCGCGGCAGGGCCTGCTGCTTGAACTTCACCGGCACGTACGTCACCTCGCGGTCCGTGTTGTCACGGGCCCACTGGGTCATGGCGCTGCCGTTGAGGTGGAGGATCATGAAGAAGGTGCCGCCGGCCACGTACACCGGCAGCAGGGCCAGCAGGCCCGGGCGCTCGGCGGGCTTGGCGGTGAGGCCGAGGCGCACGAAGAACACGATGACCGGCAACATCCCGGCGATGAAGCCGAACACGGCCGCGCGCATGCCGAACGTGATCACCGGATACTGCTTGGCCAGGAAGAAGGCGATCAGCCCCACGGTGAACGCGGGCAGCATGATCTTCAAGAAGATCGAGCCCAGGGACGTGTCGTCGGGGTTGCGCTCGGGCGGACGGTCGGCCTTGGCCAGCGTCTTCCAGAACACCACCAGGATGGCCAGTGCGATGATCAGGCCGAACCCGGCGACGCGGAAGGTCCACAGCCAGCCCAGCTCGTTGCGCACGGACGCGGCCAGCAACGTGGCGACGAGCGCCCCGATGTTGATACCCATGTAGAAGATGTTGAACCCCGCGTCGCGCTTGGGATCACCAGGCTCGTACAGGTTGCCCACCATCACCGAGATGTTGGGCTTGAAGAACCCGTTCCCGAGGATCAGCAACACGATCCCGCCCACGAACGGCGTGAATCCGCGGATGCTCATCGAGAACAGTCCCGCCGCCATCATGATCCCGCCGATGAACACGGCGCGGCGGTAGCCCAGGAAACGGTCGGCGATCATGCCGCCGAGGAATGGCGTGAAGTACACGAACGCCAGGTACAGCCCGTAGATCTCGTTGCCCTCGGCCGCGGGTAATCCCAGGCCGCCGCGCTCGAGGTCCGTGGCGTACAGAAGCAGGATGCCGAGCATGGTGTAGAACGCCAGGCGCTCCCACATCTCGGTGAAGAACAGGGGGTAGAGCCCCTTGGGGTGTCCCTTTTTCGTCTCTGTAGTCATGGCGGGGGTTATACACGAACCGGGCCCGCGGAGGACACGACAAACCGGGGGGGCAGGCGGGGAGTGCTACACTCGGACACGGCGACGGCACGGGAGTCCCCTTGAACCGCATCTATCGAGGCCTGCGACAGGCGTTCCACCGGCCGGAGACGAAGGTCTACCGCGTCGTCGAGACGGTGGTGTTCGCGCTCATCGCCGTGTCGATCCTGATCCTGGTCCTGGAGAGCATCCCCGCCGTCGGCGGACGATTCCGCAGCGTGCTCGACGTGGCGGACAAGATCATCCTCAGCCTGTTCGCCCTGGAGCTGATCCTGCGCGTCGCCTCGGTCCGCCCGCGGGTCCTGGGTCTGCTCCCCCTGTCGCTGAGCGAGCGCGTGTTCTTCGAGATCCGCGCCCGCGTCGTCTTCATGCTCCAGCCCATGGTGATCATCGACCTGATCACCGTGCTGAGCCTCTTCTCGGGGCTGCGCGCCCTGCGGGCGGTGCGCCTGCTGCGCCTGCTGCGCACCATCAAGCTGTTCCGCTACGCCGATCCGCTGCGGGCAGGGACCGCCGCCGTGCGGGACAACTCGCTGCTGTACGTGATGGGCATCGTGTTCTTCTGCGGCTCGGTGGTGGTGGGCGGGCTGACCATGTACTTCGCCGAGGTGGGGGCCGAAGGAACGCAGATCCACGGCATCGGCGACGCCATGTGGTGGGCCCTGGTGACGATCACCACGGTGGGCTACGGCGACATCACCCCGGCCACGGGCATGGGCCGCGTGGTGGGGGGTGTGCTGATGCTCGTGGGCATGTTCTGCCTCGCGACCTTCGCCGGCATCGTCGGGCACACCCTGCTGAGCAACCTGATGACCATCCGCAAGGAGCAACTACGCATGTCCACCCGCACCGGACACATCGTGGTCCTCGGATACGAGTCCAACGCGCTGCCGCTGCTGGAGGCGCTCGCAGCGGAGTTCCCCAGCGATGACCAGCCCATGGTGGTGTTCTCGCCCACCGAGCCGGTCCAGGAGATCCCCGATCGGTTCACCTGGGTGCCCGGCGATCCCACCAAGGAGAGCGAGCTGGACAAGGTGCGCCTCGCCTACGCCCGCGCCGCCGTGGTCATGGGCCGCGGCCGCGGCCGCGACCTAAGCGAAGCCGCCCCCGTGACCCTGCTGAACCAGTTAACCATCCGCACCTACAAGGACAAGAAACACGCCGAGGGCTTCAAGCGCCAGATCCCGCTGCAGGTGGTCGCCGAGATCCTCGACCCCGAGAACGTGCAGCACGCCCGGATCTCCGGCGCCGACGAGGTCGTCCAGACCGCCCGTCTCGGCCTCAGCGTGCTCGGCCACACCGTGGCCATGCCCGGCACCGGCACCGCCCTGGACATCGTCGTCAGCGATCCCGGCCAGAAGATGTTCGTCGGGCCCGTCTCCGAGGTGCTCGACGACATCCCCGAGCGCTACTGCGACCTGCTCCAGACCATGAAGCTGCGCCACGACGTCCTCGTCATGGGCGTCCAGGACCCCTCCACCGAAGACGTCACCCTCAACGCCGCGTCCGACCACCGCATCTACCGCGAGACCCGCATGCTGTACCTCGCCGCCCGCGCCCTTCCCGGGCACGAGGCAGCGGATCGGTGGATCGTCGAGGACGAGTAGGGGCGGAGCCCTCCGAGCAGCGTGGAAACCCGTGGATGACCAGGATGGTCACCGGCACCTCGGTTGGGAGAATCACGCCAGGCCGCCAAGATCCAGAAGAGAAGAAAAAAGAGTCACGCAACGTCGCGACGAGGCAATGTCGCGACGCCGGAAAGAACCCCTGTTTTCAGAACGTTGCTTCGTCGCCTCGTGGCGTCGTTGCGTGCTTCCCCCCACGTGAGTTCCGCCCGCACATCCCATGACGGGGGACACGTAGGAGGACTCGATCGGCCCGGATCGGCCGAATGTGGTGAAGCCTACTTGTCGGCCAGCGCCGACTGGGCCGCGGCGAGGCGAGCGACGGGGACGCGGTAGGGAGAGCAGCTGACGTAGTTGAGGCCTGCCTTGTGGAAGAAGTCCACGGACATGGGCTCGCCACCTTGCTCACCGCAGACGCCGATCTTCAGATCGGGCTTGGTGGCACGCCCCTTCTGCACGGCCATCTTGACCAGCTCGCCGACGCCGTCGAAGTCGAGGACCTCGAAGGGGTCGGTGGGCAGGATCTGCTCGGTCATCAGGCGGGGCCACTTCTCCGGGTCGTTCTCGGTGTAGACGCGCAGGAACTTGCCGGCGTCGTCGCGGCTGTAGCCGAACGCCATCTGGGTCAGGTCGTTGGTGCCGAAGGAGAAGAACTGGGCCTCCTCGGCGACCTTGTCCGCGGTCAGGCAGGCGCGCGGGATCTCGATCATGGTGCCGACGAGGTAGTCCACCTCGAGCTGCTGCTCGGCGAAGACCTTGGTGGCGGTCTCCACGACGATGCGCTTCTGGTGCACCATCTCGGCCTTGGTGCCGATCAGCGGGACCATGATCTCGGGCTTGACGTCGACGCCCTTGCGCGTCAGCTCGCAGGCGGCCTCGAGGATGGCCCGGGCCTGCATCTCGGTGATCTCCGGGTAGGTGATGCCGAGACGGCAGCCGCGGTGGCCGAGCATGGGGTTGAACTCGTGCAGGGCGTCGACCTTGCCGCGGATGACGTCGGCGCTGACGCCCATCTCGTCGGCCATCTCCTGCTGGTTGTCCGTCTCGTGGGGCAGGAACTCGTGCAACGGCGGATCGAGCAGGCGGATGGTCACGGGCAGGCCCTGCATGGCCTCGAGGATGCCCAGGAAGTCGGCGCGCTGGTACTGCAGCAGCTCGGCCAGGGCGGCCTGACGGCCGGCCACGTCGTCGGCGAGGATCATCTCGCGGACGGACACGATGCGCTCGGGCTCGGGGCCGAAGAACATGTGCTCGGTGCGGCACAGGCCGATGCCCTCGGCGCCGAAGTTGCGCGCCACGGTGGAGTCGTTGGGGGAGTCGGCGTTGGTGCGGACCCCCATCGTGCGGAACTCGTCGGCCCAGCCCATGACGGTCTGGTACCGCTGGTACAGGTCGGACTCGGCAGCGTCGAGCTTGCCGTTGAAGACCTGGACGATCTCCGAGGGCTGGACGTCGACCTCGTCGAGGTAGACCTCGCCGTCGAAGCCGTCGATGGCGATGAAAGCCCCCTCGTCGAGCACGCGACCGCCCACGGTCATGGTGCGTGCGTCGTAGTCGATGCGCAGCTCGCCGGCGCCGGACACGCAGGGCACTCCCATGCCGCGAGCGACCACCGCCGCATGGCTGGTCATGCCGCCGCGGGCCGTGAGGATCCCCTCGGCCACGGCCATGCCGCCGATGTCCTCGGGGCTGGTCTCGATGCGGGTGAGGATGACCTTGTGGCCCTTCTCGACCCACGCCTCGGCCGTGTCCGGATCGAAGACCAGCTGGCCGCAGGCGCCGCCGGGGGAGGCGTTGTTGCCCGTGGTGAGCAGCCGGCCGGCAGCCGTGGCCTCGACCTTGGCCTCGGTCTTGAGGATCGGGGAGAACAGCTTGGGCAGCTCGGATGCCTCGATCTTGCCCAGGGCCTGGGCTGGCTCGAGCTTGCCCTCGTTGACCAGGTCGGTGGCGATGCGGATGGCGGCGAAGATGGTGCGCTTGCCGTTGCGGGTCTGCAGCATCCACAGCTTGCCGTGCTCGACGGTGAACTCCACGTCCTGCATGTCGCGGTAGCGGTCCTCGAGCTTGGTACGGATCTCGTCCAGCTCCAGGTAGGCGCTGGGCATGATCTCCTGCAGGGTGGGCACGTCGGGGTGACCGCCCTTGGCGCGATTGATCAGCTGCGGGGTGCGGATACCGGCGACCACGTCCTCGCCCTGGGCGTTGCACAGGAACTCGCCGTAGAAGATGTTCTCGCCGTCGCCCGGGTCGCGGGTGAAGGCCACGCCGGTGGCGCAGTCGTCACCGAGGTTGCCGAAGACCATCGCCTGAACGTTGACCGCGGTGCCCCAGTCCTCGGGGATGTTGTGCTCCTTGCGGTAGCGCATGGCGCGCGGGATGTTCCACGACGCGAACACGGCCTCGATGGCGCCCACGAGCTGGTCCCAGGGATCCTCGGGGAGCGGCCGACCCAGGGTGTCGTGGATGTGCTGCTTGAACCGGACGGTCAGCCCCTTCCAGTCCTCGGCGGTCAGCTCGGTGTCGTCGGTGATCCCCCTGGCGTGCTTGACCTCCTCGATCATCTCCTCGGTGGCCTCGCGGTCCACGCCCATGACCACGTCGCCGTACATGGTGACGAAGCGGCGATAGCTGTCCCAGGCGAACCGCTCGTCGCCCGACGCCTTGATCAGCCCCTCGATGGTCTCGTCGTTGAGGCCGATGTTCAGCACCGTGTCCATCATGCCGGGCATGGACACGCGGGCGCCGGAGCGCACGGACATCAGCAGCGGGTTGTTCTTGTCGCCGAACGCGCGGCCCATGAGGCTCTCGACGCGGCCGAGGTGGAACTTGATCTCGTCGTTGAGCTCGGACGGCAGCTTGTCGCCGAGCTCGTTGAACTCGGTGCAGACGTCGGTGGTGATGGTGAAGCCGGGGGGGACGGGCAGGCCGAGATTGGTCATCTCGGACAGGTTGGCGCCCTTGCCACCCAGCAGGTTCTTCAGCTCGGCCTTGCCTTCGGCCTTGTCGCCGCCGAAGTAGTACACACGCTTGACGGTCACGATTTCCTCCGGTGTTCGAAGCCCTCGCGGGCGTAAATAGCTAGGAGAGAGTCGAACCCTAATGGCTTCGGGCGTATCGTGCAAGACGGTTTCGACGATCGACGTGATCCGGAAACCGAGTCGACACTCAAAATTGGGTCACGTATCGCATAGACCCTTCTGGAGGAAAACATGCAGGGAATCGAGGGAAAGGTGGCGCTGGTCACCGGCGCGAGCCGCGGGATCGGCGAGGCGGTGGCCCGCAAGCTGGCAGTCGAGGGCGCCAAGGTGGCGGTCAGCTCGCGCAAGATCGACGCGGTCCAGAAGGTGGCCGACGCCATCACCGCCGACGGCGGCACTGCCGTGGCGTTCGCGGCCCACAACGGCCGGATGGAGGACGTGCTCGCCCTCGCCGACGCGGTGGAGGAGTCGCTGGGCCCCATCGACATCCTGGTCAACAACGCCGGTACCAACCCCGTGTTCGGGCCCGCCATCCAGGCCGACGAGCGCCTGTGGGACTCGCTTTTCAACACCAACCTCAAGGGTCACTTCTTCCTCACCCAGAAGGTGGCCAAGGGCATGGTGGAGCGAGGCGGCGGCTCCATCGTCAACATGGCGTCCGTCGCGGCCAAGGCCCACATGTTCGGCCTGGGGCTGTACGGCGTGACCAAGTCCGCCTTGACCATGATGGGCACCGTGCTGGCCAAGGAGCTCGGTCCGGCGGGCGTGCGCGTCAACACGGTGGGCCCGGGCGTCATCGACACCCAGTTCTCGTTCATGCTCGTCAACACGCCCGAGATCCGTGCGAAGGTGCTCGAGCAGCAGGCCCTCAAGCGGATCGGCGAGGTGGACGACGTGGCGGACGCCGTGGCGTTCCTGTGCTCCGACGCCGCGCGCCACGTCACCGGTCACTTCCTGACCGTCGATGGCGGGATGTTGGGGTATTGAGGCCGGAGCTGTGCTCCGGCTGTCGACGGTCGACGGTCGACGGTCGACGGTTTGGGTCGACGGTTGGTTGGTCGACGGTTTGGGTCAGTTGAGCAGGGCGGTGAGCCAGTCCTCGAAGGCGTCGGTCTGGGCGAGGGCGCGGGTGCGGTCGGCGACGACGGACACGGCCCAGTCGCGCCAGGGGTCCAGGATGTTGCGGCGATCGAGGTACTCGCCCAGGGTGGGCTCGCCGTCCAGCTCGTCCTCGCACAGCTGTTCGAGGCGGTCGCGGAGCAGCTCGCTGCCCACGAGCCCGGCGATCTCGGCCGAGACGAAGGCGGCCAGCGCCTCGCGGTCCACGTTGTCGAGGTAACGAGCCACGTCCTTCGAGGGCGTGTCCAGCGCCATGTCCAGCACGGCGGCCCGCATCTCGCCGAACTGGCCCTGGTGGGAAGGATCGGTCACGTGGTCGGCGATGCGGCGCATCACCCCGCCCACGGCCGAGTCCACGAAGTCCCCCACCCGGCGCTGCATCTGCCGCTCCATCTCCTCGCTGACCGCGCCCATCATGCCGTCGCCGAGACCGCCCATGAGCTTGCGTGGGGCGGAGGTGAGGCGACCGGCGCGCTTGCGCACGCCTGACGCGCGCTTGCGCACGCCAGAGAGCAGGCGGCTGTCCGATACCGGGGAGCGGAGCTTCTTGACGAAGTTCGAGAGCGTCTCGCGCAGCACCTTGCGGACGAGGCCGCGCATGGCCTCGTGGTCGAGGACCTTGAGCGTGGCGTCGGAGCTCTTGGCTTCGGCTGCCATCACCAGGTCCTTGAGGCGTTCCGGCGCCTCGCCGGGGACCCAGTCGCGCAGGGTGCCGGTCTCGGCGGCGACGTGGTCGATGTAGCGGTCGACGCGTTCGATGACCATCGTCTCGAGGTCGCCGGCCTCGGCAAGGCCTGCGAGGAGGTCCATGGAGCGGTCGGCGACTTCATCCGGAGGGGCGAGTTCTCGCAGGGGGCGGGCGAGGAGATCGTCGACGATGATGCCGGCGAGCTTGGCCGAGGCGGAGGTCTTGCCCTTGCGGCGGAGTTTCTTGAGGGCCTTGTCGGCGGGGGAGGAGGATTTCTTGGGCATGGGGTGGGTCCTCGGGTTTGGGAAAGGGTAGCGCAGATGATGGGGGTGGGGGAGTCGCGGTCCGGGGGTGGGGGGGGCAACCGTGG
>CAZLEO010000297.1:0-11528 GCA_964558555.1 uncultured Rickettsiales bacterium | reverse complement strand
TGAGCGGACGGGGAGCCCAAATCCCATGCAACACGACCGTGGGGCGACTCGACCGAAGGGCGTATCCGAGGACCGCAAGGAGGCCGGCCCCACGGGAAACAACAGACTTCCCCGAACGATCCGGATTTCGGATCGAATCAGGCGGTCAGGGTAGAAGACCTGGTCCATTGATCCGGAAAGCGGATCGTTGGCGAGGATCTGGCGGGGGGAATGCCGAACGCTAGAAGTACAACCGCGCGCCCGCCAGGCCGTCCACGTCCACGGCGAAGCCGACACCGGAGCCGGCGTCCCAGAAGGCGAAGACGGGGCCGGCCTCGAAGAAGAGCTCGACGGGCCACTGGGGGACGACGACGGAGACGCCGAACATGACGCCGGGGCCGCCCTCGATGAACACGGCGGGGGAGCCGCCGGTGAACATCATGCGGAGGCGGCCGTTGATGCCGATGAAGGGCAGCGCGGCGATGGCGTTGCTGGGGGGGCTCAGGGGCTTGAAGTGGCCGCGGTAGCCGAAGGCGAAGGCGAGGCTGCCGGGGAAGGGCGGCGCGCCGATGTCGATGATGATGCCGTGGCCGCGTGAGGGCCAGATCTTCAAGGACATGCCGTTGCGTGATCCGGCGGAGAAGCCGAGGCCGAAGGGCCCGCCTCCCTTGAGGTCGGCCAGCGTCCGGGTGGTCTGGACGGTGGGCTGGGTCCACAGCTGGGTCTGGGCGGTGGCTTCCTCGGTGACCAGGAGGTTCAGGGCGAACACACCGGCGATCAACAGCATCCACAGGGCGCGAACGTTCATCGATGTCTCCTTCTACGGCTGGATCGGCGAACGCGACATCGTAGCACGACCGCAGAGGAGCCCTCGCGCGCACGACGCGCGGGGGACGGGAAATTCACGGCGACTTCACATGAGGTGGAAGAACAGCAGGAAGGCCACGAGCAGGCCGCCGAAGCCCTCGCCGGCGATGCCGCCGGCGGCGGCCACGGCGCCGTACTTTTCGATCCACGAGGGGGCCCAGCGGCGCAGGGCCACGAGCAGCAGCGCGCCGAGGAACATCGTCACGGTGTAGTGGGCCGGGAGGATCATGGCCAGGCCCATGGCCATGGCCGAGGGCAGGAAGCGGCGCGGGAGCCACTCCATGCCGTCGCAGACCGTGACGACCAGGCCGACGGCGAAGGCCACCCAGAACGCCAGACCCGCGCCGGTGGGGAGCACTTCGCCGCCCTGGGAGAGGACCTGCGCCAGGCCGGCCCAGACCTGGGCGCCGGGGGCGGGGAGCGTGTCGCTGAACAGGCCGTAGGTCTTGGCGAAGAGCAGGAACACCGGCGTGGCCACGAGGGCGCCCGCGATGATGCCCAGGTACTGGGCGTAGGCCAGCCGTCGGGGCGTGGACCCGAGGAGGTGGCCGGCCTTGAGGTCCACCATCATGTAGCTGGACTCACCCGCAGCCGACGTGCTGATGCCCGCGGTGAGCACGTTGGCGTCCACGTGGCCGGGGTGGACCGCGCCGAAGGCCAGCTGGGTGACCTTTCCGACGGTGCCGGTGGGAACCAGATCGGTCTCCCCGGCGGCGCGCATGGCCACGACCGACAGCACGAACGCCATCGGGATGGCCAGCAGGCCGACCCACCAGGCGACGTCGAAGCGCCACACCAGCAAGACCTCGATGCCGAGGGTGGCCACGGCCAGGCCGGTCAGCCAGTGGGCCAGGGGCAGGTCCAGGTGGGACGCGGGGCTGCGACGGCCCTCTCGCATCTGACCCACCAGCATGCTCAGCGCGCGCCAGATGAGCTTGCCCTGCACGGCCATCCCGCCCACCGCCGAGGCCAGCATCAGCCCCAGCGCCGGCCACAGGGTCCACTTGACGATGACGCCGTACTGCAACGGCTCGGCGGCGCCGGCCGTCTGCGCGATCTCGGCGAGGATGCCCCCGTGGTACAGCGCGGGTGCCGCGCCCAGCCAGGCGACGGCGCCGCCGATCACCAGCGAGACGGCGATGCGCGGTCCGATCAGGACCCCCGCGCCGAGAAGCATGGGCGACACGGCCACACCGATCGTCAGCGACGCCATGGGGCAACCGAACACGCTCGGGCTGAACGATCCGAAGAGCTTGGCGATGGACTCGACGCTGTACGACGAGTGGATGCGGATCCAGCGGATCAGCTCCGGACGGTCCCCGAACCACGACGCCGGCTTCCAGTCCCGCAGGAAGGTCACCGCGAGCGACGCCGCCCCCACGGCGGCCAGGGCGGCCGCCTGCCGCACCGCCGACGCTCCCTGCGAGTACAGGGTGCGGATGGTTTCCGCGGCGGCCGTGCCGGTGGGGAAGCGGAGCTTCTCCATCACGATCAGGCTGCGGCGCATGGGCACGGCAAAGGACACGCCGAGCATGGAGGTGAACAGGCACCACAGCCCGATCTCCCACCACGTGGGCACCAGGGGCGTGCCGTCGGGGCGGTGCAGCACGGCCACGGCGCCGGTGGCGCCGCCGAGCAGGAACAGCGCGGGGATCACGTTGTCGATGGCGCCGAGGGATCCGGCCGCGCCGGCCATGGTCTGGCTGACGTTGAGCTCGAGCTTGGTGAACGGCACCCGGGCGCGGTCGATCTGGCCCAGGACCTTCATGATGGAGAAGCCGAGGATGCAGGCGATGAGCGCGCCGCCCTCGCCGAACGACGTCTTGAGCCCCATGTAGACGTTGAGCGTGACCATCAAGGCGGCCAGCAGCGCCCCGAGGACGGCGGAACGGACGCTCAGCTCGGTCAGCCGGTCGCCGCAGTAGACCTCGTCCAGCCAGCGGCGTTCCTCTTGCTCGAGCCCGCTCAAGGTCTCTCCTAGTGGAAGATCAGAGGATACTCGAAGTACACCCCGTCCGCGTTGTCGTGGGCCGGGAAGTCCACGTAACGCAGCCGGTCCCTCAGACACTGGATCATGGCCGGTTCGTACAGCGAGTCGTCGGTCACTTGTGTGCCCTTGACCAGGCCGTCACACCCCACGTGCAGCTCGAACGTCACGTTCCCGGAGTGGTCTTCCCCGTCGTCGGGGCGGCAGCCGTTGAGGAAGTCGAGGTGGGGCCCGAAGGCCGCGTTGATCTGCTTCGCGTCCAGGCCCTGCTCGACGCGCATCGCCCCCATCTCGTCGCCCTCGAACCCCTCGACGGTCGCAGCGGACAGGCACGCCTTGGGCCTGGGGAGCCGCTTGCCGTGGCCGGTGGCCTTGGGGGCGCGGCCGCCGCCGGTCGACGGCGCCGCGGGCTCGTCGACCACCTCCTCGACGACCGGCGGATTCACGACGAAGTGCCAGACGAGCCCGCCCACGGCCAGCACCGCCACGACGATGACCGCCCACAGCGGCTTGCGCCGACGCCCGCCCAGCTCCTCTTCGGTCATTCCAGGATCCCACCTTCATCGAAGATCGCGCGCGTCTCCTCGTTCCCCCAGCACACCCACAGCGCGAAGATCGCGTACGCCGTGCCGATGGGGAAGCTGCCGAGGCTGAACACCGCGGCGATGGTCTGCACCAGCCGCCAGCGGCCCCGGCTGACCTTCTTGCCCAGCACGGCATAGAACGCGGCCATGAGCAGGAGCGTCACGAAGGCCACGGCCGCGGTGACGATGAAGATCACCATCTCCGACGCCCCCATCTGGCCGCTGGCGAGCCCGGCGACGAGGGGGACGCAGATCATGGCCACGGCGAGCAAGGAGATCCCGGCCATACACCCCGCGAAGATGAAGTTGGCGATCTTGAGGTAGCCGAGGTGCTGCACTGGGCCTCCGGGGGTGGTCTGGACAGAGTACACCAGCTCCCCCGGTCCCCGCGTGATACCCTCCCGGCATCGAATCACGAGGGCCACGCCGATGATGGGTTACATCTGGTTCGCGATCATCCTCCTGGCCATGGTCATGGCCGCGATCCAGGGCACCATGGCCGACGTCACCGCGGCCGCCCTGGACTCGGCCAAGGTGTCCGTGACCCTCGCGATCAAGCTGATCGGCGTCATGGCGCTGTTCCTGGGGGTGATGAAGGTCGCGCAGGACGCGGGCCTGCTGCGGATCATCGCGCGCGCGATCCGCCCCATCATGGTGCGCCTGTTCCCCGACGTGCCCGCCGAGCACCCGGCCATGGGCGCGATGATCATGAACATGTCGGCCAACATGCTGGGGCTGGCCAACGCTGCCACGCCGTTCGGCATCAAGGCGATGCTGGAGCTGAACAAGCTCAACAAGCACAAGGGCACCGCGACCAACGCGATGGTGCTGTTCCTGGCCATCAACACATCGAACGTGACGATCCTGCCGACGGGGGTGATCGGGATCCGCCACGCCGCGGGGTCCCTGGACTCGGCGGGCATCCTGCCCTCCACCCTGTTCGCGACGCTGTGCTCGACCATCGTGGCGATCATCATCACGAAGGCGCTCCAGCGACTCCCGGTGTTCCGGATCCGGGAAAAGGCCGCCCAGGCCGCGGCCGACGAAGGTGAAGAGACGTTCGTCGGCGAGGATCTCGTGGAGACCGAGGCCGAGGCGCTGGCGACGGACGAGCGCGCGGAGCGGTTCTGGCGGATCGCGTCGCCCGTCGTGATCGTGGCGGCGCTCGCGGGCATCGTGGCGATGATCGTGTACGCCGACCAGGTCAAGGACTGGGTGATCCCGATGATCATCTTCGTGCTGATCGGCTACGGCCTGGTGGTGCAGCTGCGCGACCGCTACGCGGGTCGCGAGCCGCGGCTGGAGGTCTACTCGTCCTTCATCGAGGGGGCGAAGGAGGGCTGGGGGGTCGCCAAGAAGATCATCCCGTACCTCGTGGCGATCATCGTGGCCGTGGGCATGTTCCGGGCGTCCGGCGCGCTGGACCTGCTCGAGAACCTGGTCGGGCCGGTGACGGAGCCGCTGGGCTTGCCGGCGCAGGCGCTGCCCATGGCCCTGTTGCGACCCCTGTCCGGATCGGGGGCGTTCGGCTACATGGTCGAGATCGTCCACAGCGCCGGGCCGGACAGCTACCTCGGCTACCTCGTGTCCACCATGCAGGGATCGACCGAGACCACCTTCTACGTGGTCGCGGTGTACTTCGGCGCGGTCCAGGTGTCCAAGCTGCGGCACACCATCCCCTCGGCGCTGACCGCGGACTTCACCGGCGTGATCGCGGCGGTGGTCATCTGCACCTTCCTGTTCGGCCACACCCGCGAGGTCAAGGCGCCGGTCCCCACGGCTGCGGTGACGTTCGCCGAGGACAGCGACCACCTGTCGCGTCGGGTGAGGACGGCGGTGGACGAGGAGCTCGTGCCGATGATCCAGGCCGAGGCTGCCGAGACGTGCTTCGTGCTGGCGGCCCACGCGGACGGGGACGAGGACGCTACCCTGGCGCGGAGGAGGGCCGCGGCGGCGCTGGACTACCTCGTCCATGAGTGGGAGATCGCGCCCGATCGCTTCCAGGTGGACACGGTCGGTCCGCCGCCGTGCGACGTGGAGGAGACCGAGGACGAGGGGGCGTGCCGCGCGGAGAACCGGTCCGTCCGGGTCACGGTGGCCGCATGTCCCGGCGGTGGCTGAGCCGTGCTCGCCACCCCACCGTCACGCACGGGACTTTCGCCCGCCCGGGCCGTGGCGTAGACTGCCTGGACCAGGGGAAAGAGGTGGAACGCGTGAGCGCACGCCTGCGAGAGAACCTCCGCTCCAGCGCCTGGAGTCTGTCGTTGCTGCTGTTGCCCGCCGCGCTGGCGGCGTGCAGCTCGTCCGACGTCTGCTTCAGCCCCGACGGACAGTGTTCGACGGTGCTGATCGAGGAGATCGACCGCGCCCAGGAGACCATCCACGCTGCGGTCTACACGTTCACCAACACCAGCGTGGCCGAGGCGCTGGCCGAGGCTCACCTGCGCGGGGTCGAGGTGCAGATCGCGCTGGACCCGTGGGACGGCACCGGCGGGAACGTGAACGAGGACGTGCGGAGCTACCTGGAGGGTCAGGGGGCGCAGGCCCGCATGTGTCCGGCCCCCGCGGGCATCATGCACCACAAGTTCGCCGTGTTCGACGGCTCGGTGGTGCTCACCGGCTCGTACAACTGGACCCACTCCGCCGACACCATCAACGACGAGAACCTCGTGCGGCTCGTGCGCTCCGAGATCGCGGTGCAGTACGAGGACGAGTTCGACAGGATCTGGGCACGCGGTGATGACAACTAGACTCCCTGCGATCCGACGCGTCCTGCCCGCGCTCCTGCTGGGCTGGGCCCTCCTCCCGGCGCCGGCAACGGCATACGACTACGGCACGGACGTGCTGATCGACAACGAGGAGGACCTGCTCGAGCTGTACTACTCCGGGCTGCTCGACGATCAAGAGCTGGATCAGCTGCTGGAGCTGTTCAACAACCCCCTGGACATCAATGTCGCGTCCCGCGAGGCGCTGTTCGACCTCCCCGGCATCACCCAGACCACCGCCGACGCCATCGTCCGGCTGCGCGAGGAGCACGGCTCCATCGAGGCGGAGATGGACCTGATCACCCTGCCCGGCGTGGGCGACAAGGTCTTCGAGCAGATCCTGCCGTTCATCGAGGAGCTGCCCCCGGTACGCAGCAAGGTGCCGGTCAAGGGCGTGATCACCCTGCGCGGCGGCAAGACCATCGAGCGCATCGAGAACCCCTCCGACAACCCCCACACCACCCACAAGCCCGAGCAGCTGGGTTACGGCAAGTGGCCGGACTTCTACCTGCGCGGCAAGCTCACGGTGGACCGCTGGCTGTCCATGGGCTTCCTGGGATTGGCCCAGGAGGAGGTCGCCAGGGTCCAGTACAACCCCGGCTCCTTCGACTTCCTGGCCCAGTGGGGCACACCCGTGTTCGAGCTGGACAAGGGGTTCGTGTCCGCCACCGGCCCCGGCGGGTCGGGCGTCGTGGGCAGCTACTCCGCGGGGTACGGACGTCGGATCACCTTCGACGTGACCCAGCGGGCCGAACCCCACGGGTGGTACGAGGATCTGCAGGTCAACGGATCGGAGAGCTTCTCGCCGCCCCAGCGGCTGTTCGGAGGTTCCGCGCGCCTCACGGCCATCCGCTTCGGTCGCATGAGCCTGGACATGTCCCTGTTCGCCTCGTCGCGGCTGTACGACCTGTACCTGTACCACGGCGGCTACGAGGACGTGGACGAGAGCTCGTCGTCGCGCGTGTACATGGACGACGTCAACGGGGAGCTGCACCGCGTGGGCTGGGTCACCCTGCCCAACATCTACCGCGAAGACCTGGTGGGTGGGAACTTCACCTTCCGCATCAACAACCGCAGCCACATCGGCGTCACCGGCTACGCCGCGCACATCGACAAGACCGTGATCGAGGGCGTGGACAGCAACGACCAGTGGCTGTTCCGCTACCGCATCCCCAACCGGGACTACTTCGGCGCCGTCGGCGCGGACTTCTCCCTCGGCCTCGGACTGCTGGACCTCTCCGGCGAGTTCGCCCACAGCGACGGCGGCGGCAACGCCGTGCTGGTGCAGGCCAACCTGTCGCGCCCGCGCAACGAAGTGGACTTCGTCTTCCGTCACTACGACACCGACTACGACAACCCCCACAATCGCGGGGTCTCGGCCTCGGACGTGTACATGGGCAGCCGATCTCGCGACGAGACGGGATTCCGGCTCAAGGGGTACACCCACCCCTTCGACTGGCTGAAGCTCCGCGGTCACGTGGACCTGTGGCGTCGCCCGTCGTCGGGTCTGTGGAACATGCAGGTCTACGGCAAGACCGACGTGCTGCCGACCCAGCAGCTGCGGCTCTCCGGGTACGCCCGCATCACCAACAAGGACCTGGCGCGCAACGAGCGCGGCTGGGACTACGGCGGCTCGGCGGAGCTCGACGAGTGGCAGACCGACTCGGCCAGCCGCGTGGACGACGTGTTGCCCGAGGACTGGCTCGACACCGAGGGGCGCGGCGAGAAGATCCAGTTCGGCGGTCAGCTCGACGTGATGTACATCCCGCTGACCAAGCTGTCGTTCTACTACCAGCGCTTCTACGAGGACGCCGGCGACAGCATCACCTACCCCACCGGCGACGGGCCGTGCGAGCCCTGGTACCAGGTGGGCAACTACTTCTGGTTCAAGGCGCGGGTCAAGCCCAGCAAGATGACCACGCTCACCGGCAGGTTCAAGATCCTCGACGAGGACGTGTTCGGCTCCCGCGGCGAGCGATCGTGGGAGTCCTACCTGCAGTTCGAGCAGAAGATCGGGCGCGCTCCGCGCCCACGCATGAAGTTCATGGTCCGCGCGACGGTCGGCCGCTACCTGGCCGATCCCGACGCCCCGTGGTCGTACGACTGTTCTGTGGCCGGCGTGCCGCAGCTGGTCGAGGACGGTACGTGTCTGGATCCCGCCGCCGGGCCGGGCGAAGAGGATCCTCCCGAGGAGAAATGGTATGGACAGTTCTGGGGTGCAGTGGAAGTCAGGTTCTAGCGCTCGCGCCGGGACCCTGCTTCTCGCGATCGTTGCAGCCCTGATCGGGGCCCCGTCGTCGGCGCAGGCCGTCGAGCCGGGGGACGTGGTGATCACCGAGATCATGATCGCCCCGATCACGCCTGCGCCCGAGTGGTTCGAGCTGTACGGGACCACCAGCGGCGTGCAGCTCGACGGCTGCATGATCCTCAACGGTCCCGAGGACACCCTCCCCGCCGACCCGACCGATCCGGGCGGCGACTGGAGCAGCCACCAGATCGAGGACGCCGCGCTGAGCGTGGGCAACGGGGACTTCGTCACCCTGGCCAAGGCCGAGGACTGCATCGTGTGGAACGACGCGGCCACCGACTGCGTGCAGGAGGCCGACTACAATTACTCCGGCCCCGGCTTCTCCAACGAGGAGCCCGAGTACCTGCTGATCGCCTGCGAGGACGTCTCCAGCGGCTGGGTCCTCGTGGACTCGGCGCCCGTGGACTGGAAGGGCGGCACCACGTCCCTGTACGAGATGTGCGGCGACTCCGGCTGTTCCGCCACCCTCGATCCCTCCGCCTACGACCACGTGACCAACGACGATCTCTCCGCCTGGTGCGCCGCGCTGGCTGCCGACGCCTTCATGGGCGAGGGCGGCAACGAGAACCGCGGCACCCCCGGCGAGGAGGGCGACTGCGTCGACGACGTCGACCGCCCCGGCGTCGGCGACGTCGTCTTCTCCGAGATCATGGTCAACCCCGCCCGGCCCTACAGCGCCGAGTGGTTCGAGCTGCTCAACGTCACCGCCGATCAGTTCGACCTCGCCGGCTGCACCCTGACCAAGCAGAAGACCGACGACGACACCATCAAGCAGTACGTGATCGGCCAGAGCATCGACATGGGCCCCGACGCCACCGTGCTGTTCGCCACCGAGTGCATCGAGACCGCCTTCGGAGACGACGATGACGACGACGACACCGTCGCGGACGGCGAATGCTCCATGGGCGAGGTGATGTACGACGTCGGCGGCTTCACCGACGACGTGGAGCAGACCGTCAAGCTCATCTGCCCGGGCGCCACCGCCATGGACAGCGTCGAGGTGGACTCCATCCTCTTCGACATCGGCGCCTGGGGCGTGCGCGAGGGCCACTCGGCCATGTTCGTGCCCGAGTCCGCCGCCACCGCGGCCGAGGACAACGACTTCCAGCTCAACTGGTGCGAGGCGGCCTTCTCCCAGTGTTTCCTCATCGAGGACAGCACCTACTGCGAGTACGGCACGCCCGGTGCGGCCAACGACTGCCTCACCGATTTCGTGGACTGGCCCGACAACGGCCCCACCTGCCGCTGCCACCTCCACACCAGCCCGGCGGCGTCCGTCGCCGGACTCGGTCTGCTATCGGCACTGGGCCTGCTGTTCGCCGCGTCCCGCAGGCGCTCGTAGAGGGAGGGAACGATGAATCGGATTCCATCACGCATGGCGCTCGTCGCCCTCCTCGTCGCCGTCGCCCTGATCCCCGCCACCGCCGGCGGCAAGCGCGAGCGCAAGGAGGGCCCCGCCCCCGAACTCATGCGCATCCACATCGTCGACGTGGGCCAGGGAGACTGCACCATCATCGAGAGCCCCGAGGACGCCGACGGCGACCGCCGCATCCTCATGGTCGACGCCGGCGAGACCTCTCACGAGGGCAACGAGGCCCGCGACACCATCGAACCCTACCTGCGCCGCAAGCTCGACGACGGCCCCCCCACCCGTCCGGTGGCCGAGGTGGACTACTTCATCGGCACCCACTACCACAAGGACCACATGGGCTGGCCCAAGCCGGGCAACGACAGCGGCGTGTTCTACCTGTACGACGCGCCGGGTGTACACCTGGGTGGCATCTACGACACGGGCCTCGACTACGACGCAGCCGGCAACCTCGACGGCGTGTACCGCGAGTGGGTCGCCAGCCACAACGTCCAGCGCGAGAAGCTGCAGTTCGACCAGCTCGGCGAGGACCGCCAGATCGACATGGGCGAGGACGTCTGGGTCGAGGTCCTGACCGTGGGCACCCAGCTCGACGGCGTCGCCGAGCGCGTCATCCGCCGCCGCTGGATCCCCACCACCAGCCAGAACGACTTCTCCATCGCCGTCATCGTCCACTTCAAGAAGTTCGACTTCTTCGTCGCCGGCGATCAGAGCGGCTACTTCCACAAGAGCTGGGGCAACTACTACCACAACATCGAAGGCGCCATGCGCGACCAGCTGCGCGACATCGAGGTGCTCCGCGTCAGCCACCACGGCTCCCAGTGGTCCACCAACTACTCGTTCCTGCAGCACCTCCAGCCCGAGCTCGGCCTCATCTCCTGTGGCAAGGGCCACCACCACCCCAACGAGTACACCGTCCACCGCCTCCTCGGCTGGGAGAACTACTGGTCCGGCTGGCCCGTCGGCACCGACATCATCCAGACCGAGCTCGTCGACGGTTACCTCTACGAGGGCGAGCACCCCCACACCGGCAAGACCCAGAAGGTCGCCAACGGCCACATCGTCCTCGAGACCGACGGCGTGTCGGGCTACACCGTCTGGTACGAGGGGCTGCAAGAGCCGCTGCACTTCGATCTCGACGGGACACCCGCCTACACCGACGTTCCGGGGCGGGTGAAGCTCAGGAGATCGGGCAAGGACGAGGATCTGCCGGTCATCCAGGATGCCGAGGATGTGGATCCGAGGTATCTGGAGGAGAAGCAGGACGAGGCGAGGTGGGATTGAGGTAGCGGGGACGGGGGGAGATCAGTCCAAGGCGCCAGGAAGCCAGGGCGGCGGTGGTGGTGTGTGGGGTGAGCGTCGCGAGCCCGCTTGGTGGTTCGCGGTGGATCGAGAAGACACGCCCCGATCCCGCCCCCAGAGACACCCAAGCCCCGATCCCGCCCCTCGCGCCCCGCCGGCGCTTCTGCTGCGAGCACAGCTCGCCAGCAGAAAGCGACGCCCTTCTGCAGCGAGCGCCAGCTCGCCTGTACACGACGGAACTACTTCTTATCTTGTTTCTTTCCCGGCGCCTTCTTCTTGGCCGGAGCTTTCTTCTTGGCCGGAGCTTTCTTCTTGGCCGGGGCTTTCTTCTTGGCCGGCGCCTTCTTCTTGGCCGGAGCTTTCTTCT
>CAZLEO010000296.1:344-11549 GCA_964558555.1 uncultured Rickettsiales bacterium | reverse complement strand
GCAGACCTCCTCGGCGTCCAGGTGCACGTCCGGGTCGAGGTCGTCGCAATCGCCTGCGCAGACCATGTAGCCGTCCGCGTCCAGGTCCACCTCCTCCTCGCCGGCCGCGCCGTCGCAGTCGGTGTCGATGCCGTCGCACCCCTCGTCCGCGCCCGGGTACACGTCGGCGTCGCCGTCGTCGCAGTCGCCGTCGCACACCATCGCGCCGTCGCCGTCCACGTCCACCTCGTCCTCGGCGGGCGCGCCGTCGCAGTCGTTGTCGACGCCGTTACACCCCTCGTCCGCGCCGGGGTAGACGGTGGCGTCCTCGTCGTCGCAGTCGCCGGGCTCCGCATCCTCCGAGCAGGGGTCCTCCTCGCAGTAGCCGTCGCCGTCGTAGTCGTGGTGGGTGTGCTCCACCTCCTCGTCGGGGCGGACCGTGCCGGGCAGGCAGCCGGTCACGCCCCACAGGCCGACGACACCCAGGACCAGGGGAAGCCAACGCAGGGTCACGGTCATGGTTCTCTCCTCGTGCATGGATTCACGCCTACCAGGATGCCAGGGGGGGGCGGTGTGTACCTCCACACGGTTTACACACGGCAAGGACGCACAGCGGTTGCACGGAATCAGAAGGAGGCGGACACGCCCACGTACACGCCGTCGGGGCCGGCGGTCACGGCGAGCCGGGCGTCCTCGACGGTGGAGCGCTCCACCCGCTCTCCCTGGATCAGGAACGGCACGCCCGCGCCCACGAGCGCCCCGCCCACCGCCAGCATGGCGAACCCGGCGGCCATACCCTTGCGGTGGGCCTCGTACTCGTCCACGAGGATGTCGTACATGCCCGCGTCCGTGTCCATCTCGTCGAGCAGGTCCATGCCCGCGGAGTGGTTGGTGAAGCCGATGGCCGCGCCGGACAGGGCCACGGCCGTGCCCACCCCCAGCAGCATGCCGCCGGTGGTCCGCAAGCGCCGGGCCTGGGCCAGCCGCTGGCCGAGCACCAGCGAGACCCTGGACCAGCGCCGGTCCAGATCGTTGTAGCGCCAGGCGATCTCCGGCAGGGGCCGCTGCAGCACCCAGACCTCCGAGTGGCCGCGGCGGTGCGCCGCCACCCGCAGCAGCGAGTAGGCCATCTGCCCCTCGTCCGTCTCCGGGGACTCCAGCAGGCCGGCGCGCACGCGCCGGGGCCCCACCAGGGCGATGTGCGACGCCTCGGCGGTCTGCAGCGACAGGGTGGCCACCGCGCCGCCTTCGGTCGCCACCTGCAGCAGGTGATCGGTGCCGATGAGCGTGACGGCGATCAGGTCGGCGGCCACGGAGATGCCGTCCACCCACACCCGATCCGGCCGATCGCTCACCCGCAGCTCGAGCTCGGTGCGCGGCGAGTGCAGCGCGGCCCCCAGGGCGGTGAGGAACACCCGCTGGGGGGCGGGCGGGAAGTTGTCGTCCCAGGCCAGGTCCGGGAACCGCTCCACGGAGCGCAGGAACGCCGCCTTGGCCGAGGCCTCGTCGCCGGCGTAGAAGCGGCAGATCCCCAGCAGGAACGGCACCCGCGCCACCTGCGCCGCCTCGAGGGGATCCGTGGCCGCGCACAGCCGGCTCTCCAGGGTCGCCAGCCGCGCGGTGGCGTCGCCGTACTCCAGCGAGAGCATCAGCGCCTCCACGTCGGCCAGGGTGGCGCCGAGCTCGCCCGCGTCCAGGGGCTGGGCCGAGCACTGCTGCAGCGTGGCCGGGGGGGTCACGCCCCAGGGCCCGAAGCCATAGTCCAGGGCCCCCTCCACCGGGGCCTGGTCCGCCTCGAAGGGTTCGCCGAACGCGTCGCGGAGCTGGGTGATCTGCGCCTCGGCGTCCCCCTCACCGCTGGCGTCCACCACCAGGCGCGCGGATCCCGCCGCGGCGCCGCCGGCGAGGGCGAGCGCGGCGAGGGCGACGGCAGTGGCGAGTGCGCGGCGGCCCATCCGATCCTCCACCGGGAATGATAAACGGGGGCGTCCGGACGGCGCCAGGTGGGTCAGCAACCGTTACCCGGGTACACCTGGGCGTCGCTGTCGTCGCAATCCCACTGCTGGGTGCCGTAGACCACCACGTTGTACGGCCCGGGCATCCACCACAGGTAGAACCCGTCGCCGTCGAGGTCCCAGTGACCGGCGTCGGGGCCGCTGTAGGCCCCCATGTCGCTGGCCGTGCCGTCGGGATCGGTGAGGTTGTAGTCGCCCTGATCGATCAGCGGCGACGTGGTGGCCAGGTGCAGGTCCCACGTGAGGGGATCGTTGTTCGCCGTGTCCATGAACCGCGGGTCGTCGTCCCGGTTGCCGTCCACACCGACGGTCACGCTCATGTTGCCGTAGTCGTCGGGCGAGTTGTCCCAGGCGTCGCAGTAGGTCACCGAGTAGGTGCTGCCGGTGGCGTACACGCCGCCGCCGCCGTCGGCAGCTCCGGCCGCGCCGCTGGCGAGGACCACGCCGTTGAGGGTGGCGGTCGAGCTGGCCAGGATGATGCCGCCGCCGTAGTACCCCGCGGTATTCCCCACCAGGGTGGAGTGGGTGAGGACCAGATCGGAGGACTCGCACCCGATCCCGCCGCCATAGTCCGTGGCGGTGTTGCCGGCGAACACGGCGTTGTTCACGGACGCGGCGGCCGTCCTCAGCCGCAGCCCGCCGCCCTGGGGCGAGTCGTTGCTGACGATCCAGGCGTGCTCCATGACCAGGTCCGCGCCCGCGTCCACGAACCCGCCGCCCCCGTCGAGCGTGCCGGTGTTGTCGTGGATCATTGCGTTGTCGATCTCGGGGTACGACGTCCCGGCGAGGTAGAACCCGCCGCCCCAGTCGGCCACGTTGCCGTCCAGGGTGACGTGGGTGATCTGCGGCGAGCCGTCGAGCAGGTAGATGCCGCCGCCGGCGTCGGCGTCGTTGTTGCGGATGACGACGTCTTCGATGACCGGATCGCCGCCGGTGATGTGGATACCGCCCCCACGCTCGGCGTTGTTGTTCTCGATGATCAACCGCGTGAGGGTGGGCGACGAGCCGGAGACGTAGATGCCGCCGCCCTCGTTGCCGCCGTTGCCGCCGCTGATGGTGAAGCCCTCGACCACCGTGCCCGCGCCCTCGCCGCTCTGGATACGTACCACCGGATTGGAGCCGCTGTACTCGTACAGCCGGGTCACCCGCGGACCGCCGATGCCCACCAGGCGCACCTCCAGGCCGGCGAAGTAGATGTTCTCGTAGTAGTCCCCGGGCTCCACACACAGCTGCGGCCCGTTGAAGTTGCTCAGCGCCGACTGGATGGAGCCGTACATGTCCGGGTGGGTGTACGCGCAGACGATGCAGTCGTCATCGATCTGGCCGTCGCAGTCGTTGTCCACGCCGTCACACCGCTCCACCGCGTCGGGATTGTTGGTGATGTCCGAGTCGTCGCAGTCGCCGTCGCAGACGGTGTACCCGTCGCCGTCCGCGTCGGCCGGGGTCAGGGACGCCAGGAAGTCGTTGCAGTCGCCCTGACATTCGGAGTAGCCGTCGCCGTCGTCGTCGAAGGTCTCGTCGGTGGCGGCGTTGCAGTCGTTGTCCACGCCGTCGCACAGCTCGAACGCGCCCGGGTAGATCGTCCAGTCGGTGTCATCGCAGTCCCCTGCGCAGGTGCTGTAGCCGTCGCCGTCCTCGTCGAGGTTGTTGTGGACCATGTCGGTGTCGTCGCAGTCCCCGTCGCACTCCGAGGCCCCGTCCCCGTCGCCGTCGAACTCCTGCGGGTCCACCACACCGTCGCAGTCGTTGTCGGCCACGCCGTCGCACACCTCGTCGGCGCCGGGGTAGACCAGGGGGTTGGCGTCGTCGCAGTCGAAGGCCGCGTCGCATTCGGTCGCGCCGTCGCCGTCGTCGTCCGTCTCCAGCGGATCGAGGTTGCCGTCGCAGTCGTTGTCCGGGATCCCGTCGCAGACCTCGTCCGAGTTCGGGGATACGGCGGCGGTGGTGTCATCGCAGTCCCCGTCGCACTCGCTGACGCCGTCGCCGTCGTCGTCCGCCTCCATTGCGTCGGTGACGCCGTTGCAGTCGTTGTCGGGCACGCCGTCGCACACGTCCGAGGCGTCCGGGTGCACGCCGGCGTCGCCGTCGTCGCAGTCCCCCTCGCAGCTGGTCACGCCGTCCCCGTCGTGGTCGGCCATGTCCACCGTGGCGTCCGTGTCGTCGCAGTCGTCGCAAGCCGAGGACCCGTCCCCGTCCGCGTCGCCGTCGTCCACCTCGCCGTTGCAGTCGCTGTCCGCGCCGTCGCAGTCGTCCACCAGGATCCCGGGGTTCACATCACCGTCGGTGTCGTCGCAGTCGTCGTCCGACGATCCCACCACGCCGTCGGCGCCGCAGGTGGTGTACCCGTCGCCGTCCGCGTCGAAGGGCGTGTCCACGAGGCCGTCGCAGTCGTTGTCCGCGGCGTCGCACACCTCGTCGGCGCCCGGATAGGCCGCGGGATCGTCGTCGTCGCAGTCCCCCTCGCACACCATCTTCCCGTCACCGTCCTCGTCGATCTCGCCGCCGCTCATCTCGCCGTCGCAGTTGTCGTCCACACCGTTGCACGCCTCGGTGGCGCCGGGGTGCACGGTGGGATCGGTGTCGTCACAGTCGGGCGCGCGCCCCCCGGACTGACACAGGAAGTACCCGTCCCCGTCCGCGTCCACCTCGTCCTCGAGCAGGGCGCCGTCGCAGTTGTTGTCGATGCCGTCGCACACCTCTTCCGCGTCCGGGAACACCCACGGGTTCTCGTCGTCGCAGTCTCCCTGGCTCCCCGAGGCGCAGGGCTCCTCCTCGCAATAGCCGTCGCCGTCCCAGTCGTGGTGGGTCTGTTCGGGGGTGCCCTCGGGGGGATCGATGTCGCGCAGACAGCCGCCCGCGACCAGGCCGAGGGCCAGGACGATCGGCAGATGTCGGATCGCTGCTGCGCACATGACGCGTTTCTCCCGGGTGTGTTGCACCCTTACATCCTGGCGCCCGCGGCGCCGGAGCACACTCACACGCCCCTCACGCGGGGGTGTCAGAACCGGCCCGACAGCCCGATCCACGCGCCCTCCTCGCTCACCGCGGCGCTCAACCGCGGATCGTTCAACGCGCCCTGCTCCATGCGGGTGCCGTGCACCACCAGCGGGATGCCGGCCGCGGCGATGGCCGTGCCCACGCCGAGCATGGTGAACCCCGCGCTGGCGCCGCGCTGGTTGGCCTCGTACTCGTCGATGAGCATGCGGTACATGCCCAGGTCCGTCTCCATGTCGTCCTGCAACTCCAGGCCCTGGGTGTGGTTGGCGGCCCCCAGGACGGCGCCGGCCACGGCCACGGCCGCGCCCACACCCACGAGCACGCCGCCGGCGCTGCGCACGGCCTTGGCCCGGGCCAGCTGCCGCCCCAGCACCAGCGACACGCGCGTCCAGCTGCGATCGATGGCGTCGTAGCGCCACGCCAGCTCCGCCGTGGCGCAGGACAGCACGAGGATCTCGGTGTGATCCCGGTGGGTGGCCGCCGTCAGCAGGGCGCCGAACGCCACCGCCCCCTCGGGCATGTCCGGCATCAGCCCCAGCCCGGCGCGCACGCGCACGGGGCTCACCCACTGCACCTCCTCCGCGCCGCCGGAGTCGAAGGACAGGGTGTGCACGACGCCGCGCGAGTCCTGCAGCTGCACCACGTGGCTCGGCCCCACCAGGGTCACCCGCGGCTCCCGGTGGGAGACCTCCACGCCGTCGACGAACAGGCGCCCGGGGCGATCCCCGAACGGGATCTGCAAGGTGACGCGCGGCGAGCGCACGGCGCCGAGGACCGCCTCGACGAACACCTCCTGGGCGTCGGGGGGGAAGTTGGCGTCCCACTCCATGTCCGGGTGCCGGTGCACTGCGGTGCGGAAGGCCTCGCGCGCCGCGGTGGGGTCGGGCGGCGGGCCGTAGACGTGGGTGATGCCCAGCAGGAACGGGATGCGCCCGACTGTCTCGACAGGGAGGGGGTCCGTGGACGCGCACAGGCGCTGCTGAAGTTCCCGCAGCCGGCTGCGGGCCTCGCCGTACTCCAGCGCCTGCATCAGCGGCTCGATCTCGGCCATCTGCCGCGTCAACTCCTCGCCGGACAGGGGCTGCGCGTCGCACCGCTCGAGGCTCGCCGGCGCGGTCACGCCCCAGGGGCCGAAGCCCCAGTCGAGGGCGGCGTCCACCGTGGATATCTGCGCGAGGTAGCCGTCCCCGAACGCCGCCTGCAGGTGTTGCAGCGTCTCGGCCGGATCCGCCTCCTCGTCGAGCACCACCGCCAGCCGCGGCAGCGAGTCGGCGTACGCGGCCGACGCGCAGCTCACCGCAGCGATGGCAAAAACGACCGGCGCGAGTCGGGGTGGCCTCATCCCCCACGATTGTCCCACACCGGGGACGGAGATGTCGCGAAAGGCTGCCGGATCAGGGAGAGGGCGGGCCGTCGACGATGCGGACGGTCTCGATGGTGGACGGGTAGCCCGCCTCCGGGGCGTCCCAGCCCTGCCGCCGCATCTCCGTGGGGTTGGTGGAGCCGTACTTGAAGCCGTCCACCGCCTCCATGCCGGACTTGACCGTGCCGAACACCGCGTACTGGTCGTCCAGCTGCGACTTGGGCGCGTAACAGATGTAGAACTGCGAGCCCGCGGAGTTGGGATCGGGCTTGCGCGCCATGGCCATCGAGCCGCGCACGTGGCGCAGGCTGGGGGCGATCTCCAGGTCGATGGACCATCCGGGGCCGCCCGCGCCCTGGCCCTCTGGGCTGCCGCCCTGGGCCATGAAGCCGGGGATGACCCGGTGGAACACCGTACCGTCGTAGAACTTCTGCTCGGCCAGCCGGATGAAGTTCTCCACCGTCTTGGGCGCGAGCTCCTTCTCGAGCTCGACCACCACCTGGTCGCCACCCACCATGGTGAACACGGCGTGGGGGTCCTCGTAGGGCTTGATGGGCCAGTTCGGATCCGGTCCCGCGGGCGTCGCGAGCTCCGGCGGCTCCGGGACGACATCGGCCGCGGCGTCGCCCACGTCGGCCTTGCCGTCGGCCGCGTTCACAGCTGCAGGCAGCTCCGCGCTCGACGTCTCCGGGGAACATGCGGCCAGCGGCGCCAGCGCCACCACCGCTGCGAGGACCATTGCGTACGCACAGCTCGGCATCGTCTCCTCCTTCACCTGGCGTTTTGCGAATGACGGATTCCACCCCACCAACACTCCGCAGTCAATCCCCCACACCCCTTCAACCTTCAACCTTCAACCTTCAACCCCTTCCCTTCTGATATAAACCCGACCAGTAAGGGAGGCCCCCATGCACATCAAGCTCGCCCTCACCGTCCTGCTGATGAGCCTCGCGCTCGCGCTCGCTCCGGGCTGCGATCCCGAAGGCGGCGACGACGACAGCACCGCCACGGACGACGACGACGACACCGTCGCCACCGTACACGTGGACATCGACGCCGAGTGCGAGAACATCAACCCGCACTACTGCATGCTGCCGTGGCCCTCCAGCCGGTACGCGATCGAGGACGCGTCCACGGCCACGGGCTGGAAGATGAACTACGTGCCCGAGGCCTTCCCGCCCAACAACAACGACGATCCATTCACGCTGGACCCGTACAACCGCATGGACGGCTTCCCGCCGTCGGCGCAGATCATCAACGTGTTCCCCGAGCCGGTGGACGGGGCCAACCTGCCTTCGTACCTCGACTACGGCGAGTCGCTGCTCGACGACAGCCCCACGGTGCTGCTGAACATGGACACGGGCGAGAAGGTGGCCCACTTCTCCGAGTTCGACGTCCGGTTCGACGATCCCGAGAACATCATGATGTACATCCGGCCCGCCCAGCGGCTGGACGAGGACAGCCGCTACGCCGTGGCCATCCGCGATCTGACCTACGAGTCCGGCGATCCGGTGCCGGCCAGTGAGGTGTTCGCCGCGCTGCGCGACGGGGACATCACCGACTCGGCCCAGGTGGAGGCGCGCCGGCCCGGCTTCGAGGAGGTCTTCGCCGCGCTGGAGGGCGTGGGCGTGGTCCGGGGCGACCTGATCCTGGCGTGGGACTTCCGCACCGCGTCGGGCGAGATGCTCTGGGGTGACCTCGTGGCCATCCGCGACGACGCCATGGACCGCGTCGGCGCCGACGGCATCGGCTGCACCGTCACCTCGGTCATCGACGAGTACAACGACGAGTACTACCGCGAGATCTCCGGCACGGTGACCGTGCCGCTGTACATGGACTCCGAGGACCCACCGGCGCGGCTGGTGCGCGGCGCCGACGGCCTGCCGGAGTACCAGGGCGACCACGAGGTGGAGTTCGTCGCCTACATCCCCCACTCCCTGGCCGAGGCCGGCGCAGAGCCGGGCCGACTGATGACCTACGGACACGGCTTCTTCGGCGACACCGGCGAGTGCAACGCCAGCTGGCTGCGCAGCGAGGCCGACCAGTACGGCTACGTGGTCCTGGGTACGGACTGGGCCGGCATGGCCACGGGAGACGTGGCCTACGCCGCCGCGGCCCTGGTCAACCTCAGCGACTTCCCGATGATCCCCGAGCGGCTCATGCAGGGGGTGACCAACTTCCTGGTGCTGACCCGCACCATCGCCGGCGTGTGCGCCGACGACGAGGCCTTCCAGGTCAACGGCCACACCGCCTTCGACCCGGACGAGCTGTACTACATGGGCATGAGCCAGGGCGCGATCATGGGCGCCACCACCATGGCCGTGTCCCAGGACATCGAGAAGGCCGTGCTCAACGTGGGCGCGGCCAACTACCCGGTCATGGAGAGCCGCTCGCGCAACTTCAACGAGTTCGAGCTGATCTACTCGGCGTGGTACGAAGACCGCGTGGACCGCGAGTTCTACTGGTCGGTGCTCGGCCACATCTGGGAGCTCTCCGACCCGGTCACCTACATGCCCCACCTCACGTCCGACCCGCTGCCGGGCAGCTCGACCAAGCAGATCATCTACCAGGTGGGCCTGAACGACGCGCAGGTGTGCAACCTGGCCTCGGACATGGCCGCCCGCACCGGCGGCTTCTCCCAGCTCCTGCCCTCCAACCACGAGGTGTGGGGGATCGACGAGTTCGCACCCGGCGACACCGGCGTGGTCCAGTACTGGGACTGCGGCGCGCCCGACGTGCCCACGGGTAACGAGGCCCCCGACGAGAACGAGGCCCACGAATGCGTGCGCCGCCGCGACTCGGCCAAGGCCCAGGTGGACGCATTCTTCCACCCGGACGGTGAGATCGTCAGCATGTGTGATGGGGTGTGCGATCCGGACTGATCGCCGCGGTCAGCAGCCCGAACCTGGATAGGCGGACGCGTCCTGGTCCGCGCAGTCCCACCCCTGGCCGGGGTAGGTGCCGTAGTTGTAGTTCCCCGGCATCCACCACTCGAGGTACCCGTCGTGATCCAGGTCCCACTGGCCTGCGTAGGTCCCGCCGTACGCGCCGATGTCGCCGTCGCCGCCATCCGGATCGGGCACACCGGCCGTGCCGGCGTCGCGCTGAGGGGACGCACCGGCCAGGTGCAGGTCCCAGTACAGCGGGTTGGACGCGACGGTGCTCAGGTAGAGCGGGTTCTGGGAGAGGTTGCCGTCCTGGCCGGTGGGATCGGTGATGCCGCCGTAGTTGTCGTTGGCGTTGCCGAACGCGTTGCACGACTCGGCCATCATCGAGCAACCGTCGCAGTAGAGCCCGGCGCCCGCGCTGGCGACGTTGAACGTCAGCGCGGTGTTGACCAGGGTCACCGAGGCGCTGCCCGTGGCGTAGATCCCGCCGCCGAAGCCGTTGGCGTCGTTGGCGTGGGCCGCGGTGTTGTAGATGGACGGTGAGCCGCCGAGGACGTACACGCCGGCGCCGGCGCCCATGGAGACGTTGCCCAGCACCTTGACGTTGGACAGCCAGGCGCCGGTGTCGTCGAGGATCATCCCCCCGCCCCCCATGTAGGACCAGTTGTTCGACACCACGGTGTTGGTCACCAGGGGGGCGCAGTCCTGCGCGGCCAGGCCACCGCCGGTGCCCTGGGCGGACTCGTTGTCGGCGAGGATCACGTTGTACAGGTCCACGTCGGAACTCTGCAGGGCGATGCCGCCGCCGTGGCCGGTGCTGGCGCTGCAACCCACCACCTCGGCGTACTGCAGGATCACCGGCGAGTTCGCGGCCAGGATCCCACCGCCGCTCACGTCGGCGATGGTGTCGACGATCTGCAGGTCCTCGATGATGGGGCTGGAGTCGATGACGTACATGCCACCGCCGCCCTGGGTCGCGAGGGTGTCCTGGATCACCACGTCCTGCATGATCGCGCCGGAGGACTCGAGGTAGATGCCGCCGCCGTTCTCCGCGTTGCAGTCGGTGACCTGCACGCCGTCGAACGACGGAGAGCCGCCGCTGACATAGATACCGCCGCCGTTGCCGGTGATGGTGTTGTACGACACGTGCACGTCCACCAGCGTGGGGCTGGCGCCGTCGATGTACACACCGCCGCCGTGGCCGCCCGGGCCCTCGCCGCCGTACTTGAGCCAGAAGCCCTCCAGCGACGCGTCGGCGTCCTCGCCCGACGCGAACGTCACCACCGGACCGACGTAGTCACCGTGGATGATCGTGGAGGACCAGCCCTGCAGGCCCACCACGTTGACGCTCTTGCCGAGGAAGTCGAGGTTCTCGGTGTACGTGCCCGAGTCCACACAGATCACGTCGTGGTCGTCCGCCTCGTCGATGGCCTCCTGGATGGAGGGGTGGGTCCCGGGCACGCGCAGCCCGGTCAGCGACCCGGGATCTCCGTCGTCGCAGTCGTCGCACGCGCCCACGCCATCGCCGTCCAGGTCGACGGTCTCGTCGATCGGAATCGACCCGTCGCAGTCCGAGTCCTCGCCGTCGCAGAACTCGTCGGCGCCGGGGTAGATGCGGGGGGCGAGGTCGTTGCAGTCCCCGGCGCAACCCCGCACGCCGTCGCCGTCCATGTCCATCTCGCCGCTGGGGATGATCATGTTGCAGTCGTTGTCCAGGCCGTCGCACTGCTCCGTCGCGTTGGGGTACACCGTGTCGTTGCCGTCGTTGCAATCGTCGTCGTTGTCCACGTACGCGTTGCCGGGATCACACCCGAACACGGTGACGTCGGGGTTGCCGTATCCGTCGCCGTCGCCGTCCTCGTACCAGTCCGTGGCGTCCTCGGCGAGGTTTCCGTCCGCCGTGCCGTCGCAGTCGTAGTCCACGCCGTAGCACACCTCCTAGAACCCAAGCGGCACGTCAAGC
>CAZLEO010000296.1:0-334 GCA_964558555.1 uncultured Rickettsiales bacterium | reverse complement strand
TGCACAGCTCGTCGGCGCGGGGGTTCACGTCCGGATAGGAGTCGTCAGAGTCCGTGCGGTCCTCCACGTAGCCCGCCGGCTCCTCGCAGGCGAGGATGGAGCTGTCGGGGTTGCCGTACTCGTCTCCGTCGTGGTCCATGTACCAGACCAAGGCGTCGGTCGCGTCCTCCCCGTCGGTGGAGCCGTTGCAGTCGTTGTCCACGCCGTCGCACACCTCCTCGGCGCCGGGGTGGACGTCGGGATCGTCGTCGTCGCAGTCCCCGTAGCAGCCGTAGCCGTCCCCGTCGTCGTCCAAGCAGTAGGTGTCGTGCTCGTCCGAATCACCGTCGCAGTC
>CAZLEO010000295.1:0-11638 GCA_964558555.1 uncultured Rickettsiales bacterium | reverse complement strand
GGAGTCGCTGGTTTGTGCGATCCCCAATCCGCCGTCAGCCACATTCCGTACAAACGTAGCGTTCTCGATCGTGACGATGGCCCCACTTGCGAAGAGTGCTCCGCCGCCGGCGTCATGAAGACCGATGCCAATTCCGGCGGCATTGCCGTGGAAGCGTGCGTTGGTGAGCACGAGGCTGCCACCGGCTAGATAGATACCGCCACCGTATGCCGAGTTGGTGTGGTCCCAGCCACTCCTGTAGAGGACCGTGTTCGATTCGAAGAGGACGTTGTCCCACCAAGTCTCACTGTTGCTGATGGCCGCAGCCGCCCCTCCTGCCGAGGCATCGACCTGCAGGTACTGACCGACGAACACGATGCCGCTTCCGGTGAGGAGGCAATCGAATGCTGTCATGCCTGCCCCGGCACCCGCGTAGCCGTCGAAGTCACACTCGTTCTCTTCGACTCGGACACCCTCGAAGTGGATTGTCGAGTAGCTGGCATAGATGCCTCCGCCGCTCGCGCTAGCCAGGTTTTCGACGACGTTGATCTTCGTGAGGATCACGTCCGAGTCCTGAATCCACAGGCCACCCCCATCTCCCGAACCCCATTGACCGGTTCCGACGTAGACTGAGTCGCTCGCATTCCCCCTGATCCAACTGGTCTCGAGCCTCACCGTCGACGCATCGATGTAGACACCGCCTCCGAACGAATACCCCCAGCCGCCAGCGGCACTGTTGCCCTCGACGATCATGCCGTGGACCGTGAGGTCCGAGTCCTCGATTCGAAGCCCTGCTCCGTAAAACGCGGTGCCGTTGGTCAGGGTGAGTCCACCCAGAGCAGCACCCGGTCCAGCCACGGAGTGAATCTGGAAGACCGTGTCTGCGTTGCCGCCATCGACTCGCGTCACCTGTGGCCCTGCGACTCCGATGATGGCGACCTCCTGCGAGGTCCACTGGACGTTTTCTGGGTATGTCCCGGGTTGGATGCAGATGACATCGCCTGGGAGCGCGGCGTCGACGGCCATCTGGATCGTCGGGTGTTCTGATGGGACGCCCAGCGCACAGTCGATGCAATTATTATCGGGCAGCCCGTCGCAGTCGTTGTCGAGGCCATCGCAGATTTCGGCGGCCTGTGGCCCAGCGAAGACCGATTCGTCGTCGCAATCCCCCTCACAGGCCGAGTACCCGTCCCCGTCAAAGTCGATCTCGTCTGCGGGGATCTCTCCATCGCAGTCGTTGTCGAGGCCGTCACACACCTCGACAGCCCCAGGTTTCGTGGAGGGATTCTCGTCGTCGCAGTCATCCACGTCGCCGTGAAATCCGTCCGCATCGAGGTCGGTCAGGTCGATCCCGTCGCAGTCCTGGTCGATCCCGTCATAGGGCTCGTCCCAAGCGTACGGGTAGACGTCTGCGTTCCCGTCGTCACAGTCTCCTTCGCAAGGCAGCCAGCGATCCTCGTCGAGATCCGATTCTTCGTCGGGAAGGATCCCGTCGCAGTCGCTGTCGAATCCGTCGCAGACCTCCGCAGCTTGCGGGTGGACGTTTGGATTCTCGTCGTAGCAGTCGTCGCCGCCGCAGTCCTCGTGGAGGTGTCCATCGGAGTCTTCGTCCACGTCATCGATCCAGCCATCGCAGTTGTTGTCGACGCCGTCTCCACAGAGTTCCTCCTCGTCGGGAGCAATATCGCGGTTGTCATCGTCGCAATCCCCCTCGCAGATCCTCCACGAATCCCCGTCGAGGTCGTACTCGTCTTCGGGGATCAGCCCATCGCAGTCGTCGTCGAGCCCGTTACACCGCTCCTCGGCTCCTGGATGCTGGTACTGATCGTAGTCGTCGCAATCCCCCTCCTCCTCGGTCCACCCGTCGCCGTCCCAATCGTCCGGGTTCTGGCTGTCGTCGTCGCTCGTCATGTCGTCGGAAGAGTCGTCATCGTCCGAGGAATCGTCGTCCACGTCGTTGTCGCCGACGTCGTCGTCGTCCGCGCGGCGTTCATCCTCGCATCCCACACTGGCCACCAGGATGACCACCAAACCGCCGCAAAGCAGCGCCACGCCGCATCGAGATCGCATGGCTCCTCCCGATTGGGAGAACGCACCCACCCCGGATTTCGTTCTCGCGCCCGGTCGATCCAGCTCCCCGGAACAAAGACGACCATCTTGGTAAACTCGATCCCCAGGAGGGATCCCATGCTCAAGAAGCTGTACGTCTGTGGACCGCTGTCTGTTCTACCCGCACTCCTGCTGCTCCTCACCGGCTGCCCCGAGGAGTGCTGCACCGACTACGGGTGCTTCGAACCGCGCATCTGCGAGGAGACCCAGGACGTCACCAGCGAGGATCAGGCCGCCGAGGCGACGGCCTGCACCGAGGTCAAGGGTCTGGTGAAGTACCACGACCAGGGACACCTCACCGAGGTGAACCTGCCGTGCATGGAGAAGATCGGGGACAAGCTCGACATCCAGAGCAACGGCAATCTCGTCGACGTGAACCTGCCGGTCCTGGAGACCGTGGGAGTGAAGATCGACATCCGGTACAACGACGAGATGCTCCGCGTGGACATGCCCACGCTGGTCAGCGTGCCGAACACCCTGTGGATCAAGTCCAACGACGCGCTGGAGCAGATCTCCATGCCGCTGCTGGCCGAGGTGGGGGACAACTTCAACATCGAGGGCAACGACCTGCTCACGCAGCTGGACTTCGCGGGCCTCCGGCAAGCCACGAGAGACGTGGTGATCGTGGACAACCCGGTGCTGCCCAGCGTGACCCTGCCCTCGTTGACGAGCGTCGGGAGCATCCTACGCATCGAGCGCAACGAGGCCCTCGCGCAGGTGAGCCTGCCCGTCCTGACCACCGTCGACGACGGCATCCACATGAAGGAGGACCCTGTCCTCACCGCCATCGAGATGCCCGCGCTGACGTCCGTGGTCGGCAACATGAACCTGTCGGACAACGCCACCTTGACCCGCGTCGAGCTCCCGTCGCTGCAGACCGTCGACGGCTTCATCGAGATCAACAACAACGACTCGATGACCGAGATCGACCTGTCGAGCCTGCAGTCCGTGAGCGGGAATCTGCAGATCGCGGGGAACGCCTGCCTGAGTCAGGCGGACGCCGAGGCGGCGGCCGCGGGGGTCGACGTGGGTGGGGTCCTGGTCCTGTCGGAGAATGACGGACCGTGCGAGTAGGCTCCTAGCCCACTTCCTTCTTGATCTGAGCGATCTGCGTCTGGTCGTAGTACTTGCAGCCGCAGCGGACCTTCGCGGGCTCGAGGGCGAGGCTCTCGATGGCCTTCTTGACCTTGGCCGCGGATGCACCGATCTCCTTGCCGATCTTGCCTGCGCTCAGAACCTCGTCCTTCTTGTCCGCCATGGGACCGCTCCTCTCGGGTGTGGGGTTGGGCACTATCGTAAGTCAATTGGACCAAGGGGCAAGGGGGAAGGAAGCGATGGGGGCTACAGACCCAGCACGATGAACTCCAGGATGGCGTCCATGTCGGCGGTGGTCTGGGCCTCGTTGTGGAAGCTGGTGTAGATGACCTTGCCGGCGCCGGGGGTGAACGAGACGGTGAGGGGGCGGTCGTCGAGGCGACCGAGCCAGGTGGGGACGTCGCCGCGGACGTGGACCTGGGTGCCGGGGCCCTCGGCGTCGATGACGGCCCAGGAGCCCAGGTCGAAGTGGATGTCCATGGTGTCGGTGCCCATGGCCTCGGCGAGGACGGGGTCGGTGATGTCGGCGACGACCTCGCCGACCTCGCCGATCTGGGCGTCGGGGGACACGAAGTTCACGGCGTCGGGCCAGATGGCCTCGATGTAGGAGTAGGACCAGTCGGAGGTGTAGAGGTATCCGCCGGCGTCCACGAACGCGGCGAGGTTGGCCTGGACGCTGCTGTTGTGGGAGTTGTCCAGCGGCACACCGCAGTCGATGAAGATGATGTCGTAGTCCATCACCGTGTCCTCGCTGGTCAGGTCGTTGGCGGTGAGCAGGTCGTACGAGCCGGCGAAGTAGGAGAAGCCGAGGCGCTCGAGCACCAGCTCGATGGAGTCGTAGACGCCGTAGACCACGGCCATGGAGACGGCGTCGGCGGGGATGGCGACCTCGTCCTCCACCAGCGCGTCCTCCTCCACGGTGAAGTAGACCTCGCAGTAGAACGGGCCCTTGGCGATGGCCAGGCCGATGTCGCCGGTGGGCACCGCGGCCAGCTCGGCGAGTCCGTAGGCGTCGGTGGTGGCCGAGATGGACTCGTGACCGATGACGCTGACCGTGGCGCCGACGATGGGGGTGGTGCCGTTGGGGGCCATCACGGTGAGGGAGACCGAGCCGGTGGGGCCGTCGACCTCGTCGTCGTCGGCGCAGCCGTTGCACTCCGGCTGATCGTGGGCCGGGTCGCAGGCCGGGAGGGTGCCGAGGGTGAACAGGGCGACGAGGAGGAGGATCAGGGAGTGGGGGCGGGTCATGGCTCGGTTCCTTTCCGTGGGTTGTCGTTTCGACCCGAGATCACTTCAAGGTGCGTGCCAGATGGGCTTCCGGACGTGAAAGGGCAGTGAAAACGAGAGGTTCTGCGTGTTGACCGGGAAGCGGTCGGTCCGGGCCGATCGTCGAGCCGACAAGGGCAGGGGAGGGGGGTTGTGGTCCCTACAACGGCGTCAGGACCGCCCGCGGCCCCAGCGGATCCACTCGTGGGCGGCCCAGGCCTCGCGGGGAATGCCGTCGATGGTGACGCTGGACAGCAGCTTGTACTCGACGGGGTCGCCGGTGAAGGAGCGGTAGAGCCAGCGCTCGAGGCCGTTGTTGAACTGCTGGACGTCGGCGACGAACTCGCCGAGGTTCAGCGTGGTGGGGTGGAGGCGGACGTCGACCGGATCGGAGTCGCCGATGCGAAGGCCGAGGTCGGTGGGGAAGCGGTCGGCGGTGGGAGCGTGATCCTCCCAGGCGCTGAAGTCGGCGGCGAGGGAGCGCGTGGTCCGTCGGTCTCCCCCGTCGGTCCGGATCAGGCCGAAGCACTCGTGCCGTAGCGACCTCCCGCCGGCGACGCCGACGCGGTTCCAGATCACGGTGGTGTCGGGGCCCAGGGCGCGGCCCCACAACAGCTCCCGCAGGGGCAACGACCACGGGGGGATGTCGGTGCGCACGTAGTCGGAGTATCCGTATCCGTCGAAGATGATCTCGTCGTCGCCCACGGCCACCGCGCCCCGCAGGCGTGCGCGGGGTACGGGCACGACCCAGCGCAGCACGCCGCTACCGTGGCGCGCGACCACGCCGTCCTCGGTGGGGGCCCAGTCCGGCTCCAGCGGCTCGTAGGTCAGGTCCACCACGGCGCCGTCGGCCTTGAGGCCGAAGCGGCATCGGTCCGTGGTCAGGTCCAGCGAGCCGCCGCGGAACCGCGCCCCCATACGGTCCTCGTCCACCTGGACGTCCGCGCCGGCGAGGTTGAGGCTGCAGCGTCTCCCCTCGCCGCCCGCCGGGAACAGGCTCACCACCAGCTCGGCGCTGGCCCGTCCCAGCAGGGTCATGGGCGCGAGGTAGAGGAAGAAGAAGGAGCCGTCGTCGGTCTGGCCGTCGAAGTACCACTTCTCGAAGGTGAACACGGGCATCAGCCCAGCTTCCCGAGGAACGCGGCCGCCAGCCGGAAGGAGCCGGCGTGGGTGGGCATGTAGCGGCTCAGATCCAGCGTCTCGGTGGTGACGTAGGTGGCTGCCTCGGCGAGCCTGTCGGCGGCCTCGTCGATCTCCGCGTCGGAGATGATCAGCGGCGGCAGGATGCGCAGCACGCCGGACAGGGCGGAGTAGCCGACCACGAGGCCGCGGTGCAGGCACTCGGCCTCGAGGATGAGCGACGTCATGGGATCGAGGTCCTCGCTGTCCCGCGCCACCACGTCCACGCCGAGCATGAGGCCCTGGTGGCGGACGCGGCCGAGGATCTCGAAGCGCGACGCCACGTCCTGCAGCGCGGCGGCGAGGCGATCGCCGGCCTCGGCGGAACGGTCGACCAGCCCCTCGTCGCGGATGATGCGGACGACCTCGGCGGCCACCGCCCCGGCGAAGGGGTCGAAGGAGTGGCTGGACATGTTGGCCAGGGGGGCGGCGATGCAGCGGTCCTCGATGGCGGCGGTGGTGATCACGGCGGCGACCGGGAAGCCGGCGCCCAGGGACTTGCTCAGCACGCAGATGTCCGGCACCACGCCGCTGTGCTCCATGCCCATCCACCGGCCGGTGCGGCCCAGGCCGGTCTGGGCCTCGTCGGCGATCAGCAGGGCGCCGTGGGCGTCGCACAGCTTGCGCACCGCGTGGAAGAAGCCCGGCGGCGGGATGATGACGCCGGCGGAGCCCAGCACGGGCTCGACGAGGAACGCGGCGATGGCGCCGGTGCTGTCCTCGGCGAGCTGATCGGCGCTGCGCGCGACGCAGGCGATGTCGCAGGAGTCGGGCTGCAGGCCGATGGGGCAGCGCTGGCAGTCGGGGCACAGCAGCTTGTGCACGCCGGGGCTGCGCGCGCCGATCCCCTTGATGAAGCCCACGAACTCCGACAGGGACAGCATCTCGTGGGTGGCGCCGTAGTAGCCGCGGCGCACGCCCACCAGCTCGTGGTGGCCCGTGGCGGCGCGGGCGATGCGCACGGCCAGCTCGTTGGCCTCGCTGCCGGTGGAGCACAGCACCACCTTGTCGAGGCCGTCGCCGGCCACCGAGGCGATCTCCGCGCAGGCGTCGAGGGTCTGCGCGGCGAGGAAGCGGTTGCCCAGGTTCACCGCCGAGGCGGCCTGCTCGGCGGCTGCCGCGGCCAGCCTCGGGTGGGCGTGGCCCAGGGCGGCGCTGAGCTGTCCGGATGCCAGGTCCAGGTACGACCTGCCGTCGGCGTCGACGATGCGACAACCGCTGGCCGAGGCGACGACCACGTCGTGGTACGGGTACAGGGTGAACGCGTGATCGCGGGGATCAGTGGTCATCGTCGGACTCCAGGAGGTGCTGGACGTACAGCTGCCACCGCAGGGGGCTGGCCTGGGGGAACACCAGCTGCACCACCCCGGTGCCGGTGCCCAGCTGCAGGGTGTCGTTGCGCTCTGTGGTCACGGTCTGCACACGGGACAGGGGGAGCCTGCGGCTCGTCTCCGCGCCGTACCAGGCGATCTCGCCGCGGCGCAGCTCCACGCGGCCGTCGCCGAGGCTGGTCAGGGGGGCCAGGGTGACCTGGGCGTGGGGGTCCTCGCGAAGCTCGGCGCGGGCCCCGAGGATCACGTCCTCTCCGCCGCCGAGTTCCTCCACGCCGCCGGCCTGCGCCGCCCAGCCGGCGAGGGTGTCCCGTTCGCCGGACCGCTCTCGTGGGCGCACCAGCGTCAGGTCGCCGTCGAGGGTGTCCCACGCGGCCGCGCACGACCGGCAGCGCAGGTACTGCGGCCCGTCCATGGCCACACATTCCTCGTCGCCGCACACCGGGCAGCGCCACAAAACCAGCTCGGGCCGGACGTCGCCGTAGCGCCCGACGGAGACCGAGGTCTCCTCGGGATCGCGCAGGGCCTGGATCCGGTCCACGAGCAGCTGCGCCACGTCGGCCGCGCGCGAGCGGTCGCCGGGCTCGAAATCTTCGAGCTCCTCCTCGACGCGGAACGGATCACCGACACGAATCAGCACACCGGCGTCCGGATCTCGCGAGCCGGCCCAGCGGGGCCACAGGCGGTACGAACCCACGAATGCCACGGGCACCACAGGGATGCCGAACCGGCCGATGTTGTGGGCCACCGACAGCGGCGGCAGCTGCATCTCGCCGGTCCAGGACCGCTCACCCTCGATGGCGATGCCCACGAGATCTCCCGCGACGAACGCATCGGACAGGGCCAGCGCCGCGGCCGGATCGCCGCAGAAGCGGCGCTTGGGCACCCCCCCCATCAGCCCCATGAACAGGCGCCGCGCGGGCGCCCGGAACACCTCGGCGGTGGTGGGGATGGTGATGGGCCGGTCGCTGATGTACTGGGCGAACATGAAGTCGAGGTAGCTCAGGTGGTCGGCGACGGCGAGCACGGGCCCGTGGGGTGGGATGCGGTGGCTGCCCTCCACGCGGATGGGTACGCGGGTGCGGAACAGCTTGAGCACGGCGGCGCGCGCCGCCAGGCGGAGGCTGAACGGCAGGAACAGGCCGGTGCGGTCCCGGTGGGCGCGGAACGAGGCCCCGAACCGCTGCAACAGCAACGGCTCCTCGTAGAGGCGCACCCAGGTGTGGAACCAGACGACGGCGACGACGGGCACGACCACCAGCGCTGTGCCGGGTGACCCGAGCAGCAGCCCCAGCCCCGCGGCCAGCAGGATGAACCCCGTGTAGATCGGGTGCCGCAGGCGTCGGTATGGGCCGACCGTGACGTACTGGGTGGGCGGCAGCGAGGAGATGGGCAGGCCCTTGCCCAGGGTGCGCAACAGGATCGACGCGTGGGCGCACAGCCAGCCGCCCACCACGATCAGCGGTACGCCCAGCGCGCGCGTCCACGTGGGCCACTCGGCGAACCAGGGGAGCCGATCCACGAGCCGACCCGCACCGAAGATGCCCAGGGGGAGCACGGCCCAGAACACCACCACGTAGCCGACGATGATCCCCAGCCTGCGCAGTGCGTCCACGGTTCAGCGCCCCTTCTCGCTGCAGAGGTGCAGCCACCCGAGTATGTCGCGGACGACCGCAGGAGTGAACAGGGGGTCGAGGTGGGTCACCCGCGGGTAGGTGCGCAGATCAGCCCGATCGCCGAGGGCGGCGGCGATGCGCCGCGCCTGGTCCACGGGGATGACGCCGTCGCCGTCGCCGTGCAGGACCAGCACCGGGTAGCTGCACTGCAGCCCATTGGCGAGCCCGTCGAGCAGGCCCATGTCCGCGACGGCCCGCGCGAACTCGTCGAGGTACGACCGGCCGGCGGGGACGCGCACGGGGTAACGCCCCCGCCTGAAGCGGCCGGCCGCCGGGAGGACCTCGTAGACGCTGCCGTGGGCCAGGGCGCGGTAGATCCAGGGCCGGGTCAGGCCGAGGGCCTCGGCGGCCACCCGCGGGCCCACGGAGAGGTCGCAGGGGGCGGACACGGCGATCACCCCGTCCACGTCCCCCTCGCGCGCCACCAGGTCCAGCGACAGCGCCGCGCCGAGGCTCTGGCCCAGCACGAGCAGGGGCTCGTCACCGGCGCGGCAGGCCGCCACGACGGCGTCGAGTCGCGCGCGCGCGCTGGCGAGGGAGAACAGGTCTCGCCCGCCCACGCCGTGGCCGGCCAGGTGGAAGGTCACGACGCGGTATCCCGCGCCGGTGAGCACGTCGATCATCGTCCACAGGCCGAACAGGCGGTCGTTGCCCCCGCCGTGGACCAGCAGCACGGTGGCGCGGGGTGCGGCGCCCCCGTCGTGCGCCCGGACGGCCAGCGCGCCGGCGTCGGGCTGATCGGGTAGCTCCAGGACCGCGACGGCCCGGCCCCCGGTGCCGGGCGGCAGGTACGGACGATCCGGGCGGCGGGGCCACAGACCGGCCACACCCGCCAGGAACGCAGCCGTCGCCAGCACGATCAGGACCTCGGTCATCGCCGCCCTGCGCCTCCCCCGGCCCGCGGTGGGGCCGGAACATCGAGGATACTCTCTTTTGCTTGACGACCGCTCCTGAGCCCATTACCATCCCGGCGCTTCGAATCCACCGCTAGAACGAGGATGGAGGACGTCATGGCGTCTCTGGCAAAGGTCACCAAGCGGAAGCGGCAGATGCGCAAGGCCAAGATGGGCCGCGGTCGGAAGGCCAAGATGCGCGCGCAGGGCAGCACCCCCGCCTTCCCCATCCATCCCGAGAAGTAGTCCGCTTCACCCCACCACGTGGTACACCCGCTCCCTGAAGCGGGCACCCGTGCCTTCGATCACCTCGCGACAGGCCTCCATGTCGAGGTCCGGGACCCCCACGACCGTACCCTGGACCCAGGGGATGCCCGCGTCCACGCACGCCTCGAGGAAGTCCAGGGCCGCCTGCCAGCCCGCCTCGCCGTAGCGGCCGGGGCACAGCTCGGCGTAGGTGGCCGCGTCCGGCGCATTCACGCTCACCGAGACGGCGTCGAACACCTCGGCGAGGCGCGGCACCACGTCCTCACCCTGCCGCAGGGCCACCAGCCCGTCCGTGTCCAGGCGCACCCGTCGCACGCCCCGATCCTCGCGTAGTTGTCGCGCGGCCTCGATCAGCACGTCGAGGCGGGTGGTGGGCTCGCCGAAGCCCACGAAGGCGACCTCGTCGAAGGACGACAGGTCGGCCGCGTCCAGATCGTCGGCGTCGTGCAGGTCTGCCCGTGTGGCAGCCCCGCGCTCTCCGGCGACGCGAGCGGCCGCGACCACCTCGTCGGCGGTGGGGCGGTAGCCGCGCAGGTTCAGGTAGTGGCCGGCCACGGTGAAGTCGATGAACTTGTGGCAGAAGGTGCACGACAGGGTGCAGCGGTTGGTGAGGTTGAGGTAGATGCTGTTGCGGATACGGTAGGCCACGGCGCCGTCCGCGGCGTCGTCGCGGTCCAGGCGGAAGAACACCCGGGCCGCGCGCGTACTCGCCCGCGCCACGTCCTGCTCCGACAGCCCGCGCACCCGCGCCACCTCGGCGGCGGTGTGGGCGAGGTAGGCTGGCTCGTTGCGCCCGCCGCGGTGGGGCACGGGGGTGAGGAACGGGCCGTCGGTCTCCAGCAGCAGCACCTCGCCGGGGATCCGCGCCACGGCCTCGCGCAGGGGCCCGGCGGTCTTGTAGGTGATCACCCCCGGTACGCTGAGGAAGCCCCCCCGCTCCAGCACCTGCTTGGCGAACGCCCACTCATGGGTGAAGCAGTGGATGAGCACGGGCACGTCGAACGCCCGCTCCTCGTCGAGGATCTGCAGGGTCTCGGCCTCGGCAGCGCGCGAGTGGATGACCACGGGCATGTCCAGCCGGCGCGCCAGGCGCAGCTGGTCGCGGAAGATGCGCCGCTGCAGGTCATGGGGGCTGTAGTTGCGGAAGAAGTCCAGCCCCATCTCCCCCAGGGCGACCACCCTGGGATCCGCGGCCAGCTCGGTGAGCTGGTCGAGCAGGTCCGGCGGCGCCTCCTCGGCCTCGTGGGGGTGGACGCCCACGGTGGCGTACATGCCCTCGTGGGCGTGGGCCAGCTCCACGGCGCGGGCGTTGCCGCCCAGACCGTACCCGGAGCCGATGCAGACGATCTGGGTCACGCCCGCGTCGCGAGCGCGCAGCAGCACGTCGTCGAGGTCGTCCGTATAGGCGGGTGATCCCAGGTGACAGTGGGAGTCGAACAGGGTTTCCATCGCGGTGTGTCTCGCGTGAGGGGTCAGCCGAGGCGGGGGAACAGGGCCGGGCCTTTCTCCACGGGGGAGCCGGGCTGCAGCCGGCCCCAGGCGCAGGCCTCCTGCAGGGGGGCGTCCAGGTCGCCCTCGCAGCCGAGCCGCTGCAGCACCTCGCCGCACTTGGTGGGCATGACCGGCCACAGCAGGTTCGTGGCGATGCGGATGGCCTCGTCGATGGCGTACATCAGATCGGACAGCTCTTGCTGCACCGCCGGGTCGTCGCTCTTGGCCATCTTGAAGGGCTCGCGCTCCTGGATCAGGCCGTTGAGGTACGCCACGATCTCGCGGGCCCGGGCCAGGGCCTGGTCGATGTGGTAGCCGTCCATGGCCTCGATGTAGGCGCCCACCGACGTCT
>CAZLEO010000294.1:0-11656 GCA_964558555.1 uncultured Rickettsiales bacterium | reverse complement strand
GGGGGGGGGGGGGGGGGGGGGGGGGGGGGGGGGGGGGGGGGGGGGGGGGGCCGGGCGGGGGGGGGGGGGGGGGCGCCGCCGCCGTGCCCGAGGGGCTGTCCGCCCGGCTGGCCCGCGCGCGGGTCTCGCTGGCCGAGGTGGTGATCGAGCTGCAGGCGCGCCGTCCCGGACTGCTCCGCGCGGCGACGCGGGTGCTGGGAGACGGAGGTCCCGCCCGCGCCGGCGGCCCGCTCCTGGAGGCGTCAGCGCGGGCCGTCGAGCTGACCGATCGGCTCGCCACCCTGGAGGGTGTGGCCGCCCGCTGGGCCGACGCCCTGGATCGCTCGGGCGTCAGCTAGCCCCGCTCAAGTGGCGGCGCGGATCGCGTCCAGGAGCTTGTCGGCCTCCTTGGTGGCCGACGTCGTCGCCTTGAGCTCCTTCGCCAACCCTTCGGCGATCTTGCCCAGCAGGGCGCCAACGTGGGGCATCAAGGCGACCTGCTGATCCGAGGAGACCTCGGTCACCGGCGCTTCGCTGGTGATCCCGCCGATCCCGTCGATCCGGGTGGTGATGTGCCAGCCGGTGCTGAACCGGCGGTAGCCGATGACCGGCCCCCCCTTGGTGGTCTCGAACGGCTCGACCCGGATGCCCGCCTTCATCTGGTTCAGGCGTCCGTCGAGTTTCTCCAACGCTTTGGCGAGGTTGGCTCGCGCGTACCGCAACTGATCGTTGTCGGTCTTGATCTTCTCGAGCACCTTCCCGAAGTCCGCAGCCATGTGGCCTCCCAACCGTGGCATCATGCCCGAGCCGTCCCTTCTGCGTGAACTGAGCAGCCGGAGGCATGAATGGGCAAACCTTGCGCGAAGCAGGGTGATCAGATCGTCGCGGTCGACACCCACCTGTATCCGGGATCCCCACCGGTCCCGGGCCCGCACCCGTATACGGGCATCATCCAGATCAAGACGCACCCCACCATCAACGTGATGGGGATGCCGTCCGCCACCGTCGGCACCAAGTCGATGAACACCCCGCCGCACGTTCCGGCCGTCGATGGCCCGAACAACATCGGCGAGATCATCATGGGAAGCACCGGGGTCAAGTTCAACAACCAGATGGTTGGACGCCTCGGTGACATCGCAAACACCTGCCAGATCGCCTCGGCCCCCGCTCCGCTGGGGCAGGTCGTGTGCGGCGGCACCGTGCTCGCCGGCGAGATCGGCGTCGCGGTCGTCGTGGTCGTGCAGCAGCCGATCGTCGCCCAGGCGGCCCAGATGCAGGCCGCCGAGGCGGTGGAGCTGCAGAAGGAGGCGGCCGCCACGGCCGCCGCGCTGCAGAAGATCTGGAGCGACCTGGGGCTCGGCGGAGGCTCCGCCGCGGCCGCCGCGGCGACCAACTGCAGCGAAGCGAGCGCGAACATCGGCGCGGCCCTGGCCTCGAACGACCCGGACGCGGTGGCCTCCTCCTGCGCCGACGCCCAGCAGGCGATCGACGAAGGGAACGAGATCATCGCCGCGGCCGAGGAGGAAGAGGAGTCCCGGAGCGACCGCAGCGGCGAGTACATGCGAGCCGCCCAGACCAACGCCCGCCAGGCCCAGAACATGGCGAACCGCGCGCAGCGGGCCGCCTCCTCCGCCTCCTCCGCTTCGGACGCCGCCCGGATGGGCGCCGACCAGATCGGGCCCCTGACGGAGGCGCGGGACGAGGCCCAGGAGCGGGTCGACGCGGCCACCGAGGTTCGGGAACAGGCCCAGGAGCGGTACGACCAGGCCCAGGACGTGTTCGAGCCCCAGGACGAGGCCTACCAGGCCGCGCGCAAGGCGAAGATCAAGGCTCGGGACGCCCTCAACAAGGCCAAGCGCGAGCTCAAGAAGGCGGGAGGGTAGGCCATGGCCGATCTCGCAGCACTTCAAGCTCAGGTGGACGCCGCCCAGGCGACCTTCGACCAGGCGTCGGCGGCCGACGAAGCGGCCAAGGGGCCGTGGGAGTCGGCCAAGGCGGACAAGGACGCCGCCCAGAGCGATCTGAGCGCCGCGATGGACGCGGAGTTCGCCGCCAAGGGGGACCTGCACGCCGCCGACTCCGCGCTCAAGGAGACCCAGGCGTCCGTCGGTCAGAGCGCCGGCGCCGCCCAGGCCCAGGCCGAAGAGGCGATGGCCGCTTCCCAGGAGGCGGCCTCCCTGCAGGTCGAAGCCCAGCAGAACGCGGGCCTCGCCCTGGCCGAAGCGAACGATCCCAGCGGCAAGACCCCGGACGTCATCGCCGCCAGCCAGGCCAACTCGGAGGCCGCCGCGGGCGCCCCCCCCCCCCCCCGCGCCGCCCCCCCCGGGGGGGGGGGCGGCGACCCCCTTTGCGCTATCCTCTTCGGCGTGAGGGACGACCCCACCACAAAACCCGGTGATCCCCCGGACGCCCTCGGTGACGTCCGCAGGTCCCGATCTCCGACCCGGTCGCACACCTTCGTCGAGGAGGGGTCTGACTGGCAGGTGGACGGGACCTCCGCATCGGCGGAAGGGGAGGAGGGGCGCATCCTCCACCCGGGCGCGGAGGTGGATCACTTCCGCGTGCTGCGGCTGATCGGCCGCGGCGGCATGGGCGAGGTCTACCTCGCGCGGGACACGACGCTGGGACGCAAGGTGGCCATCAAGGTCCTGCGCCCCAGGGCGCTTGGCTCTGACCGGGCCGTGGAGCGGTTCTGGTTCGAGGCTCGCGCGACCGCGCGATTCAACTACCCTCACATCGTCACCATCCACGCCGTGGGCGAGTTCGACGGGCTGCCCTACATCGCCATGGAGTACCTGGAGGGGGAGAGCCTGCAGGACCGGCTCGACCGGACGCGGCCCGGCGCGCTGGAGACGACCCGCATCGGCCTGGCCGTGGCCGAGGCGCTGCGGGTGGCCCACCGCCACAAGATCCTCCACCGCGATCTCAAGCCGTGCAACGTGATGTTGCCCCGGGACGGCCGCCTGCGGGTGGTGGACTTCGGGCTGGCCAAGGTCGCCACCGAGCCGGTGGAGTCTGTGGACGAGGACGAGGAGTCCACCGCCGACGCGAGCTTCGAGATCCCGCCGGCGCGGGTCACGGCCGCACGGGGTGTCCGCGGCACGCCCTCCTCGATGGCGCCCGAGCAGTGGTCCGGGGAGCCGGCCACGGGCGCCACCGACATCTGGGCGCTGGGCCTGCTGCTGTACGAGATGCTGGAGGACCGCCACCCGCTGGCCAACCTCGACGCCGTGCAGATCTGCGCACGCGTGTGTGATCCGGATCCCCTCCCGCCGCCCGTCGGTCCGCACCCGCGGGAGCTGGCCGACCTGGTGCAGCGTTGCCTGACCAAGGACCCCACGCGCCGACCGCCGGTGGGGGAGGTGGTCGACACGTTGCGAGACCTGCTGCGCGCCGATCGCAAGCGCGCGTCGCAGGGGGCGTCGCCCTTCCGCGGCCTGCTGCCCCTGGACGAGCGCCACGCGGACAGCTTCTTCGGCCGCGACGACGAGATCGCGGCCTTTGTCGAGCGCATGCGCGAGGAGACCGTGCTGCCCGTGGTGGGGCCGTCGGGGGCCGGCAAGACCTCGTTCGTCCAGGCCGGGGTGGTCCCGCGGCTGCGCGAGCAAGGCCCCTGGATCGTGCTGCGCGTGCGGCCGGGGGAGCGGCCGTTCCACGCACTGGCGGTGAAGCTGGCGGGCAAGGACACGTCGCGCACCACCACGGACGCTCTCGGCGGCGAGTCCGTGTGGGACCGCTCGGCTGCGGAGCTGGCCGGCGAGGAGCCGGGTGAGCAGGAGCTGTTCGAGGAGCTGGCCGCCTCGCCCTCGTCGCTGTCGTTACGCCTCAATCGGATCGCGGAGGAGGAGGGGGCTCGCGTGCTGCTGTTCGTGGATCAGCTCGAGGAGCTGTACACGATGGTGGAGGACGCGGCCGCGCGCCGGACGTTCATGGAGGCCGTCTGCCTCGCGGCGGACGATGCCGTCGGACCGGTTCGCGTCGTGTTCACCGCGCGGGAGGACCACATCGGCCGGCTCGCCCTGGGGCCTGCCTCGCGCGCCTCCCTGGGCCGGGCCACGGTGCTGGTGACGCCCGGGCCGGAGGCGCTGGCGGAGATCCTCTCGCGGCCCGTGCGGGAGGCGGGCCACGACTTCGACGACCCCGACGTCGTCGAGGAGATGGTGGCGGAGGTGGCAGGGGAGTCGGCCGCGCTGCCGCTGCTGCAGTTCGCCGGCCGCACCCTGTGGATGCGGCGCAGCCGCGAGCGCAAGCTGCTGCTGCGCGCGGTGCACGACGAGATGGGCGGCGTGGCCGGGTGCCTGGCCCACCACGCCGACGGAGTCCTGGCCGCCCTGTCCGCGCAGCAGGTGCGCGTGGCCCGGGCCATGCTGCTGCGGCTGGTCACGCCCGACGGCACGCGGCGCGTGGCGACCCGGGAGGACCTCGTCCACACGGGTGCGACGGCCGGTCCAGGGGCGGAGGGTGTGTTCGAGAAGCTCGTGGCGGCCCGCATCCTCCACCTGCGCAAGGCCTTCCGCGACGGCGAGGAGGGGGCCGAGCTGGAGCTCGCCCACGAGGCGCTGGTGCAGGCCTGGGACCGGCTGGCGCGGTGGGTGGAGGAGAGCCGCGAGGAGCGGGCCTTCGTCACGCAGCTGGAGCAGGCAGCGAAGCTGTGGACCGATCGCGGCTGCCGTGACGACGAGGTGTGGACGGGCGAGGCACTCGGGGAGGCCCACCGGCACGCAGGGCGCCTCACCGGCGAGCTCCCCGAAGCGGCCGCCCGCTTCCTCGACGCCGGGGATCGGCGCGAGCGGGACACGAGGCGGCAGCGCTGGATCCGGATCGCCGAGATCGCCGTGTTCGTGCTCCTGGTCGTCGGCGGAGCGGCCTACCTGGTGCACATGGCCGCGGATCCGGGGAGGCGCTGCGCCCACGCCGAACGTCGCCTCGGCGGCGTATGGGGCGGCGGGCCGGCGGATCGGCTCCAGGACGCCCTGGTCGCCAGCGGTCACCCGCACGCCCAGGGGGCCGCGGATCGGGTGACCGCCGTGCTGGACGACTACGCAGGGCAATGGGCGGCGGAGTACACCGAAGCGTGCGAAGCCACCCACGTGCGGGGCGAGCAGTCCGAGCTGCTGTTCGACCGGCGGATGAGCTGCCTCGACCGCAGGCGGGGAGAGCTGGGCGCCCTGGTGGGGGTCCTGTCGAGCGACGTGGGCCGCGAGGAGGTGGAGAACGCGCCGCGCGCGGCCTACGAGCTGACGTCGCCGGTGGTCTGCGCCGACACCGACGCGCTGCTGACGGCGGTGCCCCCACCCGAGGATCCCGGCGTGAGGGTCCGGGTGGATGCCACTGCCGCCGACCTCGACCGGGCGGCAGCGCTGCAGCATACCGGCCAGTACGCCCAGGGGCTGGAGGTGGCGCAGGCAGTCCATGCCCAGGCCGAGTCCATCGGATTCGCTCCCCTGCAGGCGGAGTCGCTGTACCGGTTGGGCTCCCTGCAGCGGGAGAACGGCCGCGCCGAGGAGGCGGCAGACACCCTGCTGGATGCGGCCAGGGCAGCGGCCGCGGCCCGTGACGACGAGCTCATCGCCGCGGCGGCCATCAAGCAGGTGCGGGTGATCGGCGGGGACCTCGACCGCTACGAGGACGCCATGGCCGTGGGGCGATCCGCCGACGTGGCCGTCGTTCGCGCCGGGGATCCGCCGCAGGCGCGCGCCCAGCTGCTCAACGACCTGGGGATCGTGTTGCGGCTGCAGGGCAAGCTGGACGAGGCGCTCGAGCGCTACGGCCGCTCGCTGGAGCTGCGGCGGCAGGCGCTGGGCGACGACCACCCCCTCGTGGGGGACTCCCACAACAACATCGGCAACACCCTGGCCGACCTGGGCCGTGGCAACGAGGCCCTCGCCGCGTACGATCAGGCGCTGAGGACCTATCAGCGCACCCTGGGCGACGATCACCCCAGCGTGGCCGTGGCCCTGATCAACCTCTCCGTCATCGGCGCAGAGACCGGGGAGTTCGACGCAGCGTGGTCGGCGTTCGAGCGCGCCCGGGAGATCTACGAATCCACGTACGAACCCGACGGTACGCAGATGAACGACGTGCGGTTCATCCGCGCGGTCATCCTCGACCACGAGGGGCGGTTCGAGGAGGCTCTGCAGCAGTACGAGGTCATCGAGGAGGACGCCCGACGGCTGTACGGCGAGGACCACCTCGAGGTGTTGCTGGTGGTCAACAACATCGGTGAGATCCACCAGGCCATGGGGCAATACGAGGAGGCGTGTGCGCAGTACAGGGCTGCCCTCGACGCCCTGGACGCGACCCAGGGCGCTCACTCCCTGTACGTGGCCACCTTCCGGTACAACCTCGCCGAGGCCCTGCGTCGGGACGGTCAGTGTGACGCCGCCGAGCAGGAGTACCTCCGCGCCCTGCGTGTCCTCGAGCGAGCCGAGGTGACGGACAATCCCATCATCGCGGAGATCCAGGGCGGCCTGGCCGCCTGCGGACGGTAGCCTTCCGCGGGCGTACGAGGGCCGTCGCGACCCCGATCCATCTGCAAGAAACAGCTGCGCCTAACAAAAGTCGCCAGAAAACCGCAAACCAGCGTTATCCCAACGTTTTTTCTGTGCAGAGTGCTTGGCTTTCTTGCGCGTGCGTGATTAGAACAGCCCCACTCGAAAAGCAGTGCTTGGAGGCACGTCCATGACCGATATCCAGAAGATCGAGGCATACCTACAGGGCAAGACTGGCAGCGAGCTGCGTTTCGGCGAGTACGACCGCCTGTTGTGGTCCACCGACGCGTCCATGTTCAAGATCGCTCCCATGGGAGTGGTCCTGCCCAAGTCCACACACGACGTCGCCACCGTGGTCAAGTACGCGTACGACAACGACATCCCCGTGACCGTGCGCGGCGCCGGCACCGGTCTGGCCGGTGGTGCCATCAACACGGGCATCATCGTCGACGTGTGCAAGCACATGAACAACATCGTCGAGGTCAACGCCGATCAGAAGTGGGTCCGCGTGCAGCCCGGCATCTTCCAGACGCCCCTGAACGCGCACCTGGCGCCCCACGGCCTGTTCTTCCCGCCCAACCCCTCGTCCGCCGACTACTGCACCATCGGCGGCATGATCGGCAACAATGCCTCGGGTGGGAAGTCGGTCAAGTACGGCGCCACCAAGCAGTACGTGCTCGAGTGCGAGCTGGTGCTGCACAACGGCGACGTGGTCACGACCAGGGCCTACAAGGAAGACGATCCGGAGTTCCTGGCGCTGCTGAAGGAAGACTCCGAGTGGGGCCGCATCAACCGCGAGGCCTACGAGCTGGTCAAGTCCAGCCAGGACACCATCGCGGACAACTGGCCCGACGTCATCAAGAACTGCTGCGGCTACAACCTCAAGGAGGCCCTGGCCGACGGCGTGTGGGACGTCAACAAGCTGATCGTCGGCTCCGAGGGCGGCTTCGGCATGGTCACCGAGGCCAAGCTCGGCCTGGCGCCCACCCCCAAGGCCAAGCAGTCGGCCATGTTCTTCTTCGAGTCCCTCGAGGTCGGCGGCAAGGGTATCGTCGAGATCCGCAAGTTCGGCCCCAGCTGCTGCGAGATCATGGCCGCGGACTTCATCGGCCTGGTCAAGGAAGACCGTCCCGACGTCGCCACGTTCATGCCCGACGAGGTCTCCACCGCGCTGCTGGCCGAGTTCGAGGGCCAGACCGAAGAAGAGGTCACCGAGCAGATGAACAAGTGCGTCGCCCACCTCAAGGCCGAGGGGCTGCTCCTCGACGCCAAGGTGGCCACCAACGCCGACGACCAGGTCAAGCTGTGGGCCATGCGCAAGTCCGCGCTGCCCATCATCTACAACCGCCCCGGCGTCAAGACCCCGGTGACCTTCATCGAGGACTGCGCCATCCAGCCGGCCAAGCTGCCCCAGTACATCAGCGGCATCTTCGGCCTGTTCGACAAGCACGGCGTCGAGGCCACCGCCTACGGCCACGCCGGCGACGGCAACATCCACGTGCGGCCGCTGATGAACCTGCGGACCAAGGAGGACGTGGACAAGCTGATCCCGCTGGCGTCGGACGTGTTCGAGCTCGCCCGCTCCCTCAACGCCACCTACTCCGGTGAGCACGGCGACGGCCGCCTGCGCGCCATGTTCCTGCCCGACCTGTTCGGGGACCTGTGGCCGGTCATGGAGCAGATGAAGAAGATCTGGGACCCCAAGCGGGTCATGAATCCGGATCGTGTCGTCAACTACGAGGAGAGCCCGCTGACCACCCACCACAAGATGGGCGCGGGCCGCTACCACATCGAGGAGACCGGCACCCTGGTGGACGAGGAGACCGTCCGCGTCAACCTCGAGAAGTGCCACGGCTGCGGCAAGTGCCGCACCTTCTGCCCCATGGTCGACGCGGTCCCCGACGAGTCCGCGCTGCCCCGCGCCAAGGTCAACATGGCCCGCGCGCTCATCTACGGCGATCTGCCGCCGGGCGAGAACCTCACCCGCGCCGAGCTCAAGGGCATGCTCGACCTCTGCTACAACTGCAAGACCTGCAAGCTCCAGTGCCCCACCCACGTGGACACCGGGCTCATCCTGCAGCACCTGCGCGCCAACTACTACGACCGCAAGGGCGGCACCCTGGGCGAGAACGTCGTGTCCAACGCCGAGATGCTCGCCAAGACCTCGGTGACCTTCAACCCCCTGTCCAACTTCGGCGTGAGCCTCGGCATCACCCGCTCGATGATGACGTCGGTGCTCGGCGTCGCCCGCGAGCGCTACATGCCGCCGTTCGACATGCGCTCCCTGCGCTCTCGCCTCCCCGCCGAGATGCTGGGCTCCCACAAGGGCAAGGTCGCCTTCTTCACCGGCTGCTTCAACAACTACTACAAGACCGACGGCGGTTACGCCTTCGTCGAGGTCATCAAGCACCTCGGCTACGACGTGCTCATCCCGCCCCAGAAGTGCTGCGGCATCCCCAAGCTCAGCCTGGGCAACTACCCCTCCATCAAGGAGGCCATCCACTACAACGTCCGGCACCTCAAGGCCGCCATGGACAAGGGCTACACCCCCGTCACGGTCTGCCCCTCGTGCCACCTCATGCTCCACGAGGAGATGCTGGACCTGGTCGACGACGACGACGCCAAGGCCGTCGCCGCGGCCATGCGCGAGGCCACCGACTGGTTCATGGAGGAGATCGACAAGGGCAAGGTCAACGGCGAGATCAAGGAGCTGAAGACCTCCGTGGCCTACAAGAACCCCTGCCACGCCAACGTCTCCGGTGTCGCCGGCAGCACCATCAAGCTGCTCGAGAAGATCCCCGGCCTCGACGTCAAGCTCAACTACGACACCTGCTGCGGCATGGCCGGCACCTACGGCATGAAGGAGAAGAACTACGAGCGGTCGATGACCATCGCCCAGCCCATGGTCGACGCCTTCAAGGACGCCGACGCCGAGTACGTCTCCACCAACTGCGGCACCTGCTCCATCCAGCTCCAGCAGGGCACCGGCAAGGAGCCCGTGCACCCGATGGTGCTGGTGGCCAAGGCCATGGGCCTGAACCCGCGGGGCGGGAACTAACCCCCTACCTCCTCCGATCGATCAACACCCACTCCCCGGGTACACCTCCGCGTCCTGATCGTCGCAGTCCCAGCCCTGGCCGGGGTAGGTGACGGGGTCGTACGGACCCGGCTGCCACCACTGCGGGTAACCATCGCCGTCCAGGTCCCACATCCCGGCGTCAGGGCCGCCCAGGGCGCCGACGTCGCTGCGGCTGCCGTCCGGATCGGTGAGAGAGACCTCGCCGGTGTCCACGAGCTGCGACGCGGCCGAGAGGTGAAGGTCCCAGTCCGCCGGATCCAGGGCCGCGACGTCCGCGTAGCCGGGGTCCTCGGAGCGGTTGCCGTCGACGCCCACGACGTCGATCACGCCCAGGGTGTAGTCCGTGTACTCGTCGGGGTAGTTGTCCCAGATGTTGCAGCTCGTCAGCGCCGGTGTGGAGTTGAAGGTGCGTATCCCCCCGCCGTCCTGGACCGTGAGGTTGTGGGAGACGTCGACGTTGAGCAGCTGGGGAGCGGCGCAGTCGAAGAAGTGGATCCCGCCGCCGTCGTCGAGGGAGTCGTTGCCGACGATGGCGACCTGGGTCAGCGAGGGGCTGGAGTCGTACACGAGGATGCCGCCGCCGTCGTCCGAGGCGTGGTTGCCCGATACGACGAGCTGGGTCGCGTCCAGGTCGGACTTCGTGATGTAGATCCCGCCACCGTCCTCGGCGACGTCGTTGTCCGAGACCAGGAGGTGCCACAGCGCGGTGGTCGACGACTCCACGTAGATGCCGCCGCCGGCCGTGACCGCCCAGTTGTCCGTGATCGTGGCGTTGGCCAGGGAGCCCGTGCAGAACGCCAGCGCGATACCGCCCCCGATCCCTGCGCCGTTCTCGTGCACTCTCACGTGGTCGAGGGACGGCTCCGCGCTCTCCAGCGCCAGGCCTCCCCCGGCGATCACGGCGTCGTTGTCCGACACGGTGACGCTGCGCAGGGTGGGGGCACCGCCCTGCGCGTGGATCCCGCCGCCGTTCTCCGAGGCCCGGTTCCCGATGACCAGCAGGTCCGACAGGAGGGGGCTCGAGTCGAACACGTGGATCCCGCCACCCTGGAGGGCGTGGCCGTTGGTCAGCGTCAGGCCGTGGAGCACGGAGTCGATCCCCTCCCCGCCGCCGAAGGTCACGACGCTGCCCATCGCGCCCCCGTCCACCCGCGTGGCCTCCGGACCCAGCGTGCCGATGACGCGCACGGCCTTGCCCAGGAAGTCCAGGTTCTCGGAGTAGGTACCCTCGCCGACGCAGATGGTCCCACCCTCCGACGCGGTGTCGATGGCCGCCTGGATGGTCGGCTGATCGCCGGGGACCGCCAGGACCCCCGCGGCGCCGGGATGGACCGCGGGATCGCCGTCGTCGCAGTCACCCAGGCACTCGCTCCAGCCGTCCCCGTCGTCGTCGATCTCGTGGCCCCCGACGGCGCCGTCACAGTCGTTGTCGCGCGCGTCACACCGCTCCTCGGCGCCGGGATACGTGGCCGCGTCGAGGTCGTCGCAGTCGCCGTCGCAGGTGGTGAAGCCATCCCCGTCGAGGTCGGCGGTCACGCCCTCGTCCGTGACGCCGTCGCAGTCGTTGTCCACGCCATCGCAGCGCTCCGCCGCCCCCGGATGGATCGACCCGTCGCCGTCGTCGCAGTCTCCGCCGCAGGCCAGGGCGCCGTCGCCGTCGAGATCCTCCTCACCCGCCTCGAGCGCGGCGTCGCAGTCGTCGTCCACGCCGTTGCAGATCTCGCTCGCGGACGGCGAGACCGAAGCCTCGAGGTCGTCGCAGTCCCCGTCGCACGTGCTGGCGCCGTCCCCGTCGAGGTCCAGCAGGTTGAGGGTGGCGTCCCCGTCGTCGCAGTCCCCCTCGCATTCGCTCGCCCCGACGGCGTCGGCGTGGGGCGCCTCGTCGGGGAGGTGCCCGTCACAGTCGTTTTCCACCCGGTCGCACGACTCGGTCGCGCCGGGGTACGTGGACGGATCCAGGTCCGCGCAGTCTCCGTCGCACGCGTCGAACCCGTCGCCGTCGAGGTCCGTATAGACGTCCTCGTCCACCACCCCGTCGCAGTCGTTGTCCACCCCGTCGCAGAGTTCGGCGGCCTGGCCGTGTACAGAACCGAACACCACACCACAC
>CAZLEO010000293.1:0-11670 GCA_964558555.1 uncultured Rickettsiales bacterium | reverse complement strand
CGTCGTCGCAGTCGTCGCACAGGGAGAAACCGTCTCCGTCCCCGTCCGGGGCGTCCTCGGTCGCGGGATCGCAGTCGTAGTCGAGACCGTTGCAGGTCACCTCGACGAGGCCCGGGTTGACGTTCGGATCGGCGTCGTCGCAGTCGTCGCAGAGGTCGAATCCGTCGCCGTCGCCGTCCGGGGCGTCCTCGGTCGCGGGATCGCAGTCGTTGTCGATCCCGTCGCACGGAGCCTCGGGGACCCCGGGATTCACCTGCGGATCCGCGTCGTCACAGTCGCCGTCCTGCACCGACCAGCCGTCTCCGTCCCCGTCGGTGGGGGTCGTGTCGTCGTCGTCGCCCGCCGTCGTGTCGTCGTCGTCGCCCACGGAGTCGTCGTCGTCGCCGGGTGTGGCGTCGTCATCGTCGCCGGGTGTGGCGTCGTCGTCGTCACCCACCGTGTTGTCGTCGTCGTCGTCGGCCGTCACGTCGTCGTCGCCGGCAGCGCTGTCGTCGTCGATCGCCTCGTCCGAACAGCCCAGCGCCATCAGGGTCAGGATGGCGAGCAGGCTCACCAGCGGGATGGGGATTCGAATCATCGCTCCTCCTCGGCCACAGCCTATCCCAGTTCTCGCGGCCCGGCCCACTGCCCACCGCGCGGCCGGGTTATCCTCTGACCGTGACCGACCACCAAGACGAGGTCCTGGGCCTTTGCCGCCGTCATATCCCCGCGTGGCGTGATCTGACCGTCGCAGACTTCGAGTTCACCGGCCCCGACGGGTTCTCTTCGTTCACCGTCGCGCTGCGTTGCCGGCGTGGCGACGTCGAGCCGCGCGGGGTCTTCTTCCGGCGTCTCGACGGCAAGGAGAACGCCATCCTCGACTTCGAGGCCGAGCGCGACGTGTTCCTGGCGCTTGGGGACGCCGGCATCGCGGCTCGTTGCCTCCACTACGCCCGCGGCTACCGCCTCGAGGCGCTGTACGACGGTCGCACGCTCACGCGCGAGGATCTGCGCGATTCCGAGGTGTTGCGCGGGATCGCCGCCCAGCTCCACCGCTTCCATGGCCTGCGACCGGCGGGATTGTCTCGACCGACGTTCTTCGACCGGCTGCATACGCAGTGGGGGAGCCTGGCGCGGCGCGTGCTCGAGGGGGACCTGTCGGCCTTCGATGCGTCCGAGCGGGACCTGTGCGGGCCGCTGCGCGCCATCTACGACGAGGCGACGTCGGCCAAGGTCCGCCGCTGCCTACCGGCCGGCGAGCCGGTCTTCTGTCACAACGACACCTACCACGGCAACGTCATGCAGCTCGCCAGCGGTGAGATCCGGCTGCTCGACTTCGAGTTCTCCTGCCTGGGCCACCGCGCCTTCGACTTCGCCAACCTCTTCGCCGAGACCGTGATGCGCCACGGCCTGCCCGACCCGCCCCACTTCGCCATCGCCGAGCCCGACTTCGGCGAGGAAGACATCTCCGAGCTCATCGGGTACTACCTGGACCACGAACCGGCGATGACGGGGGCCGAGCGGGCCGAGACACACCGCCGCCTCGTCCGCGAGACCCTCGACCTGATCCCCCTGTCCGAGTACATGTACGCCCTCGCGGCCATCCCCCTGGCCACGGCGCCGATGCAGAAGATCCGGTTCATCCCCTACGCCAGCCAGCGGTTCACGCGGTTCCTGGCCGCCTACGAGGCGCGCTTTCAGTCCCCCTGAAGCCGCCCGAACTCCGTCTGCGACCGCCCCACACAGTCCTCGATGGCCAGCCCGTCGAAGTAGTTGCCGGTGAGGTAGACGCCGGTGCCGTCGGCGGCCGCGTCGATGTCCACGACGATCTCCTCGTGGCCCATGGCGGGGGAGGGCAGGGTCATGCGCTTGGTCACGACGGTCTCGATGTCGCCTTCGGACACGCCCAGGACCTCGCAGATGCGCTTCATGCGTTCGCCGTCGGGCTGGTCGGGGCGGAAGTGGAAGGCGAATCCCCGCCGGTCGGAGTCGGGGACGGTGTCGCGGCTGACCGCGGAGTGGAACATGTCGTTCGCGGCGATGATGCCGGCGACGGGCTCCAGCGAGAGCTTCGCGGCGGGCACCACGACGCCGGTGGTCTCCACGCGGGCCATGGCGACGCGACCCAGGGCGGTGGACAGATTGGGGAACAGGTCCGCGGTGATGCGGGATGCCACGTCGGGGGGTGTGGCCAGCACCACCATCGAGGTCTCGATGCGGTCACCGCTCGTGGTGAGCACGACGAAGCCGTCCCCGTCCCGTTCGATCGCCGAGGCCTCGAGGCCGTAGCTGACGTCCACGCCGTCGAGATCACCCACCCCATCGGCGATGCTCTGCAGCCCGCGCTTCATGGTGAAGCTGCGGACGATGTCCTTGCGGCGGGGCCGCTTCTTGAACAGCATCGTCGCAGGGAAGCCGTCCGCGTTCTGCGACGGCACCGCGGACAGGGCCGGACCCACCACGTCGCGGTAGTTGTTCTCGCCAGTGAGGCTCGAGTAGTACTCCGCGACGGTGGCGCCATCCTTGCGCGCCGTGATCATGCGCGGCAGGTTCAGCGCCAGCTCCACGAAGCTCAGCGCCTTGGGGAACGAGATGAGCTCGCCATCGCGCAGCAGCCGGAACGGCGCCTTCTCGCGCGGCTGGATCTCGGCGGCCAGCCCACACGCCTCGATGACGTCGAGGAGCCCACCGTACGAGTTGTAGCAGGTGTGGGCGCCCATCTCGAACCAGTAGCCGGACGGCACCTGTTCGCTGTGCAGGCATCCGCCGAGCCGATCCTGGCCCTCGAGTACGTGGACCTTGCGGCCGTCCGCCGCGGCGAACGCCGCGAAGCTCATGCCGCTGATCCCGCCGCCAATCACGAGGATGTCGTGGTCTGCCATGGTGTCCTCTCGCGTCGTGGGACGGTGGTGTAGCACGACCTAGCGATGATGACGAGTCGGGGCAACCGATCGACTCGGCAACCCTCGTCACGGCCGCCATTGTGCAACGAAGCCCCAGACGATGGCCACGGTGGCGCGAGGAGCGTCAACGGCGCCGGTCCCCGCGTCAACGGACCGACGGTCCAGCCCCTCCCGCCGGACCCCACCGCAGAGGCGCACGCGTCGGGTCATCCTGGCCCGCCGTGTGCATGCACTTGCGCGCGTGAACAACAGTGCGGGAGGATGGCGGTAGCAAAGCGACAGCGGAGAGGTTGGACGATGGCAGAGCAGAAGCAGAAGCAGAAGAAGGTCACCGAAGAGGAGCGCCGCGAGGCCGAGCAGCTGGTCGCGGCAGGGGAGGAGCTGTTCGCGGGCGGGAGCATGCTCGAGGCGGCGCAGAGGTTCCTCAAGGCCGTGGAGCTGAATCCACGCTCCGTGCGCGGCTGGAACGATCTGGGGGTCGCGTTGCACGGCGTGGGTGAGACGCGCGAGGCCATGACCGCCTTCCGCACGGCGCTGGGGATCGATCCCAACAACGAGGACGCCGCGTCCAACATGGCGGCGCTGCAGGGCGAGCTCGACGGCGACGACGACGAGGAGGTGTCGGCCAGCAGCCTCCAGCCGTGGCCGCTGGCCACCCAGGCCAAGGTGCGCATCCTGGCCTGGCCCGAGTACACCGACGCCGAGGAGCTCGACACTCTCCTGGGCGAATACGGCGCGGCCATCGCCAGCAAGGCCGACGTGTGCCTGTGTCTGCGTCTCGACCCGCTGGAGGACGGCTCGGCCGTCGACGCCACGGGCCTGCTGCGCAGCGCCCACGAGCGCACCCTGGGCGACGCCGGGGATCTGGAGATCCTGCTGGTGGCCGAGTCCATGACGCGCCTGGACTGGACGCGTCTGAGCCAGTCCGTCAACGCCCTGATCGGCCTGCCCTCCCTGGCCCAGGGGAAGCGTGCGGAGTTCAGGGACCTCACCGGGCTGCCGGTGGTCGACACCGTGGCGGGCCTCGAGGATCTGATTTGAGCACGGTCCTCGCCCTGATCCCCGCGAGGGGCGGGTCCAAGGGGGTGCCCCGCAAGGCCGTGCGGCCCATGGCCGGTCGGCCGATGATCGCCTGGACCATCGCCGCGGCGCGCGAGGCCGAACGCCTCGACCGCGTGGTGGTCACCACCGAGGACGCCGAGATCGCCGACGCCGCGCGGACCTGGGGGGCGGACGTGCCCTTCACCCGGCCCGCGGAGCTGTCCGGTGACGAGACCCCGGGCATCCTGCCCGTGGAGCACGCCCTCGACTGGCTGCAGCGCGAGCAGGCGTACACCCCCGACTGGGTGATGCTGCTCCAGCCCACCTCGCCGCTGCGCACGGGCGGGGACATCGACGCCGCCATCGCCCTGGCCGAGGCGAAGGACGCCGACGCGGTGATCACGGTCACCGAGGCCGCCCACCACCCCTGGTGGACCAAGCAGGTGACCGACGACGGGCGCATCGCGGACTGGGAGTGGGCCGGCGAGGCGGTGCGCCGCCAGGACCTGCCCGACGCCTACGGCCTCAACGGCGCGGTCTATCTGGCCCGCCGAGAGCTGCTCCTCGAACACCGCACCTGGTACCTGCCGCGGACCTACGCCCACGTGATGCCGCCGGATCGATCGCTGGACGTGGACACGCCGTGGGACTTCCACCTGTGTGATCTGGTCCTGACCCACCGGGAGAGCCATGCCTGAGGCCGCCGAGCAGCGCTTCGTCGGCCCGGGTCAGCCCGTGGTGATCATCGCCGAGGCCGGGGTGAACCACGACGGCGACCTCGACCAGGCCCGCGCCCTCGTCGAGGCCGCCTTCGGGGCGGGCGCCGACGCCGTGAAGTTCCAGACCTTCCGCGCGGATCGCCTCGTCACCCGCAGCGCACCGCAGGCCGAATACCAGACGCGCGGCGAGGGTGAGGCCACCTCCCAGTACGAGATGCTCGCGCGGCTGGAGCTGTCCAGGGAGGACCACGAGGCGCTGGCCGCCCACTGCGCCGACCTGGGCCTGGTCTTCCTGTCCTCGCCGTTCGACGAGGCCAGCGCCGACCTGCTCGACGAGATGGAGGTCCCCGCGTTCAAGCTGGGATCGGGCGAGCTGACCAACCTGCCGCTGCTGCAGCACGTGGCGCGCAAGGGCCGGCCCATGATCCTCTCCACGGGCATGGCCGATCTCGGCGAGGTGGAGGCGGCGCTGGTCGCCGTGCGCCGCGCCGGCGATCCCCCCGTGGTGCTGCTCCACTGTGTCAGCTGTTACCCGGCCCACCCGGCCGAGGTGAACCTGCGCGCCATGGAGACCCTGCGCGAGACCTTCGGCGTGCCGGTGGGGTACTCGGATCACACCCTGGGTCACGAGGCCTGCCTGGCCGCCGTGGCCCTCGGGGCGTGCGTCATCGAGAAGCACTTCACCCTGGACTGCAGCCTGCCCGGGCCCGACCACCAGGCCTCCATCGAGCCGGTGGAGCTCGCCGCCCTCGTCTCCTCCATCCGCCAGGTCGAGATGACGTTGGGGCACGGGCGCAAGGAGCCCATCGCCCGGGAGGCCGAGATCGCGGCCGTCGCCCGCCGCAGCGTGGTCGCGGCGCGGGACATCACCGCGGGCGAGGCCCTCGACGGCGAGGCCCTGGTCGTCCTCAGGCCGGGCACGGGCCTGCCGCCGTCCGAGCGGGATGCCGTGATCGGCCGCACCGCTGCGGTGGACATCGCCGCGGGCACGCCACTGAAACGGGAGATGTTGCGTTGAGGACCATCGCCGCCGTCACCGTGGACCGCTCCGACTGGGGGATCTTCCGCCCGGTCCTGCGCCGGGTGGTCGACCACGCCGACCTGGGCCTGCACCTCGTGGTGACGGGCACCCACCTGGACGCCCGCTACGGCGAGACGGTGCTGGATATCGAGGGCGACGGGTTCGCGGTGGACGAGCGCGTCGTGATCCCCACCCGCCGGACCTCCGCGGCGGCCGTGGCCGAGCGAGTGGGGCGCGCGACCCTGGGCCTGGCCGAGGTGTTCGGTCGAGTGCAGCCGGATCTCCTGCTGCTGCTGGGCGACCGCGTGGAGATGCACGCCGCGGCCGTGGCGGCGCTGCCCTTCCGCATCCCCGTGGCCCACATCCACGGGGGCGAGCTCACCCTGGGGGCGGTGGACGACGCGCTGCGTCACTCCATCACCAAGCTCAGCCACCTGCACTTCGTGGCCACCGAGGAGTACGGCCGGCGGGTGCAGCAGCTCGGCGAGGAGGCGTCGCGGATCACCGTCAGCGGTGCCCCCGGGCTGGACAACATCGGCGAGGTGGAGCTGCTCGAGCCCGGGGCGCTGTCCGAGGCCGTGGGCCTGCCCCTCGACCCGGCCCCGTTGCTCGTCACGTACCACCCCGAGACCCTCGGAGCGGTCCCGGTCGAGGAACAGATCGCCGAGATGCTGGCCGCGCTGGACCTCGTCGGGCGGCCCGTGATCTTCACCGGCACCAACGCCGACGCCGGCGGCCGCCGCGTGCTGCGCGCCATCGACGCCCACGTGGAGGCGCGGCCTGACTGCGTCCGGGTCCAGCACCTGAGCACCGCCGGCTACTTCAGCGCCATGCGTCACTGCGCGGCCATGGTGGGCAACTCGTCGTCCGGCATCATCGAGGCCGCGTCCTTCGAGCTGCCGGTGGTGAACGTGGGCGGACGCCAGGAGGGGCGCGCTCGCGGGATCAACGTGATCGACGTGGGGCCCGGACGGGAGGCCATCGCCTCGGGCATCCGACGCGCCACGGACCCGCAGTTCGCCGCGTCGCTGCGCGGCATGTCCAACCCCTACGGCGACGGACGGGCGTCCGAGCGCATCGTGCGGCGGCTGGCCGCGGTGCCCCTCGAGGACCTCGTGCGCAAGCCGTTCGTGGACTGGCCGGAGGGACCATGACCGATCGCTGCGTCGTCATCGGCGGGGGAGGGCACGCGGCCGTGGTCATCGAGGCCATGCGCCTCGAGGGCGTGGCAGAACCGTTCGCCGTGGTCGAGGTGGACCGCGACACCTGGGGCACCGACGTGCTCGGCGTGCCCGTGATCGGCGGCGACGATGAGCTCGACGGCATCCGCAAGCGCGGCGTGGAGTGGTTCACCGTGGGGGTGGGCGGCGTCGGCGAGGGGGACCTGCGCAGCCGGTTGTTCCGGCTGGGTTCGGAGCACTTCCTGCGGCCGCTTCGCGTGATCCACCCGTCGGCGCTCGTGTCCCCCTCGGCCGGGACCGGCCCGGGCGTGCAGATCATGGCCGGCGCCGTGGTGGGCGTGGGCGCGAAGGTGGACGGCAACGCGTTGATCAACACCCGCGCCGTGGTGGACCACGACTGCAAGGTGCGCCGCGGCGCCCACGTGGCCAGCGGTGCGGTGCTCGCGGGGGGCGTGTACGTGGGGATCGGCGCCTTCGTCGGGGCGGGCGCCACCGTGATCCAGGGGGTGCGCATCGGCGACCGCGCCGTGGTCGGAGCGGGCGCCGTGGTGCTGGGGGACGTGCCCGATGGGGCCACCGTGGTGGGCGTGCCCGCCCGGGCCCGGAAAGGGGAGTGATCCATGTCTCCAGTGCGTGACGTCTGCATTCGCATGGACAGCTCGATCCGGGACGCCATGTCCTGCATCGACGAGTCCGCCGCCAAGATCGCGCTGGTGGTGGACGAGGACGGGGCCCTGATCGACACGATCACCGACGGGGACATCCGCCGCGCCCTGTTGCGCGGGCTGGGCTCGGACAGCCCCGTGCGCGAGCTCAAGAAGCTCAAGGGCGGCTCCCCCTCCGAGACGCCCGTGACCGCGGCCGTGGGCACCCGGCGCTCCGCCCTGCTGCGCCTGATGAAACGCCACTGCATCAACCAGGTGCCGCTGGTGGACGAGCACCTCCGCGTGGTGGCCCTGGTCACGCGCAAGGAGCTCACCGTCACCGAGGAGCTGCCCGTTCGCGCCGTGATCATGGGCGGAGGCTTCGGCACCCGCCTGGGCAGCCTCACCGCGAACCTGCCCAAGCCGATGTTGCCCGTGGGCGACCGCCCCCTGCTCGAGCTCATCGTCGATCAGCTGCGCGACGCCGGCATCACCCAGATCACCGTGACGACCCACTACAAGGGCGAGGTGATCCGCGACTACTTCGGTGACGGCTCCGACTTCGGCGTGGAGATGCGCTACATCCAGGAGGACGAGCCCCTCGGCACGGCCGGCTCCCTGGCTCTGCTGCCCGAGGACCGCGCCATGGTCCTGGTGATCAACGGCGACGTGTTGACCCAGGTGGACTACCGCTCCGCCGTGGACTTCCACCGCGAGCACGACGCCGATATCACCATCGGCCTGCGCCAGCACGAGCTGACGGTACCCTACGGCGTCGTGGACACCGACGGCGTGGTCGTGAGGGGCATCTCCGAGAAGCCGGTCATCCGCAACTTCATCTCCGCCGGGGTCTACCTGATGAACCCGGACGTGTGCGCCAAGGTGCCGCAGGATCAGGCCAGTGACATGCCGGACCTGATCACCACGGTCATCGACGAGGGGGGCTCCGTCATCGGCTTCCCCGTGCGGGAGTACTGGCTCGACATCGGCCACCTGGCCAACTACAAGGCGGCGCAGCACGCCGTGCGGAGGGACTCGTGAGCTGGTCCGGCAAGAAGGTCCTGGTCACCGGCGCCGGGGGGTTCATCGGCAGCCACCTGGCCGAGCTACTGGTGCACAAGGGCGCCGATGTGCGCGCCCTGGTGCGCTACACCTCCACGGGCACGCGGGGGTGGCTGGAGCGATCGCCGGCGCGCGAATCCATGGAGATCGTCACGGGCGACATCGGCGACGCCGACTGCGCGCGCGACGCCGTGCAGGGGACCGACGTGGTCTTCCACCTGGCCGCGCTCATCGGCATCCCGTACTCGTATCGCGCGCCACGGGCCTACCTGCGCACCAACGTCGAGGGTACGGTCAACGTGCTCCAGGCGGCCCTCGACGGGGACTCGACCCGGGTCGTCCACACGTCCACCAGCGAGGTCTACGGCACCGCCCTGAGCGTGCCCATCGACGAGGACCACCCGCTGCAGGGGCAATCCCCCTACTCGGCGTCCAAGATCGCCGCGGACAAGATGGCCGAGGCATTCCACCGCTCCTTCGAGCTGCCCGTGGTGACCGTGCGGCCGTTCAACACCTACGGCCCGCGCCAGTCCGATCGGGCGATCATCCCCACCATCCTGGCCCAGCTGCTGTGGGGCGAGGGCGAGCTGAAGCTGGGCAGCCTGCACCCCACGCGCGACCTCAACTACGTCGCCGACACGGCCGCGGGGTTCGTGGCCGCGGCCGAGGCCGACGCGGCGGTGGGGGAGGTGATCAACCTGGGCACCGGCCGCGAGGTGAGCATCGGCGACCTCGCGAGGATGCTCATGCAGGTCGTGGGCAAGGACGTGCCCATCGTCAGCCGCGACGAGCGCGTGCGCCCGGCGGCCAGCGAGGTGGAGCGGCTGCTGGCCAACGCCACCAAGGCGTACAAGCTGACGCGGTGGACCCCGTCGACGAACCTGGAGCGGGGCCTGAAGCGCACGGCCGACTGGATGGAGTCCCACCGGGACCTGTACCGCCCCGAGGAGTACAAGGTTTGACTGCTGCCCTGCCCAACGACGCCCGAACGCGGACCCTGCTGCTGCGCCTGCCCCCGGCCGACGCCGTGGGCGCCCCGCCAGCCCCAAATCTGCAGCGCCTCCAGGAGATGCTGGCGCGCCTGCAGGAGCTGGCCGCGGCTCTTCAGAACTTCGAGGCGGCGGTCGCCCGTAATGCCGGTGACGCGGATCTGCGGAAGCACGCCGACCGGACCCGCGTGGTCCGATCCCGCCTGCAGCGGGCCCAGGCCCTCTCCCGCGACGCCAAGCCTCCGCGCGACGCCGACGGGCTCGCCCTGATGAAGGGGCTCAAGGCCGCCACCGAGGCCGCCCGCCCCGGCGAGCTGGCCCTGCAGCGCTGGCTCACGCGTCCGCTCCCCCCCCTCGCCGAGCTGATGGAGAGCGACGACGGGCCCGCGACCGTGGTCGATCAGCTCCTGCTGCCCGCCTGGGACCCCGAGGTGGACGTGGTGATGCTGCTGGGCGCCGACACCGCGCCCCTGGCCCGCAACCTGGTCGCGCGCGGCCACCGCCGCGTCGTGGTCCACCTCGACGAGGACGAGGACCAGTCCCATTTCCCGCCCAGCGCCTTCGTCATCCGGACCGATCACGAGCTGGCCGAGACCCTGCAGGCGTTCACCGAGCCCCACCCCATGCGGCTGGTGGCCAAGCACCTGTTCACGCGCGAGCTCACGCCCGACGACCAGAAGGCGCTCCAGGAGACCGTCACCGACCTGCTCGAACGCATGACGGCGATGAAGTCCACCATGCAGCGCTTCGGGCCCATCTGGTCCAGCCAGAGCCTGGCCAACCTGCCCCACGTGGCTGCCCGCCCCTCCATCGCGAGCCTGCGCGGACCGCTACAGGGCAAGCCCATGGTCATCGTCGCGCCGGGACCCTCCCTGTCCAGGAACATCGATCAGCTCACCGAGCTGAAGGGCCGCGCCGTCATCTGCACCTACAGCCGCGCCATGAAGTCGCTGCAGGAGGCCGGCATCGCCCCGGACATGGTGCTGGTCCTGGACCCCCTCGACCTCGTCTACCACTTCGACGGCATCGACCCGTCACAGATCGAGGCCCTCGTCCTCGGCCTGAGCGTCAACCCGGGCCTCTACGACATCCCTGCCAAGCGCGTCTTCACGTTCTCGGGCAACTCCACCATCGAGCAGTGGATCTACGCCGCCCTGGGCGAGGACATGTTCGTCCAGACCTCGTGCTCCGTGGCCACCTCCGCGCTGTCCCTGGCGCGCATCTTCGGCTGCGACCCCGTCATCCTCGTGGGCCAGGACCTCTCCTTCCCCAACGGCCAGCTCTGGGACGCCGCCGCTTCTGACGGCGACGCCAAGCTCGAGAAGGCCGAGTCCGGCAAGGGGTACTCCGTCTCCGGCCTCAGCGACCACGCCAAGGAGATCGAAGAGAAGACCGGCGCCGTCCTCTCCGGCTACGCCCGCCTCCCCGAGGTCCCCGGCTACTACGGCGGCACCGTCCAGACGTCCCCCAACTTCTCCTGGGTCCGCGCCTGGTTCGAGGAGCGCGCCCTCTCCTGGAAGGGCACCGTCACCCTCATCAACGCCACCGAGGGCGGCTGCCACATCGGCGGCATGGACCACATCCCCCTCGCCGAGGCCATCGACCGCTGCCCCGCCGATCCCTTCGACACCGGCGCCCTGTTCGACGACGTCATCGCCTCCATCGACTTCGCCGCCCGCGGCCGCACCCTCCTGAGTCACATCGAGGATCTGCAGGCCGTCATGACCCGCTCCAACCAGCTCGCCCGTCAGTGCCTCAAGCTCACCCGGGCCAAGCCCACCGAGAAGAACCTCCGCAAGCTCCAGCGCACCGAGGCCGACCTCATGGCCGCCCTCCAGCCCGCCCGCGTCGTCATCTCCCTGTTCGGCCAGGTCGAGATCCTCGACGCCCAGGAGCGCGCCCGCACCGCCAAGACCCTCGACGAGAACCTCACCGCGTCGCGCGAACTCTTCACCGTCATCCGCGACGCCCACGAGAAGGCGTACCCCGCCCTGCAGAAGGCGGCGAGGGAGATCAAGGAGCAGGTCGGAAAGGCCTGATTCCTACACTCGGATCGGTTTCTCCATCCAGAACGGCGCCGGCCGCTCGTCATCCCCGTACCTGAACACCATCTTCCCCCGCTTGAACTTCA
>CAZLEO010000292.1:0-11682 GCA_964558555.1 uncultured Rickettsiales bacterium | reverse complement strand
AACGACGGCGACGGCTACTCCACTTGCGACGGCGACTGCGACGACGGCGACGTCAACCTCGACGACTCGGACCGGGACGGGGACGGGTACAGCGAGTGCGACGGGGACTGCGACGACTACGACCCCTCCATCCACCCCGGCGCGTTCGAGGGCTGCGACGACGGCATCGACAACGACTGTGACGGCGTGGTCGGCGGGGGCGACGGGTACGCGATGATCGACGCAGGGCGGGACCACACCTGCGCCCTGAACTGCGATGGTGAGGTCGTCTGCTGGGGCTCCAACGGGAACGGGCAGACCAACGCCCCCGCGGGCACCTTCGTCGTGGTGTCGACGGGCAAGTACGGTAGCTGCGCCATCGAGGCCAACGGTGACCTGGACTGCTGGGGATACAACTCCTACGGCCAGACCAACGTGCCCGCGGACGCCTTCATGGCCTCGGACATCGGCTACACCTTCAACTGCGGCCTGCTCCTCGACGGCACGGCCGAATGCTGGGGGAACAACTCGTACGGACAGCTCAACGCGCCGGCCACGTCCTTCGAGCAGATCGACCTGAGCTACTACCACGCGTGTGGGCTGACCGCCGCCGGGCAGATCGAGTGCTGGGGTTCAGCATCGGACGGCGGCTCGGGCTACCCCGTCGGGGCCTACGTCCTGATCACCTCGGGGGACAACTACACTTGCGCGCTGGCCGCTAGCGGATCGGTGACCTGCTGGGGCAGCGAACCGTACGGCGCCCAGAATCCGCCCAACGAGAACTTCGCCACCCTCGACGCCGGCGCCCACCACGGGTGTGGGATCACCACGGCCGGCGACACGGTCTGCTGGGGCTCCTGCGGATCGGGGCAGTGCACCCCACCAGGCACCGAGTTCGTCCAGGTGGCGGCCGGGTCGAGCCATACCTGCGGGCTCACCGCCGATGGCGAGGTCGATTGCTGGGGGAACAACTCGTACGGTCAGTGCTCCGTGCCTTGACACCATCCGAAGTCCTGCTCATAAGCACCCCATGAGCAACGACGATCTCCGCCCCCTGTACGAGTTCAAGGAACGCCTCGATCGCGAGTTGCAGGATCTGTTCGTCTGGTCCCGCGCCGACATCCGCGAGGCTTCCGAAGGCCCCAGCGGTGCGATACTGCTCGACGGGATCGAGTCGCTGACGATGCGCGGCGGCAAGCGCCTGCGCCCCTACCTGGCCTGGCACGCGGCAGCCTGCGTCGACGATCCCGGGGCCGTCCCCGGCCTGCTCGAGACCTGCGCCGCCCTCGAGCTTCTGCAGACCTACCTGCTGATCCACGACGACATCATGGACGGCGACGAGATCCGTCGCGGCGGCCCAACCGTCCACGTGCTGCTCGGCGCCGACGACCCCGAGCAGGGCCGCATGCTCGCCATCCTCGCCGGAGACCTGGCCTGCACCCTGGCGCGCCGGGGCATGGAGCGTGCCGACATCTCCGCGGACCGCAAGGTCGCAGCGCTGGACGAGCTGGCGAGGATGGAGTGGGAGGTGATCCAGGGGCAGGTGATGGACCTGCTTGGATCGCCGGACGTGCGGACCATGCACGACCTGAAGACGGGGAGCTACACCACGCGAGGGCCGGTGCGGTTCGGGGCGGCTCTGGCCGGGGCTTCCGTGTCCCAGGTGGACGCGCTGGAGGCGTTCGCCAATCCGTTGGGGCTGGCATTCCAGCTGCGCGACGACCTGCTGGACATGACCGGAGATCCGGCCAGGACGGGCAAGGCCGTGGGCATCGACCTGCGGGAGGGGCGCGTCTCGGCGGTGATCGACGAGGCGCTCCGGCGCGCGGATGACGACCAGAGGGCGGTCATCGAGGCGGCGTGGGGCAACAACCGCATGGACGACGCCCAGTTCGACGCGGCGCTGACGGCCATCGTGGACAGCGGGGCGCTGGAAACCTGCGCGCGACGTGTACGGGACTGGACCGAACAGGCCGCCGCGGCCCTCGATCCGGGGATCTTGCGCGACGAAGGATGCGGCGGCCTGGTCACCGTCGCCCGCGCCCTCGCCGTCCGCGTCACCTGACACCTTTCCCGCTCCCTTCAACCTTCAACCTTCAACCTTCAACCCACCCCGTGGTATGACTCGGAGACTCCGGGCGGGGACCGGAGCACGAGGTTTCGAAGACAAACGGGTTCGCGAGGCGTCACGGCACGTGCCGACGAGTGTCGTCGGCTGCGCCGCGCGGACCCACCTGGACGAGGAGGGTTCGAGGTGTCTGACAACGTGGTGAGTGAAGCACGCGTGGCCGAGTTGCTGGGGCAGATGCGCCAGGAACGGCAGCGCGCCATGTACGCCCGCATCGGGGCGACGGTGGCGGTGTTGCTGATCCTGATCATCTTCTCGGTGAAGACCTACAACCGGATCAAGAACTTCGACGTGGACAGCTTCTTCGTGGCGCTCCAGGTGGAGGGCGCGAAGAAGGTGTGGCCCGTGGTGGCGCAGGAGCTGGACCGGGTGGCCGATGCGGCCGCGCCGGCGCTGACCGACGCTTTCGCCAAGGAGACCATGGACCTGGGCCCGCGGCTGCAGGAGGTGCTGACCAAGGAGTCCGAGGTCCTGGTGACCAACATGCAGGCGCGTCTGGCCGGATCGCTGGACGAGGCGCTGAAGAAGGAGGACGTGGTCGGCAAGTCAGGCATCGCCGAGCGCTTCCCCGACTTCCATGACAACCCCGAAGCGATGGAGGCGCTCAACGAGCAGCTCCTGCGCGCGTCTCGCGACTGGGCGAACACGCAGCTGGACACCACGTTCCACGATCACTTCCAGATCCTCGATTCCATCAACCAGACCTTCTATGCCATGGAAGGCGAGGCGCGGGACCAGATCACGGACGGCCAGACCCCGGCCAACCTCGAGGACGTGCTGACGCTGTTCCTCGAGATCATCGACACGCGACTCAACGTGGAAGAGTGAGGAGGACGAGATCATGGCTAACAACAAGGTAGAAGCCCTTCTCGTCGCCGAGGTCGCGAGGGAGAAGAAGAGTTCGCAGATCAGCTACATCGTGTCGGCCGTGCTGGTGGTCTTCGTGATCCTGTACACCAGCTGGCTGGGCAGCCGCATCAAGCTGATCCTGGAGCCCGAGGGCCTCGCGCTGACCGCGTCGGGCCTGGTCATCGAGGCCACGCCGGGCATCGGCGAGGAGCTCGAGGCCACGTTGGTGGACGGCGCCCCCGAGATCGCCCGTTACGTGTCCCAGAGCATCGTCGATGCCATCCCCACGTTCCGCGTGTACGTCGAGGAGCAGCTGGGGCCGGTCGTGGACCAGACCGCCGAGGAGATGGCCGCCGCTGCGGTGACCAAGCTGTCCGAGAAGGTCGCCTCGCAGGAGATCGTCGAGGGGCAGGAGACCGCGGAGCTGGCCAACGCCATCGTCGAGGAGTTCGAGGCGGGGCTGGAGTACGCCCTGGACGAGCCGGACGAGAACGGCGAGACCCCGCGCGACCGCATCACCGCGTCGCTGGAGGGGCTGGACAAGATCGACAAGGAGCTCAAGCTGCTGGCGCGGGGGCGGAATCTCAGCGACACGCAGGCGCGTGAGCGGGATCTGCTGATGGCGTGGCTGCAGCTGATCGTGCAGACCGAGGAGACGATGCCGGCGGCGGTGCCGCAGTAGTCTCCCCTACCGCTTCATCCCCACCACCGACATCAGGCCCGTCGCCGCCCCGAAGGGGATCAGGAACAGTGTGATCCACAGGGGGCCGCCCGGGTGGACGAGGTGCGCCAGGAAGCCGAACAGCGGGACCAGCGCGCCGGTGGCGATGGCCCAGGCCAGGGTGCCGTTGTTGTCGGGGTCACAGCGCGCGCGCAGGTAGGCGCCACAGGACATCGGCGCCACGGCGAGGAAGAGGCTCCACCAGATGCTCCGAGGGGCCAGACCGACGGCCCAGCCGACCCCGAGGGCCAGGGCCATCGCCACGGTGACGGCCATGTCCAGCGCTCCGGGCCAGGCGAACTGCCGGCCCATGACCTGCTTGAGGGCCTCGGTCTCCGGATCGTCGACGGTCTTGCCGGCGAGGCAGTCGGGGCACAGCAGCTCCGATCCCTTCTCCTCGAGGAGCTCCTCGTCGAACGAACCGGCGCAGCGGCTACAGTAGTCCTCCATCGTCTTTCCCCTGGGCGCCGTAGGTAGGACCCCTCAGCTGCGCCCCAGCTTCCGGCGCAGGAGTCCCAGCAGCGCGAGAGCCATCGCGATGGGTGTGCCAGCGGCCGAACCGCGGTCCGCCGAGTCACACTCGCACGAGAACCCCACGAACTCGTCGTCGCCGATGGGGGGCTCCCAGCCCTCGCAGCCGGGGTCGTCCATGTCCACGGTCCCGTTGCAGTTGTTGTCCAGTTCGTCGTCGCAGATCTCCGGCGAATCGGGATGGACCGAGGCGTCCGTGTCGTCGCAGTCCTCGGCGGGCGACGCGCAGGAGTCAGGCGACAGGTGGCCGTCGCCATCCGCGTCCGTGTCCAGGCCGTTGTCCTCGACGCCGTCGCAGTCGTTGTCCAGGCCGTCGCAGATCTCGGGATAACCCGGGTACACGTCGGCGAGTTCGTCGTCGCAGTCCCCGTGGCAGATGCCGAAACCGTCGCCGTCGGCGTCGATCTCGTCGGCGGGGATCTCGCCGTCGCAGTCGTCGTCGAGGAGGTTGCACACCTCGGTGGCATCGGGGTGGATCGCGGGATCCTCGTCGTCGCAGTCGAGCGCGCGGACCCCACGTGTCACCTCGCCCAGCGCCGTGCCCTCGACCTGGTTACAACCGGGCTCGCCGATGGAATCGCCGTCGAAGCTCCACAGCAGGTTGCAGTCGAAGTGGGCCGCGGGCCGCCCCGGAAGGTCGAAGTCGCCCACCACGAGCGCGTCGCGCCGGACCATGGCGTCGTCGATGTCACCCCACGTGCCGTACCGCCACTGACCGCCCGGTCCCTCGGCGGCGCCCACGTTGACCGAGCCGGCCCAGGTGGCCACCGCACCCTGATAGAACTCCGCCGCCTCGAGCTGACCGTCCATGTAGAAGTGGATGATGTTGAAGTCGGTGGACGTGCTCTGGCGCACCGCCGACACGTGGTGCCACACGCCGAGCTCGGCCTGCAGGTCGAAGGGCACGCCGATGAACTGCCCCTCGATGTCGTTGTCGTCCCCCATCTGGTTGTAGGAGAGACCCACGGCCCCCTCGTCGTGGTGATAGCGGATGGCCAGGGCACCGGCGGGGCCCTCGGGGGTGACGGTCGCGCTGGCCAGCTGCATCACTACCTGGTCCGCGCCGGTGTCACCGAGGAAGCGCACCCAGGCCTCCATGATGTCCGACGTCCCCGTGTCGAAGGTCTCGTCGTCCAGGGTCGCCTGGGGCACCTCGCCGGAGACCACCCCCGTCCCCTCCAGGTGGATGAAGCGGTCCTCGGCGCCGCCGCGGAAGCCGTCCATGTCCACGTCCACGAGGTCGTAGCCAGTGCAGTCCTGATCCAGGCCGTCGTGGGGCAGGTCGTCGCCGTCGGGGTGGGTCAGCGGGTCCTCGTCGTCGCAGTCCCCCAGCATCTCGGTGTAGCCGTCGCCGTCATCGTCCGAGGCGCCGCCGGTGGGGGCCAGCGGGCCCCCGTATGCGCCCATGTCCCCGCGGGTGCCGTCGGGATCGTTGAAGAGGGGGTCCTCGTGGCCCGAGTTGATGCACGGGGAGCCCACGTCCAGGCGCAGGTCGTCGTCCACGCCGTCGCCGTCGTGGTCGTAGTCCACGAACACGGGATCCAGGTCCATGGGCACGTCCCAGAAGCCGTCGTACGAACCGTCGGTGGTCGCGCGGTTGGCCGAGACGTCGTTGTAGGCCCACACGGATCCGTGGTTGTCCCCCTCGCAGTGGAAGCCGAACCCGTCGTTGTCGAACAGGATGTTGTTGAAGATCGAGCCGTAGAGGGGGCGGTCTGGATTGCCGGTGAGGCGGATGCCGTCTCCCATGGCCGCGCCGCGGCCCTTGACCACGGTGTTGTTGAACACGAGCGTCACCGGATCGAACGATCCCCGGTGGCCGGTCTCCAGCCAGATGCCGGGGCCAGCGGCGCCGTCGACGACGTTGTTGGCGACCTCGGCGTAGCAGGCGTTGAGGGGCCAGGAGTCCACGCTCGTGGCGCAGCTGAGGTGGATGCCCCCGCCGCAGTCGTGGATCTGGTTGTGCAGCAGCAGGAACCAGGGCTTGTAGAAGCCGCTGTAGAACGCGGTGACGTCGAGGTCGATGGCCTCGCCGGCGATGTCGGTGAAGAGGCAGTCGGAGATGGCCCCGATGAAGGACTCCTCGCCGTCGCCCCAGTCGAACGTGGCCACGGTGTCCACGTCCGCGACGATCCCCGCCCCGCAGTCGTCGAAGCGCGAGGCGATGAACAGCAGATAGGACGTGATCTCGTCGCCCTCGGGCACGTCGAACTGCACGGCCGCGTCCGGGGCCCCGTCGATGTCCACGCGCATCAGCTGCAGGCCAAAATCGGTGGCGTTCGCGCACACGTCCGCGACCACGCCGGAGGTCTCGGGGTGGTCCAGGTGGATGTTGCCCAGGAAGATGGTGTCGATGCCGTCGCACATGCCCTCGGCCTCGATGGCCGGGGCGCCGCCCTCCACGGTGAAGTTGACGAGGTAGGCGAAGGCGTCCCCCACCTCCTGGTTGACGATGATGCCGGGGGCACCGGGCTCGGGACGGATGATGGTCTCGCCCGGACCCTCGCCGAGCAGGGCGAGGAACTTGGTGATCGTCAGGGACTCCTCGAACACCCCGGCGCCGACCTGGATCACGTCGCCGTCGTCCGCCGCGCTCATGGCGGAGTTGATGCTGGTGAAGTCGCCGCTGCCGTCCTGTTCGACGCGGAGCACCTCGGCGCCGGCCGCGCCGGGGCCCATGCACAGCAACACGAGAGCCAGAGTTCGGATGGACATGGAATCCAGTGTATCCAAATGGGGCGGGGTCAGGGAGACGGCGCGACGGTGCGGATCAGCTCCGAGGCGAAGGCGAGTCGATAGCCCTCGTCCACGCGTTCCTCGATGAACGGGGCCAGCCAGTCCAGATCGCGGTCGCCGGCCTGCACCACGAGCACGGCCGAGCCGCGGATCACAGCGAGATTGCGTGCTCTCAGCAGGGCGGCGTCCCGCTGTTGGGGCGTTGCGGACGCATCCACGGCGGCCGCGCAGGACATGGCCTGGAGATCGTGGCGCCGCGCCACCTGGAGGGCCGCTCCCTGGTGGACGGGGAGCAGATCGAGCAGGTACAGGCTCCGGCGCCGCAGCCCCGCGGCGGCGATCTCCATCCGTTCGACGTCTGCGGTGGTGGCGGAGTCCGAGGTCAGCACGGCCCCCGACGCATAGGGGACGGCGTCGAGGTCCTCGGCCAGGCGCGCCGCGAACGCATCCGCGTCGAGGCTGGCGTCGAGGGTCGCCGGCGGGGCCATGCCCGCCGGATCGGCGGCGGCGGACTGACCGTCGAACAGCAGGTGGACCGCCACCTCCTTGGCCGCGCGTGCCGCGTCCGTGGCGTAGCGCAGTGAGTGGGAGCGGTAGGGCAGCACGGCCAGGGTCAGCGGATACGGAGCCTCGATCACCTGCTCCACGCTCGCGTCTCGTGGGCCCACTCCGGTCACGACCAGGGCCAGGGCCGGAGGCGCGGCCGGGTCCACCGCCGGGTCCGGGTCGAGGGGCAGCCGCATCACGAGCTGGTGGATGGGACGCTTGCCCAGGTAGATGCGCAGCGACCAGGTCAGCTCGTCCAGCCGCGTGAGGAACGCCTCGGCGCCCGCGGGCCACGCCCCGAACGACCGCCGCAGCTCCTCCTCGTACAGGGATCGGGGCAGGTCCACGGTCGTCCGGGTGAAGGTCCACGCCTGGCCCTCGAGCTCCCGCGGCTCGTCCGTGCTGTCCGCCACCATCTCGGCGGTCACGCCCAGGGCGGCCAGGGTATCGGCGATGGCCTCGTTGACCGCGCCGATGGCCGCGCTGTCGACCGCCACGTCCGGGGTCGGACCGGCCTCCTCGGGGGTGGGGAATGCCGAGTGCCAGGCCCAGGGCACCACGACGGCGCCCACGGCGACGATCGCGCCGACGAGCACCAGGATGCGCAATGACTGCTTCATGGAGCTACTGCTCCTGGAGCCCCTGGAGCAAGGTGGTGACCGCAGCGGTCATCTGGGGGTCCTCGAGCACCCACGCGGGCTGGGCGGAGAGGTCGAGCCCCTCGGCGTACACCGACATGCCCTGCTCGTCGACCCACGGCGCCTCGTCCACCTCCACGTGCACGTCCGGCTCCACACCGGTGCCCTGGATGGTGGTGCCGTGGGGGGTGTAGAAGCGCGCGATGGTGAGCTTGAGCGCCGATCCGTCGGCGAACTCGTACGTGGTCTGCACCGATCCCTTGCCGTAGCTGGTCGTGCCCAGGATCGTGGCGCGGCCGTGGTCCTTGAGCGCGCCCGAGACGATCTCGGCGGCGCTGGCCGACGACTGGTCCTGCAGCACCACCAGCGGGAGCTCGCCGCGGGAGCCCGGCTGGTGGGCGATGCGCCGGCTCTCCGGCACGGCCCGACCCTTGCTGCTGACGATGACGCCCTCCTCGATGAACGCGTCGGCCACGTCCACGGCCTCGTCGAGGAATCCACCCGGGTTGGCGCGCAGGTCGAGCACGAGCCCGCGCAGGGGGGCGTTGCGCTTGTCCAGCGAGGCCAGGGCCCGGCGGAACTCGCGGCTGGTGTTCTCCTGGAACTGGAAGATGCGCAGCCAGGCGATATCACCGGGCAGCTTCTCCGACTCCACCGAGGGCGTGCGGATGCGGTCGCGGGCCACGCCCACGCTCAGCAGACCCTCCTCTCCCTCGCGCTCGAGCTGCAGCTGGACCAGCGTGCCCCGGTGGCCCTTGATGCCGTCGGCGACCACCTGGATGTTCTCGGTGGTGACGAAGGTGCCATCGATGGACACGATGCGGTCGCCCGCGAGCAGACCGGCCCGCTCCGCCGGTGAGTTGGCGAAGACCCTCTCCACGACGATGGCCGCGCCGTCGATGCGCGTGAGCACGCCGATGCCGTAGTAGCGGCCGATGGTGTCCTCGCGGAAGCGCTGGTACTCCTCCGGGCTCATGTAGACGCTGGGCGCGTCCAGGCCGATGGTCATGCCCTGGATCGCGTGGTAGAGCAGCTCCGCCGAGGAGACGTCGTCGACGTAGCTCTCCTGGATGTAGAACAACGCGTCGGCCAACGATTCCAGCGGGACGTAGGGGTCCCTGGAACGCGCCTGGGCGGGGGAGAGGGCGGTTGTCGCGATCGCGATGGCGCCGAGGAGGGCCATCCATCGCGGCCAGTGGATGGGTCGTTCTCCGGGGTGGAGGAGGGGATTGTAACAGCTCGGTGCAGTTGAAAAGGGGCGGGGGGGCTGCGATCCTGGGGCCATGGACGACTTCACGCTGAACGATCTGTTGAAGGAACTGGTGACCCGCAAGGGATCGGACCTGCACGTGAAGGTGGGAAGCCCGCCCACGTTCCGGGTCAACGGTTCGCTGGTGGGGCGCGAGGGGCCGGCGCTGATGCCCGACGACATCAAGCGGTTGCTCAAGCCGGCGATGAGCGACGAGCAGCGCAAGGAGCTGATGCGCAGCAGGGACCTGGACTTCGCCATCAGCGTCCCGGGCGTGTCGCGGTTCCGGGCGTCGGTGTTCATCCAGCGCGGTACCGTTGTGGGGGTGTTCAGAGCGATCCCGTTCGAGGTGCCCCGTCTCGCGAACCTCAACTTGCCCCAGGTGTGCGTCGATCTCGCGGGCCGCAAGGCTGGACTGGTGCTGGTCACCGGCGCCACCGGGTCGGGCAAGAGCACGACCCTCGCGGCCATGATCGACCACATCAACCGCTCCCGGCGCGTCCACATCATCACGCTGGAGGACCCCATCGAGTTCATCCACCGTGACCGCGAGGCGCTGGTCAACCAGCGTCAGGTGGGCCTGGATGCGCCGAGCTTCGACAAGGGGGTCGTGCGCGCCATGCGCCAGGACCCGGACGTGATCCTCATCGGCGAGATGCGCGATCTCGAGACCATCGAGGCGGCGCTGACCGCCGCGGAGACCGGCCATCTGGTGCTGGCGACGTTGCACACCAGCGGGGCCGTGCAGACCGCCGACCGTATCCTCGACGTGTTCCCCGCCGACAAGCAGCCCCAGGTGCGCCTCCAGCTCGCCGCGTCCCTGCAGGGCATCCTCAGCCAGCACCTGCTGCCGAGCGCCGACGGCGGTCGAGCCGCCGTGGTGGAGATCCTCATCGCCACCGGCGCGGTGCGGTCTCAGGTCCGCGAGGGCAAGACGCACCTGCTCGCGTCGGCCATGCAGTCGGGCCGCGGTCTGGGCATGCAGACGCTGGAGATGGCGCTGGACGCGTCGGTGAGGGAAGGGCGGATCACGCCGCAGACCGCGACGGAGTTCAAGACGGCCCTGGCCGAGAGCGGCAAGGCGCGAATGATGTAGGCGGGACTACTCGCCCTGCATCGCGAGCCAGTTGGCCACCTCGGGCTTGCCGAGGTTCACCACCGCCATGATCTCCATGATCATGCCGACGATGTTGCCGCACAGCAGCGCGGCGACGATGCCGATGATGGACACGGTCTTGGCGTTGGCCTTGGGCTGGCCGTTCATCACACCCACGCCGAGGATGATCTCGAAGATCCCGGCGGCCAGGGTGAGAATCCAGAACACGCCGACACAGATCCAGATCAGGCCGAAGACCAGCCCGAGGGAGACCATGACGGTCATGATGCCGGAGATCAGCATGAAGATCCCGGCGGTCTTGTATTCCTGCGGTGCGTCCATTTTGAAGTCCCGTCGTTTAGTGGAGTTCACCATTCATACAGCGCCCCCTCGCTCCTGACAAGGACGCCGTTCAGCCGCCTGACACCAGGTGGACGACCTTCACCACCGCTCCCCTGGGCACCTCGGCGGTGTCGTATCGGTCCCGCTTGACCAGGCGACCGTCCACGTTCACTACGAGCATCCGGAACACGTAATTGCATTCCTTGAGCACGTCGCGGACGGTCATGCCCTCGCGCCAGGGGATGGGCTTGTCGTTCACCAGGATGGTCTCTTCGGCCATGGCAGCGCTACTCACCCAGCAGCGGCTCGACCACATCCACCACGTAGGCGTAGTCGATCTCGAGGCGCTTGAGCGTCTCGAGGGTGGGTACGGCGTTCATCGTCCAGCCACGGCGCTTGTACACGGCGTCCTTGAGCTTCTCGTACTCGCTCTCGCGGAACTTGCGCATCGCGGCGACCTTGGCCGTGGTGTCCATGCCGGTCGGATCGATGCCCACCTTCTCCTTGAGCTGCTCGTCGTAGCGGTCCGCGCGAGACTCGTACTCCTCGTTGGTCACCGGACCCACGGAGCGGTACGGGATGTCGTCGTTGGCGCGGTTGCCGAGCCCCATGCGGTGGTTGAACACGCGCTGGAAGTTGTAGATACGCTCGGACATCAGGATCAGCGAGTCCGGGTCGAGGTCGCGGCCGGTCATGCCCGCGAAGTAGTTGCAGTACCCCTCCACGTGGCCCGGCACCTTGGCAGGCTCGGCGGTCTCGGCGTTGTCGGCCGGCTCCACGTCGTTCCACGGCAGCTTGCACAGGCCCACGAGCCCGAACCAGGTGCGGAACATGGGGAAGTAGTGCAGCGCCTCGGCCTTGTCCTCG
>CAZLEO010000291.1:0-11766 GCA_964558555.1 uncultured Rickettsiales bacterium | reverse complement strand
GCCGTCGCAGGGGGAGTAGCCGTCGCCGTCCACGTCGCCGTCGTTGCAGTCGTCGTCGTCGCAGTCCACGTCGCCGTCGCCGTCGTTGTCGATCCCGTCGTCGCACAGGGTCTCGCCGCAGATGACGGTGAAGTCGTCGAACAGCAGGCCGTCCCAGTCGTACGGGTAGTCGTCGCTCTCGGCGAGATAGAAGCTGACCGAGCCGCCTGTGTAGTCGGTGGCGTCCAGCTCCACCTCCCAGCGGCTACCCGCCGGATACTGCCACTCGGTGAGGTGCTCGAGCCGGTCGTAGTTGACCCCGTCCGTGGACACGCCGATACACTCGCCGGTGGGGGGATCGGTGTCGGTCCAGCTGCTGGCGCACCAGTCGACCTCGTCGTCGGCGTTGTAGAGGCCGAACTCCACCGTGACGCTGGGGCAGACGCTCACGTCGTAGCTGTCGGTCTCGATGCCGGTGTTCTGCGACCACCACCCGCCCGCGCACGCCTCGAGGGACAGGAAGAGCCCGCTGCCTTCCCCGGGATCGTGGAAGTCGTAACACGAGTTGTCCGGGTCCCAGCCGCCCTGGTGGTGGGTCCAGCCGGCGGGCAGGACTGCGGTCTCGAAGTCCTCGTAGGCCAGATCCTGGGCGGTGGCAGACCAGCTGACGCTGAAGGCGAGACACAGCGTTACGAGCAGCGAGAGACGGTTCAGTTGGGCACTCATGGCGACACTCCTGGGGCGAGGGGTCGATTCTGGGGTGCGAGCGTGCGTGGGACGGGTGTGGGCGTGGGTGGTCGGGGTGGGCAAGTCCGTCTCCTCCTGGAGTCGTCGGGAGCCACAAGGATCCCGCGGGCCGTCCTGGCCCGGTTGCTTGCTTCCCCCTCCCTACCTACGAGCAGTCGGGGGTCTCAGATGAGCTCTAAGAATCCCCGCGCTTCTAATAGTGTAGTGGAGTTGGTCCGGAGAGTCAAAGGGGGATGCAGCGGTCGAGACGCGCACTCATTGCGCACAGGGATGACCGGGGTCCGGCGGCTCTGCTACGGCTCGGCCCCCGCGCCAGACCAGGGGGGCTTCCGACCAGACCTCGCTCAGCACGCTGCAGTGATCGCGCTGAAGCACGCCCAGGTCGAGCGTCGCGAAGTCACCGACCTCGGTGGCCGCGTGGAAGCTGGCCCCGTCCCGGACCAGATGGACCACGGGGCCGTGCAGCTTCAGCCGGTGCAGGAGCGCACCGGTTTGCATGTCCCAGACACCCACGAACCCGTTGCGGAAGCCTGCCACCACGGTGTGGTTGGGGCCCTCGACGACGCGCGTGACCGGCTTGCTGGTGAGGTCCTCGAAGGAGAACGGATGGCCGCCGGCGAGGGTGGCCCGGACGGGAACGGAGCCCTCGGATCGGGGGTCGTCCGGCGCCGAATCGGGGGGGGGACCGGCGTTGCCCACGACGATGCGGCCGTGCTCGGTGCCCGCGAGCACGAGGTTGTCGATGCGGGTCAGGGCGACCAGGCGGCCATCGAAGGTGATCGTCTCGCGCTGCGTGCCGTCGAGGGTGTACGCAGAGACCGCGTGTCCGAAGGCGACCAGGATCTCGCCGTCGTCGGCGGAGATGGCGGTGGCGTCCTCGGCGAGGGACCAGCGGTTGCCGTTGCGCTCGAGGATGGAGACGGCGCCGTCGTCGTCGAGGATCACACACCGCCCGTCGAGGGCGACGAGGTCGCGGGCGCGCAGCCCGGCCTCGCCGGCCAACCGTTCGTCCAGTGTCGTGTCCCAGAGCGCGACGCCGGTGGTGTAGCCATCGACGCAGAGGGTATTCCCGTCGGCGGAGTGTGCGGCAAACCTCGCGTCGGCCTCCAGCAGTCCTTGCCAGCCCGCGCCGCGGTCGGATCGAGGTGGTCGTGTCGCGTCCATCGCCTGCCACCCCTGATGCGTCAGGACCTCGTGGGGATCGCGGACCAGGGCCGGCGCCCGCCACAGCGGCCTGCCGTTCTCCACGTCGAACAGCCGGACGGTCTCGTCCGGCGGCATCACCCACGCCCAGTCGCCGTAGGGACCGAAGCGGAAGCAGCCGTAGTTGTCCAACCCGGCGGTGGTGTCCAGGGTCACGACCTCGCCCGTGGACGGATTCCACACGTGCGCGGTTCCATCCACACACTGCAGACCGATGCGGATCCCGTCCGGATGGAAGACCACCGAGCACGATCGGCCGTCGGGGAGCTCCGCTCGGGACGAGGTGCCGTCCCGCAGGTCCCACGTGTGCAGGGTGCCGACGTCGGGATCGGCGTCGATCCACGAGTCCGCGATCACCACGCTCCCGTCCGCGCTGATGCTGGGGAACGACAGCGGTTTTTCGTAGCTCAACACGTGGGCCAGCCGCCCCGACGGAACCTCCCAGACCCGCAGGAGGCGATCGCGCGAGGAGGTCACCAGCCAGTTCCCGTCCCGACTGAACTGCTGGCTGAACGGCACATCGGGGTGGGGGAGATCGGCGACCAGGACACCCGAGGGGAATTCGTGGATGACCACGCCATCCTGCTCGCCGATGGACAGGTACCGGCCGTCCGGGCTGAACTCCTGGTTGAAGAAGGGGTACGGCTGCATCGAGTGGACGCGGACCATGTTCTGGGTGGCCACGTCCCACTGGGTGACCGGCTCCTTGCGGCCCGAGGTGATCAGGTGCTGCTGGTCCGGGCAGACCGACAGGCTGTGGACGATGCCGCGTGGGCCGCTGAACGCGTGGACCTCGCGCCCGCTGGTCGCGTCGAAGAGACGCACCACGCCGCCGTCACCCGCCGCGGCCACGGTCTCGCCGTCGTCGAACGCGGCGAGGATGTGGACCTTGTCCTCGGCCCCGCGCGGTGATCTCAGCGCCTGCAACGTGGCCACGTCCCACAGCCGCACCGTGCCGTCGTCGGAGCCCAAGGCCAGGCGTCGTCCGTCGGGCTGGAAGCGCAGCGCCGAGACGTTGGCGCCGAGCTTGCCGACCGCCAGCTCGCGGCCGTCACCCGTGTCCCAGAGTCGGACCGTGCCGTCGGCTCCGCCGGAGGCGAGGATTGCTCCATCGGGCGAGAAGTCGACGGCGTAGACGCTGCCCCGGTGCCCGATGAGGTCCCCGATGGGGGTCTGGGTCGTCAGATCCCACAGCCGGATCGTGCCGGTGGAGTCGGCCACGGCGAGCCGCGGCGTGCCGCGGCTGACGGCGAGTGCGTGGACGCGCGACGGCGCTGCGCACGGGACCGCCTCGAGCAGCCGCTGCTCCTGGACGTCCCAGACCTGGACGGTGGGGGCCACCCGCTCGCCGTGCACGAAGACCAGATACCGTCCGTCTGGCGAGTACACGATGACCGGATAGGCGGAGGTGGGTGCCTCGAACGGCGGGATACCGAGGCTCTCCCCGTCGGCGATCCGCGTGATCTCGTAGCGGCTGGCAAGCTCGTTGGACCACGCGACGGTGGCGCCGTCGGGAGACACGGCGATGGAGTTGACGAGGCCGAAGCCGAGGGAGCCGGGCAGCTCGGCCAGGTTGCCGCCCTGGAGATCGAACACCGTGATGCTCCGCTGCCCGCCCGCGAGCAGGGTTTCGCCCCCGGTGGGATAGAGCACGGACCGGAAGGGCCCCTCGGTGTGCTCGAGCACGCGCGCCGAGGCGGTGGTGGTATCGATCACGGCCAGGGGCTGGTCGCCGATCACGGCGGCCAGCGTCCGCCCGTCGGGCGAGAAGCCCAGGTCAAAGACCTGATCGCGGAAGTCGACGGCCCAGATCTCCGGGTCCTCCGAGACGTTGAGCCACATCGAGCGCGCGGCGAGGGAGTCCGCGCGCTCGAGGGATTCGCGTGACAGGGCGCGGGCCTGGAGGAGATCGCCGCGCTGGTAGGCGGACCGGGCACCCTCGAGCAGGACCTCGGCCTGGCGCAGCTCGGACAGCGTCCGCTGATGGGAGGCCTCGTAGGCCAGCCACGCGAACACGCTCGCCACGGCGGCCAGCGCCGCAAACAGCGCGATCAGCCCGTTGCGCCGGCGTCGCCTCTCCGCGTCCCGTCGGGCGCGTGCCGCCTCGACGAACTGGAACACCACCTCGGGGATGACCTGGATCTGATCCAGCCGGCTCAGGGCGATGCTCAGCGCGCCGCCGGACCACAGCTCCTGTTCGGGCCGGCCGCGACGGTCCCAGAGGGCGGCGGCCTGGGTCGCCTCCTCCACGAAGCTGCGCTCCTCGCGGCTCTCCTCGATCCAGCGGCTGAGGCGCCCCCAGCTGCGGATCAGCGATTCGTGGACGATCTCCAGTTCCGCGTCCCCGCGGCCGCGCCGCGGCTTGCGCGAGAGCAGCAGGCGTCCCTCCACGAGGCGGTCCAGGACGTCGGCCGCCTCGTCGGGCAGGTCGTCCAGCGCCGCGGGGCGCGGTACGACGCGGCGCGTCCCCTCCGGGGTGACGAGCCGTAGCAGCAGGGTCCGGACGATCTGGATCTGGGAGTCGGAGAGGCCCACGAGCACGCCGTCGGCGTGGTCGGCCAGGGCCCCCGCCACGCCGCCCATGGTCTCGTAGTCCTCGCGCCGCAGGTGCTGGCGGGTCTGGTCCCGGCGTTGCCACAGCAGCTGCCCCGTCACCTGCAGCAGGGGCAGCGCCGCGGCCTCCTCCTGCACGTCTCGGACGATCTCGGCGACCAGCGTGGGATCGTCGAAGGCGTACCCGGCGGAGATGGCCGAGCAGACCAGGATCTCCTCCAGCGAGGCGGGGCCGGGGCTGCGCATCACGGTGACGCGGCTCAGGGCCTCGCGCGCCTCTTCGGTCTCCGCCACGCGGCCGAGGAAGTCGTCCCGCAGGGTGAACACCACCCGGATGGGGCCTTCGGGATCGTCCGCCGCGGCGCACAGGGCCCGCATGAACAGCTTGCGCTGCTCCTCGTCGGTGCCCTGGGTGTACAGCTCCTCGAGCTGATCGACGAACAGCAACACCTTGGAGTGGTTCTGTTCGGCCGTGCGGGCCAGACGCAGGCCCAGCTTGCCGGGGGCCTCCCGCAGCTCCTCGTGCAGGAACTTCTCCACGCCCTCGAGCGCCTCGAGGCCGAGGCCGGTGCCGTGGGAGGCGGTCTGGTCGACCGTGCCGGTCCCGGCGGTCTTGCCGTGGGTGCGGGCGTCGCCGCGCAACAGGCAGGCGATGAGCGCGCGCATGGGGCGACGGCCGGGGCGCATGCGCAGGACGGTCCAGTTCTCCTCCTCGCGCAGGCGCGGGACGACCCCGGCGGCCACGAAGGAGCTCTTGCCCGCTCCGGACGGGCCGACCACGGGCAGCACCGCCTCGTTGCGCGTGCGCTCGAGGAATGCGTCGAGCTCGGTGGCGCGGCCGAAGAACCAGTTGGCGTCCCGCTCGTCGCACGGCAGCAGCCCGCGGAACGGCTCGCGCTCGCGCTCGCGCTTGCGCATGCTGCCGGACGTGTCGAGCAGGTTGTCGAGGATCGCGGCGACCTCGGCGGCGGTGGGTCGCTTGACGGGGAGCTTGGACAGGCAGGCCTCGATCAGCGCCTCGAGCTCGGGATCCACCTCCAGGTTCACCGGCAGCGGCGGCACCGGCTCCCGCGACACCACGAGCACGCCCAGGGAGGGGCCCATCTCGTCCGCGTAGGGGTGCTGGCCGTTGACCAGCTGGTACAGGATCATGCCCAGCGCCCACACGTCCGCGGCCGCGTCGATCTCCTGGCCGCCCCACTGCTCAGGCGCCATGTAGGCGGGGGTGCCGCGGACCTCGTTCTCACCCGTCTCGAACAGCTCGTCGAGGGTGTCGGGTGCGTCGGACACCGACCGCCCGCCCATGCTGGCGCCGGGGGCCCGGACGGCCTCGGCGCGCTTGGCGAGGCCGAAGTCGAGCACCCGCAGCCGCCCGTCGCGCGGGATCATCACGTTGCCGGGCTTGAGGTCGCGGTGCAGCACGCCATGGGCGTGGGCCTCCTTGAGCGCCTCGGCCACGGCCAGACCGATGCGCAGGATCTCGCGCCCGCGCGGAGGCGCCTCGATGATGCGCTCCTTGAGGGTCTGCCCCTGCAGGTACTCCAGCGCCACGTAGGGGCTGTCCATGTACTCGCCCACCGCGTGGATGGTCACGATGTGGGGGTGGTTGAACCGCGCCGTGGTGCGCGCCTCGAACAGGAACCGCTGGGTGGCCTCCTCGTCGCGCAGCACCTTGGGGTGGAGCAGCTTGAGCGCGACCTTGCGGCCCAGCTGTGTGTCGCGGGCCAGGTAGACCTCGCCCATGCCACCGCGGCCGATGCGCCGGATGACCTGGAAGTGATCGACGTGCAGGCCCGGGCTCAGGCGCGGTTCGAGCAGTCCCGCGTGTCGACGGCGGGGCGCGGGCTCCGTCCACTCGCCGGAGTCCGCTCCGTAGGATTCGCCCACCGTCTCCCACTCCGTGGTGCCCGCACGGCCGGGCGTAGGGGGCTGCGCCGCGGTCGTCGCGTCGGCGGGACCTTTTCTGTATCTCACCATCGGCGCCCCTCTCGCCTCGCTCCCTCTCGAACGCCCTACTCGACCCCATGCAGCCCCAGCAGCACACGCAGGTGCCGCGGTGCCGGCGATCCGTGCGCCAGCAACTCGTCATTGTACGCTCGAACGTCGAACGCGTCGCCGGCCCGGGCCTCGGCCAGCCGCCGCAGTTCCATGACCTCGAGCATGCCCACGAGGTACGTGGACAGCTGAGCGGACGTCAGGCAGGCCCGCGTCCACTTGCCCTCGGCCTCTCCCACCTCCTGGAAGCCACGTCCGGTCATCAGTTCCAGGGCCGCGTCGTGATCCAGCGTGCCCGCGTGGACCTCGTGGTCGAGGATGGCGTTGATGCACAGGCGCAGCACCATCTTCAGGCGCTGCATCTTCACCCGCGGGCCGCCGAAGCCCTGCTCGACCATCATCCACTCGGAGTACAGGGCCCAGCCCTCGACGAACGTGCCGCTGCCGAACACGGAGCGCACGGGCGAGTCGAACTTGCCGGCATGGGCCAGCTGCAGGTAGTGGCCGGGCATGGCCTCGTGCACGGTCAGCTCCTTGAGCATGGAGCTGTTGTACTCGCGGTAGAACGACTCGCGCCGCTCGTCGTCCCACGACGCCGGCGGCGGGGCGATGGCATAGAAGGTCTGCCGAGCGGCCTCGAACGGGCCTGGCGCGTCGCAGTAGGCGATGGAGACGCCGCGGCGGAACTCCGGCATCTCGATGATCGAGCACTCCTCGTCGGGCAACGTCACCAGGCCGTGCTCGGCGACGAACGCGGTGGCCTCGTCCAGGGTGGCGCGGGCCTCGGCGAGCAGGGTCTCGTCGTCAGGGTGATCGTCGGCGATGCGGTCGAGCACCTTGCGCACCAGCTCCGAGGGGTCCTCCGGGGCCGGTTCGTCCGGGAACATCTGGGGGTGCAGCTCGGCGGCCACCTCGGCCATCTCGGCGGTGGTCGTGTCGAGGAGCTGCCAGGCCTGGGCCAGCACCTCCTCGGCGGTCATGTCCGTGTCCAGCGCGTACTGCAGCTTCTTGTCGAAGGTCTCGCGGCCCAGGCGGAAGTCGCCGGTGGAGCGGGGCCGCAGCTCGTCCTCCAGGAACGACTGGTGGGCCTTCAGGGCGGCCACGGCCTGGTCGGCGGCGCGGTTCAGCGCCTCGCTCTGGTCGGGAACGGCCGCGAACTGCTCGCGCAGCTGCACGTCCACGTAGCGGATCAGCGCGGCGTTCTGATCGATGGCGGTCTGGGTGTGGATGCGGGGCGGCTGCTCCAGCGGGCTGTCGGCCAGGTAGGCGGGGAGGCCCTCGAGGCGCTGGCGCAGGCTCTCCATGCGCTGGGGCAGCGGCGCGAAGTCGCGGGCGGCCAGGTAGTCCAGGCCGCTGCCCACGGTGCCTACGGCGGACAGGGGGTTGGTCTCCCAGGGCCGGAGCACCTCCATGGTGAACAGCGACGACTCGAGGTGGTGCAGCAGGATGGCCGCGTCCACGCGCGCCTCCGGGTCCAGATCCTCGGTGGGCAGCGCCGAGAGATCGGCGTGGACCTCCTTGAGCCACTGGACGCGCTCGGCCCGCGCCGTCGCGTTCATGTCGGACCAGCGCCCGTCGAACCGGTGGTCCCCCAGGCGCGTGGCGGTCACCGGGTATTCGGTGAGGTAGCGCTCGAGGAATGCCTGGCTCAGCGACTCGAACCTCGTTGCCGCGTCCTCCTGTGCCCCTGCGCTCCCGCCTGCCATCGCCGCCCCCATCAACAGCATCGTCACCATCCTCCTGAGCATGTCCCGGTCCTTCCGATTCCCCACCGGGCGGGTGGGATTCTCCGTCGAGCGCCTGATAGTCTAGGGAACATGGAGTCCTTCCACCACGATCCCGTCGCCATGACCGAGGAAGAGGAGATCCGCAGCTTCACGGAGCTCCAGAAGAACCTCGGCGTCTACTACAACAAGTTCGTGCAGGACAACCGCCGCGAGCACACCGTGGTGGTGGTGCCGTCGCTGACGCTGCACCCGGGGGAGCTGGCCAAGGTGGCCGGCGCCGAGCACTACGAGGAGCGCCTGCTCACCCAGACCATGGTGCTGCGCTACCCGCGCACACGCGTGATCTACGTGACCTCGCGAGCCATCGACCCGGTCACCGTGGACTATTACCTGCACCTGCTGCAGGGCATCCCGGTGTCCCACGCCCGCAAGCGCCTGGTGTTGCTGGACACCCACGACACCTCGCCCATCTCCCTGACCGAGAAGCTGCTGCAGCGGCCGCGCCTCATCGAGCGCATCCGTCAGGCCATCCCGCCCCCCTACATGGGCCACATCGCGTGCTTCAACAGCACGCCCCTGGAGCGCAAGCTGGCCCTGCGCATCGGCCTCCCCCTGTACGCCTGCGACCCCCAGTTGTCCGATTTGGGGTCCAAGAGCGGCAGCCGCAAGATCTTCCGCGAGGCCGGCGTGCTGGTGCCCGACGGCCACGAGGATCTGCGCGACGTCAAGGACCTGACCGAGTCCGTGGCCGACCTGTGGGCCCGCCACCCCGACGCGCGCAAGCAGGTCGTCAAGCTCAACGAGGGGTTCTCCGGCGAGGGCAACGCCATCCTCGACTACAAGTACCTCGGCGACGAGATCCCCAACAGCATCACCGGGCGCAAGAAGTGCGCGCTCAAGGCGCTGGAGCGGTTGCGCTTCGAGGCGCCGGGTGAGACCTGGCCGCGCTTCAGCTCCGCCTTCGAGGAGATGGGCGGCATCGCCGAGATGTGGGTTGAGGGCCAGGACAAGCAGAGCCCGTCCGTCCAGTGCCGCATCAGCCCGGACGGCAAACCCCGCATCATCTCCACCCACGACCAGATCCTCGGCGGCCCCGGCGGCCAGGTCTTCCTCGGCTGCCGCTTCCCCGCCGATCCGCAGTACCGCATGCAGGTCCAGGACGCGGGTGAGAGGATCGCCGAGGTCCTGGCCGAGAAAGGGGTGCTGGGACGCTTCGGTGTGGACTTCGTCGTGACGCGGGACGGCGACGCCTGGAACGCCTACGCCATCGAGATCAACCTGCGCAAGGGCGGCACCACCCACCCGTACCAGATGCTGCGGTTCCTCACCCGCGGCCTGTACGACATGGGCCACGGCCTCTTCCGGTCCAAATCCGGCCGGCTCAAGTACTACCGCGCCACCGACAACCTGGTCTCGCCGCGCTACAAGGGCCTGCTACCCGACGATCTGATCGACATCTCGGTGTACAACGGCATCCACTTCGATCCGTTGCTCGAGGAGGGCGTGACCTTCCACCTCATCGGCACGCTGTCGCAGTTCGGCAAGGTCGGCATGACCTGCATCGCCAACTCGTTCGAGCGCGCCGACGCCCTGTACGCGCGCACCTGCCGCATCCTGGAAGGGGAGACGGTGCGCTCGATGCACGCACCCTACTGATCGGACCGCGGCCTACTGGGTCAGCTTGATCTCGGTGCTGTCCATGTACACGCCGTTCTCCTTGAGCAGCTCGGTGAGCTCCTCGAGCGTGCTGTCCGGCTCGTTCTTGTCCCGATCGAACGCCACGATCAGCACGCCATCGAACCGCTGACGTAGCTGGCACGACCAGCCGTTGTGGGACAGGACCATGGCCGTGGAGCTCTGCCAGCGGGCCGTGGCATCGGGGGGGCGGGCGATGATGACGCCTTTGCGCATGGGGGCACCTCGCGGGTTGGGAGGGGATCTCTAGCATCGCAGGCGGCCGACGTCGAGCCCTTCCATGAGATCGTTTTCCCGATCCCCGCGTGCACGGTTCAAGGTGCTGGGGCGTTGGGAGCACAATGCGACAAGGAGGAATCGCGCTGCTGAGCGCACTGGTGTGGGTGATGGTGGGGTGCACGACCGCGGATCCCGAGGCCGGAGATTGTCCCCCGCCCGAGACGGGAGCCGACGACGACGACGGCGGCGGGGACAGCCTGTTGGACCTCGACGGGGATGGGTACGTCGGCGCGGCCGACTGCGACGAGACCAACCCGGACGTGAACGCCGGTGCCGACGAGATCTGCGACGGGCTGGACAACAACTGCAACGGCACGTTGCCGTCCGTGGAGCAGGACCAGGACGGGGACGGGCACATGTTCTGCGCCGGCGACTGCGTCGAGTTCGACGACACGATCTACCCGGGCGCCGAGGAGCTGTGCGACGACGTGGACAACGACTGCGACGGCGAGCTGGGGGATCGCGAGATCGACGACGACGAGGACGGCTGGACCGAATGTGACGGGGACTGCGACGACTTCAACTCCACGGTCAACCCGGACCGCGAAGAGGTCTGCGACGGCGTGGACAACGACTGCGATCCAGCCACCGACGAGCTCCTGGACGAGGACTCCGACGGGTACACCATCTGCGACGGCGACTGTCAGGACAGGGACTCGTCCCTGCATCCGGGCGCGGACGACGTGTGCGACGGGATCGACCAGAACTGCGACGGCGTCGTGGACGAGCTGTACGACCTCGACGGCGACGGCTGGTCCACCTGCGAGTACGACTGTGACGATACGTCCGCGGACGTCTACCCCACCGCCTCCGAGCAGTGCGCCGGGATCGACAACGACTGCGACGGGAACGTGGACGAGGAGGGCGGTGGCGTCCACGACATGGACTCCGATGGCGTGACCGACTGCGCCGGCGACTGTGATGACTACGACGCGGACGTCTATCCGGGGCACGCCGAGATCTGCGACGGCCTGGACAACGACTGTGATCCGTCCACCGACGAGCTCGTGGACGTGGACGGGGACGGGTGGTCGGCCTGCGACGGGGATTGCGACGAGACCGACCCGGCGACCTACCCGGGCGCGTTCGAGGCCTGCAACGGCGTCGACAACAACTGCAACGGCGTGGGCGCGGCCGAGCTCAACGACGTCGACGGCGACGGTCAGATGGTGTGCGAGAGCGACTGTGACGACGCGGATCCCGACGTGGGCTACCAGTTCCCCGAGCTGTGCGACGGCCGCGACAACGACTGCGACGGCGCCGCCGACGCGGACGCGGTGGACTACGACGGGGAGGGGTTCATGGGCTGCGAGTGCGATTGGGACGACACCAGCATCTTCGTCCACCCCGAGGCGCTGGAGGTCTGCGACGGCCTGGACAACGACTGCGATCCCCTCACCGACGAGGTGGGCGATCTCGACGGTGACGGCGCCACCATCTGCCAGGGGGACTGCGACGACGACGACGCCAACCTCCACCCCTTCGACAACGACGGCGACGGCTACTCCACTTGCGACGGCGACTGCGACGACGGCGACGTCGACTGCGACGACTCGGACCGGGACGGCGCCGGGTACAGCGAGTGCGC
>CAZLEO010000290.1:0-11775 GCA_964558555.1 uncultured Rickettsiales bacterium | reverse complement strand
CCTTCTTTCTAGACTTCGTCTGCGACGGCTTCGCCGACGTCGGCCTGGACGAGACCGACGCGGACGCCGACGGCCTCACGTTCCTCGCCGGGGACTGCGACGACGACGACGCGGGGATCTACCCCGGCGCCAGCGAGGCCGGCAACGGCCGCGACGACGACTGCGACGGCGTCGCCGACGACGGCCTGTTCGACCCCCTGGCCGACCTGGACGGGGACGGCTACTCCATCGCCGACGGCGACTGCGACGAGACCGATCCCGCCACCTACCCCGGCGCCACCGAGATCGTCGACAACCTCAACGACGAGGACTGCAACGGCCTCGCCGATCCCCTCTACGACGAGACCGACCACGACGGCGACGGCACGTCGTTGCTGTGGGGCGACTGCGACGACGACGATCCCACCCGCTACCCGGGCGCGCCCGAGCTGGTCAACGGCATCGACGACGACTGCGACGGCGACGCGGACGAGGGCTTGCTGGGCCACGACCGCGACGGCGACGGCTGGACCCTGCTCGACGGCGACTGCGATGACCTCGACGGCGGCGACCACCCCGACGCCGCCGATCCCGGCCTGGCCGGCAACCGCCTGTACATCATCACCTCGGGTCGCGGCGACTCGTACATCGGCACCGACCGCACCGAGGCCTACGGCACCCTGCACTCCACGCTGGAGTTCGACATCACCGACGTCGACGGCAACCCCGTGGACGGCGCCCTGATCACCATCTACGGCACCTGGGAGGTCTACGGTTACCCCAACTACTGGACCTGGGCCGGCGAGATCACCACCGACCTGGACGGCCACGCCTCGGTCCTGGTGGGCGAGTACAACCCCTACGGCTACTCCATCACCTCGCCCATCGGCGACGAGCCCGGCGGCAACTACCTCAACATCGGCGTGGATCAGACCCTGCCCTACGAGGTCTACCCCATCGCCGACAGCGTCCCCGGCACCATGCCGCTGCAGGCCGACGCCACCGCCGTGGACCCGGCCGACGATCCCGACGTCACCCTCGAGGCCTCCTTCTCCGTGACCAGCCACCGCATCGAGGGCGACGGCGCCTACACGGGCACCTTCCTGATCCACCACGACGGCGGCCGCCTCGACGCCTTCGTCCTCGACGCCGCCAACTACGACCTCTTCACCGCCGACGAGCCCTTCGAGGCCGCCGCGGTCGAGATCGGCGTCACCGACTCCGACCTGGCCGTGGACCTCCCCCTCGGCGACGGCTGGCTCCTGGTCCTGTCCAACCGCGCCACCCTTGCCGCCACCATGGTCGGCACCCTCTCCGTCGGCGCCACCGCCGTGGGCGACCCCTGGCCCGAGGACCCCACACCGCTGGACCTCCCCTTCCGCATCCCCGCGGGCGAGCACCTCGCCGTGGAGCTGGCTCCTGGCGAGTAGACTCCCCCCTTCCCTGTCCCTCGCTCCCACGGTCTCCGTGGGAGCGTCTTCCGGGGCGCTCTGCGCCCTCTCCCCCTCTGCCCTCCTCACTCCATGGGCATGATGCGCCACATCGTCGTGGTCGAGTACGACCCGGCCTGGCCTGCGGCCTACGAGGCCGAGGCGCAGCCAATACGCGACGTGCTCGACGGCGTGCTCCTCGAACTCCACCACGTGGGCAGCACCTCGGTCCCGGACCTGCCGGCCAAGCCCACCATCGACATGCTCGCCGTGGTCCGCGACCACGCCGCCCTCGACGCCCGCGATCCGCAGATGCGCGACCTCGGCTACGAACCCCGCGGCGAGTTCGACATCCCCGGCCGCCGGTACTTCACCCGCGGCACGGACGAGGACCGCACCCACCACCTCCACGCCTTCGTCACCGGCCACCACCAGATCCGCGACCAGCTGCTGTTCCGCGACTACCTCCGCACCCACCCCGCCGACGCGCGCGCCTACGCCGAGCTCAAGCAATCCCTCGCCGCCGCCCACTCCCGCGATATCGTCGAGTACTGCGCGGGCAAGGAAGAGCTGATCCGGGACCTGATCGGCCGGGCCTGGCGATGGGACGCGGCAGGCCGCTGACGTCGCTCTCACCGCCGTCGGCTGATACCCTGACCTCGGACCCGCTGGGTCCGCAGCGACAAGGGGACGATCCATGACCGACGACGCGACCCGGCAGCTCGTGGACGGGCTGTGGTCCACGGCCACGTTCGAGGACGGCGCAGCCATCCTCGCGCGCGCCCTGCTGGGGGTGGTGCAGCGGGGGGTGGAGTCGAGCCGGCTGGCCGGCCAGGCGCGGGTGCTGCGCGCCATGGTCCACCTGCGACCCGGCGGCCACTACCAGAACCTGGTCATCGAGCGCCCCGTGGGCGCGTCCGACGAGGACGTCCCCATGCGCCCGTCCGCCACGGTGTGGAAGCACGTGTCGGAGCGGGGCGTGGCCGCGGCGGTCAACGTGCCCATGGGCGGCATCGAGTTCGCCGGCGCGTGGGGCGACCTGGTCCCATGGGGCAACGCCCAGGGGGGCGGCAGCTGGGAGGGCGGCGCGACCATCCAGCGGCTGCTCGACCGCGACGTCACCCACGTGTGCGCGCTACCCCTGCGCGCGCCCGGCGGCGGGATCCAGGGCATGGTCTCCATCGAGGTCAACTGCGCCGCGGCCATCCAGGCCCCGTTCGTGTGGGCCGAGTTCGCCGAGGACCTGCAGCTGCTCACCGACATCGGCACCCCCGCCCTGCTGGCCCTGCCCCAGCAGCCCGCCGTCACCGAGCGCGACGATCCGCTGCTGCCCGTGGCCGGCGAGGCCATGGCGTCGGTGGCCCAGCTGCTGGGCGTGTTCGCCCGCATGGACGAGACCGTGCTGCTGTCCGGCCCCACCGGCGCGGGCAAGTCCCGGCTGGCGCAGTGGTGCCACGCCCACTCCGCCCGCCCCGACGGCCCCTTCGAGACCGTGGACCTGCTGGGCATCCCCGACAACATGCAGATGGCCGAGCTGTTCGGCTGGAAGCGCGGCGCGTTCACCAGCGCGGTCAAGGACCACGACGGCTACGTGGCGCGGGCGAGCGGCGGCACCCTGTTCATCGACGAGATAGACAAGCTGTCGCTGCAGGCCCAGGCCGGCCTGCTGCAGCTGCTGGAGTCCCGCCGCTTCCGCCCCCTGGGCGACAACGCCGCCGAGCAGACCGCGGACGTGCGCTTCGTCGTCGGCACCAACGCCGATCTCCAGGCCGCCATCGGCGAGGGACGCTTCCGCGAGGACCTGTACTTCCGCATCAACGTGCTACCCGTGCGCCTGCCGCCCCTGGACGAACGCCGCGACGAGATCGGCGCCTGGGCCCGCTACATGGTCCAGCGCCGCCACGCCGAGTCCGGCATGCCCGGCGAGGCCACCATGGCCGCCGACGGTGTGGCCGAGCTCGTCCACCGCGACTGGCCCGGCAACCTGCGCCAGCTCGACAACGTCGTCCGCCGCGCCTACGCCGTGGGCCTGGCCGACGCCGGCGTCGGCTCCGACCGCGTCGTGATCACCGCCAGGCACGTGCAGGGCGCGCTGGGGCTCGAGCAGGGCCCCGCGAGCGGCGGCAGGTCCGAGGGGCTGCTGGGCGCCGTCAACGGCGCGGCCCGTGCCTTCGTCGACGAGGCCATCCACCACCAGGCCCACGGCGACCCCCTGGACCTGGACCTGTCCGACGCCTTCCGCGGCGCCGTGCTCTCCGCCGCCCACGTCAAGCTCAAGGACCTGCGCGAGGTCTACCTGCTGTTCGGCCGCGACAAGGTCGTGCGCAGCCGCAACCACACCCGCGACTTCCGCCGCGAGATGGAGCGCCTCGACGCCCTCGCCGCCGTGATCAAGGACCGCCCGGGTGGACGCTCGAAACCGCGGAGCCCCTTCCGCCGCTAGACCCCCGCGTCACGTCGTGACGCAGCCCGCGTCACGGGCCGACGCAGACCCCCTCCCCGACCGTCGATCCCACCTCGCCGCGATCACCCGCTATCGGATTTTCTCCGCGCCAGACAGGCCCGACGCACATCGATCACCAACTTTTTCTCACTTTTTTCGCCCCCCACCCACACCCCCTGGCACACCCGTTGCTCTTACTCCAGACCAATGACGCACAACGGACCCAGCAAGGCCAACGAAAACAATCGGGAGAACACCATGCGTTCCATCATCCTCGTCGCCGCCATCCTCATCGTCGCCTTCTTCATCGCCCCCAAGGTCACCGCCCTGGAGATCGACAACCCCTTCAACCAGGACGACTCCACCACCTACAAGGTCGACTTCGAGACCCCCCGCATCACCACGGTGAAGGTCCGCGGCGTCGAGCCCACCTACGACGACTTCGCCCGCTGGGACCGCACCTGGGACCGCCGCTAGGACCGCCGCTAGGACCGCCGCCAGGCCCTCCCCCTCCCCCTCCCCCTGTCCTCGTTCCCACGCTCCAGCGTGGGAACGGATAACTCGCCGACGCTCCAGCGTCGGCACAACTGAAAAGGCCCCCATCATGCTCCGCGCCATCCTCGTAGCCACACTCCTCATCGCCCTGGGCTTCGCCCTGGGTCCCCTGCTCACCTGGCACGAAGAACCGGATCAACCGGCGTCGGAAGAGGTCACTTCCTCGGTGGGTTCGGACTCGGCCTCTGGCTGGTCGTCGGGCTCGAGCTCGTTCGACATCAGCCTGCCAGTCCGTCGGGCATCCCGGTGAAACTGCGGCCACGCCGAGTCGGCCGGACCACCCGCCCCGCCCTCGAACGCGTACAGCCGCCCATCAAGACACGACACGTACACCGTGCCTTCGTCCGCCAGGGCCAGCGAGGTCCTGACCGCGCCGCCCACCGTCTCCTGCCACACGACCCCCCCGTTGGCCAGGTCCATGGCGTTGACGGTCCCGTCGCTGGCAGCGACGAAGCACACCCCATCCGCGGCCAGGGCCGGCGACCCGTACACCGCGGCGGTGAGCATCCGCGCCCAGATGCGTTCTCCCGAGTTGGCCAGCGCCACGACCTTGCCCGCCCGCGTCGTGGCCACGATCTGACCGTCGGGCCCCACCGTGCACGCCGCGTAGATCTGCCCGTCCATGGGCGCGTTCCACACCAGCGCCCCCTCGCGCACGCAGTACAAAAAGCCGTCCCACGACCCCACGTACAGCGTGCCGTCCGCGTCGGCGGCCGCGGCCGCGACGATGGGCTCGGCCGCCAGGGGCAGCCGGGTGCCGTCCGTGCCGTACAGCGACTCGTCGGCGACGTACACGTGGCCGTGCACGCACACCGGTGAGGCCACCACCAGGTCCGCGAGCGTCAGGCGGGCCAGGATCTTGCCGCGGTGATCGAACGCATACAGCCGTCCGTTGTCCGCCCCGAACCACAGCCGCCCCTCGTCATCGAAGCACGGCGTCGTCATCACCGGCGCGCCCAGGTCCGCGGTCCAGCACGGCCCGGCGTCGGGATCCACCGCGCGCACGATGCCGTCGTACGACCCGAACACCACCTGCCCCTCGGGGTGGTAGCACGGCGCCGCCTCGATGGGCCCCTCGGTGACCACGCTCCACCGCAACGAGCCGTCCGGCGCCACCGCGTACAGCTTGCCGTCGAGGCCGCCCACGTAACACGTGCCGTCCGGCCCCAGGGTGGGCGTGCCGCACAGGCCGGCGCCGGCCTTGAAGCTGAAGCGCAGCCGGTTCATGCGCCGCCCTCCCCCAGGCAGTAGAACGTCCCGCCCAGCGATCCCACGTAGATCCGCCCGCCGGCGATACACGCCGACGAGACCACGCTCGCGCCCGCCTCGTGCGTCCACACCCAGGCGCCCGACTCCGCCTCGAGCGCGTTGAGCGCCCCGGAGCGGTCGCCGACCACCAGCATGCCGTCGAGCACCGTCGGCGACGCGGCCATGCCCGACGCCACCCGCGTCCGCCACAGGGCCGATCCCTCGTCCGCCTTCACGCAGTGCACCACCGCGTCGTCCGCGCCCACGAACACCCGGCCGTCCACCACCGCGGGCGTGCCGACGATGCCGGCGCCCGCGCGATACCTCCACACCCGCGTCCCCGCCACGCGATCCACCGCGTACAGGAATCCGTTGCGGCTGCCCACGTACACCCGGTCCCCCACCACCACCGGGCTGCTCGGCGTGTCGTCCCCGGTGGGGAACGTCCACATCCGCTCACCGTCGCTCGCCCGCACGCAGTGCAGGTAGCCATCCGAACAACCCACGTACACCCGCCCGTCCGCCACCGAAGGCGACGACTCCAGCGCGCCGCCGGCCGTGTACGACCACAGCACCTCACCGCCCGCGTTGACGCAGTACATGCGCGCGTCGCCCGTCCCGAACCACGCCCGCCCCTCGATCACCGCCGGCGTCGAGTCCACGTCCTTGGCCCCGCACGCAAGCCGCCACCGCTCGGTCCCGTCCCGCATCATCAGACAGTGCAGGTGGTCGTCGCGGCTGCCGAACAGCAGCTGGTCGTACCACAGCGTGATCGAGCTGCTGATCGCGCCGCCCACGCGCGTCTCCCAGATTGCCTCGCCCGTGATCGCATCGCGGCAGTAGCACACCCCGTCCAGCCCGGGCACGTACACCCGCCCGTCCGAGCTCGCCGCCGGCCCCCTGCACCCCGTCCCCCTCGACACACCCCCACCCTCTTCAGCCAGCTCCCCCGTATCGAAGCTCCACAGCACCCCCACCTTCCGCGGCACCGTCCCCACACCCTGCAGGCTCCGGCTCGCGTTCCCCCTGAACGTCCCCACAGGCGGCACCACCGGCGCCGCCGTCACCTCCTCCTCCACGATCTCCTGCGCCAGCCCCACCCCCGCCGGCAGCACCACCCCCGCCGCCGTCACACCACCCACGGCACGGACGAACTCGCGACGACTCAGCTGCTTGCGGGGACCTGAGGCCATGCGCCGATGATAAGCGTGTGGGGGGGATGCGCCAAGGGGGGCCCCTTCCCATGCCCTTCCACGCCCAACCGACCGATTTTCGGACACCCCGACCGATTTCCGGACGGTCGGATCCGAGCCGATCCGCCTAACCCACTGTCTTTACATGGTTTTCCGAATTGGCATGGCGGTTGCTCTTACCCAGGGCCATCAACCCAACTGAAAGGAGACCCGAACCATGACTTCCAACCTCAACTCCAAGAAGATCGCCGCCTGGCTGCTGTGCCACCTCTTCACCATCGGCACCCTGCTCGTCCCCCATCTCGCCCACGGCCGGCCCGAACCCGGCCGCAACCTCGCCGCGTACACCATGGACGTCTGGGCCAACGGCGACTCCGCCCACTACGAGTTCCCCCGCTTCGGCATCGACCTCGGCGAGGGCGACCTCATCACCGGCGACATCAACTACACCGACCTGGGCGACTACTTCTCCCAGGCCGACGTCGAGGTCCTCGACGACGACACCATCGTCCTCGAGCTGCCCGAAGGCCCCGAGGTCGAGCTCATCCGCATCGCCAACTCCGACTGGTGGGGCATGTGGGGCCTGATCGAGGAGTGCGACGGGGACATCTGTGGAGGGTACTGGGGCTACATCGGTACCATCGTCACGGATGGGTTCGATCTGGCGGACGAGTTCCAGTACACGTTGGATCGGTACGCGGGAGAAGGCGGCGGTGTAGAGTTTGGATGGGCGCCCGCTGTGGCGATTATCGCTGTCTGCGTGACGATCATCACCGTGGTCGCCATCTGCGCGGGTTCGGACCAGGAGGTCAATGCGCACGCCGGTGGCCAGGAAGCCGGACTGTCCTGCTGACGGACCCGCGCTGCTCGTGGGGATAATCCCGTGACTCTTCGCCAGATCGACCGAGTCCGCGGACGGCCAGGGCGTATCTTCCTCCTGGGATTCCTGGCCTTCCCCCTCAGCATGGCGGCTGGCGTAGGTCTGATGCTTCTGCGCTGGTGGGTTCTGCCGCCGCCCGACGAGTACCTCCACGTCCGCCTGGTCCCCCTGTGTCTGTGGTGGGGCGCCACCCTGCTGCCCTTCCTGGCGTTACACGAGGGGCTCCACGCGCTGGGCGCCCTGGTCGCCGGTGTTCCAAGAGATCGAATCGGCTTCGGCGTCATCTGGAAGTACCTCATGCCCTACTGCCGGATCCGGGGCGACTTCACCATCGGCCAGGCGCGGGTCTTCACGGTTGCTCCGCTCTTGGTGACAGCCGCTCTGAGCACCGTTGCCGTCCTTGTCTTGGCCATGCCCCTCGCCGCGCTCCTGCTCGGTACGTCGTTCGGGGCCGCAGCGGGCGATCTGTTCAACCTCTTCGTGATGCGCAAGTACCGCAGCAGTGACACCTATCGCGAGGGCAAGGACATGTACGAAGCCTTCATCTTGCGAGAGATCGACGAGGATCTGGGGCCGTGAAGGGAATCACGGTCCTCGGCTCCGCCCACATCCACATGCACGACGTGGTCGCGGTCCTGCGATCCCGTCAGGACGTGCGCTGTTTCGCCGTTTGGGACCCTGTCCCGGACCGCGCGCGTGATTGGGCCAGCCTGCTGGGAGCCGAGGTGGCGACCGACTCGGCCGAGGCCTGTGCGATGGCTGACGTGGCCGCGGTGGCGGTCCTGTCCGAGACGTGCGACCACGAGCCGCTGGTCCGGTCGGCCGTCGACGCGGGCAAGGCCGTGTTCGTGGAGAAGCCGCTGGCGACGTCGGCGGAGGTGGCGCACCGGATCGCGGACGTGGTGGAGCATTCGGGGCAGCGGTTCGATGCGGGGTACTTCCTGCGGGACGTGCCAGCCGTCGTGCAGCTGCGCCAGCTGGTGCAGGCCGGGGCGCTGGGACGTGTGGAGCGGATGCGCGGCCGATTCTCGCACGAGGGAGCCAGGCTGGGGTGGTTCGACGAGTACGACTGGGTCCTGGATCCGTCTCGGGCGGGGTACGGGGCGCTGGGAGATCTGGGAATCCACCTGCTCGACCTGGCGACATGGCTGACGGACGAGGGGATTACCGAGGTCCGGGCTGCGGCGCACCGGATCGACGAGCAGGAAGGCGTGGATCAGTACGGCGTGGGGGTACTGAGGCTGGAGGGTGGCGCCCGAGTGGACGTGTTCGCCAGCTGGGTGGACCCCCAGGACGACGTGCTGTGGGAGGTGTCGGGGACGGAAGGGAGGGCCTGGATCGAGCGTGGGGAGCTGCGCGTCGAAGGTCCTGCGGGTCTCGACGTCCCGGCGATCCCTGCGACTCCCCCCAGCGCACGCACGTCACTGGACCGATTCCTCGACGCGGTCGTGGGCCGGCCCGCGACAGCCCCCGTGGACGTCCGCACGGCAGCGTGCCACTGCGAGCTGATCGACGCGATGTACCGCTCCGCCGGACAGGACGCCTGGATCGCGGTCTGACGCGCCCGTCACACCCTGTCCCACCCCTGTCACAGGGGGACAACCGGCCTCGCGTTGGCAAAACCACAATCCCCTCTCACCGGCATTGACGCCCCCCCACACCCGCCCACTGGACCGACGCACACCGATCACCCCTCTTTTTCGCCCCCAATCCCCCAACCTGGCACGGCCGTTGCGCTAACCAGGGACCAACGATGCAAGACGAATCCAAGACCCTGGAGACGAACATGAGCCGCTTCCACCTCACCCTCGCCGCCGCGATGTTCACCCTGGCCCTGGCCGTGGTCACGACGACCGACGCGTCGGCCCAGGAGGCCGATGAGGCGGCGTGCACGGTGCCGGCCGACTACGAGGTCGCCTCCCCGGACAACCCCAGCGGCCATGTCTCCTTCGCCAAGGCGTGCCGGACCCACGCCGCCTGCACTGCCGAGCCGGGTGCGGACCGCGACCAGTGCGACGGCGCCTTCTACCTGAGCATGCTGGATTCGTGCTGGGACGAGCTCTTCTGGATCACGCCCGAGGCCCGCCAGTGCACGGACGCGGCCCTGGCGTACTACGAGACGGTCGCGCCCCCGTCCAAGCGCCGCGGCTACGTGGCCCGCGCCGACACGCTCGTCGCGTCCCGCTAGCTCCCGTCCCCTACCCCCTCGCCTTCACCGCCTCCGCGATCCTCCCCACGACCCCCTTCCAGTGAGCCCGCATCTGCTCACGGTGGTCCGCGTCGATCAGCTTCTCCTGGTGGAACCGCAAGGTCGTGCGCTCGTCGGTGTTGCGCGGGCACGACAGGGTCACCTGCAGCGTGGTGGGCTCGTCGAGATCGGGCGGCTGCCAGGTCAGCCGGATTCGATCTCGCGCGTGAACGGACCGGACCTCCCCCGAGATCCCCTCCTCGGTCCGATAGGCGAATCCCTGCTGTGCCCGGAACGAGTCCGCGGTCCCGAGCCACAGCGCCACTCCCTCCGGCCCCAGCAACAGCTCCCACAGCGCCTCCCGCCCCACCCGGATCGTCCGCTGCACCCCGATCTGAAACCCGACCCCCGACGACTGCCCCACCTGCTTGAGTCCCCGCTCGCGCTCGTACGAGCTCGTGACCATCTGCTGCCACCAGCCACTCTCGAGGCCTTGGCCGGCCACGAACGCCACCATACGCTTGTGGTCCCACTGCTTCGCGCCAGCCCCGTCCAGCAGGCCGAACCAGCCGTCCCAGTCCCGGCCGGTGGCCTTCAGCACGGCCTCGTTACTCACACCCATCACCTTGTCGCTGGTCATGGTTCCACCAGATCGCGCAGCAAGTCCGTCGCCACGTAACGCGTCGCCCGACCCCGCCCGTGCCGTTCCACCAGCCCGGCCTCATGGATGCGCCGCAGGTCCGCACTCGCCGTTGCGGGCGACACGTCCGCCTCCGCGACGTACGCCGCACGATCGAGCCCCTCGAAGAGACAGTGCTCCAGCGCGATCACCATCCTCTCCGGCCAGCCATGGGTCTCGACGAGTCCCTCCAGGGCTTCCCATCGAACCGCGGCGCGTAGGTGTTTACTCAGGCGTTCGCGCGCAAGGATCAAGTGAGCCTCGATGCAGAACTCGATCCACGCAGATACGTCGTTTTCGGGCTGGAAACGGCCTCCCTGGACCTCGCGCAGGACCGCGTAGTACCTCATCGTGTCCCTCGCCAGGAGCTCCTCGATCGATCCCAATTCCGGCGACAGCACCCCGTCGCGAGCCAGCACGAGGGACTGCAGGATGCGCGACAGGCGACCGTTCCCATCCCGGAACGGGTGAATGGAGACCAGGTGCAGGTGGGCCATCGCTGCCCGCACCGCGACGGGAGCGTCGCGGTCACCAGCGATCAACCAGGCGACCAGCTCCCCCACCAATTCGGGGATCTGCTCCGCTTCCGGCCCACGATACGCCACCCCTCCCCCCGGAGCCGTCACCACCACGGGCCCCGTGCGCCAGCGCCCCGGATTCCCGTCCCGCTCGCCGGAGCAGGCCTCGAAATGCAGATCCAGCAACAACCGCTCGCTCCAGCCGAACGTGGGATCGTCGGCGAGAACCGCCACGTGCTGCATGGCCAGGGCGTACCCCGCAACCGCCCGCTCGTTGCCGTCCCCAGCGCCTCGTCTCCCCTCGATCAGCGCTGATGCCGTCTCGGCGGAGACGTGATACCCCTCGATGGCGGTGGAACTCCGTGCCGTGACCACGCGCGCCTCACGCCGCAGTCTCCCCACCCAGGGGGTAGCCCGCGAAACCTCCGTTCCCAGACGCCGCCTCAGCGAGTCCAGTTCTTCGAGCGCCATTTTGTACGTGTGAAGTGGTGGTGTCCTGTACAGCATTAGACGATTTTACGTCTAATCGTCTACACGTTCAATCACCATGACGATCCCAACCCGCTCCCCGGAGTACAGTACGCACCATGGCCCACCGCCCCCACCGCGTGTCGCCGCGCACGCTTTCTTGCAGTAACTCGCGCAAGTTGTTCTGCAGCCTG
>CAZLEO010000289.1:0-11914 GCA_964558555.1 uncultured Rickettsiales bacterium | reverse complement strand
TCCCAGTACCTGTGGAAGCTCGAGCAGCCGGCCCACGCCGTGGCCAACGGCTACTTCATGGGCAACATCAACCGCGTGGGCACCGAGGCCCCGTGGAACATCGGCAAGTTCTACGGCACGAGCTACTTCGTGGACCCGCGGGGCCAGATCGTCGCCGAGGGCTCCGAGGACGACGAGGAGCTCGTGGTGGCCGAGCTGGACTTCGACATGATCGCCGAGGTCCGCAACACCTGGCAGTTCTACCGGGACCGCCGCCCCGAGACCTACGACAACATGGTCAAGCAGCTGCCCTGAGGGAGGAATCATGACCTACGACATCGTCATCAAGGGAGGCATGCTCGCCTCGTCCAAGGGCACCGTCCGCGCGGATCTGGGCATCAACGGCGAGATCATCGCCGCCGTCGGCCTGGACCTGGAGGGCGAGGAGGTCATCGACGCCACGGGCAAGCTGGTGCTGCCCGGCGCCATCGACGTGCACAACCACTTCCAGCTGCCGTTCTGCGGCACGACCAGCGCCGACGACTTCTTCACCGGCTCGCGCGCCGCGGCCATGGGTGGGGTCACCACCCTGCTGGACTTCGCCATCCAGGCCAAGCCGCAGACCGTGATGGAGGCCATCGAGCTGCGCAAGGCCGAGGCCGACCCCAAGGTGTGCATCGACTACGGCCTGCACGCGGGGATCACGGACTGGAACGAGGACCGGATCGAGGAGATCCCGAAGATCATCGAGTCGGGCTGCCCCACGTTCAAGATGTTCATGATCTACAAGTCGCAGGGGTGGCAATCCACCGACGGCGACCTGTTCGCAGCCCTGCGCGAGACCGCCAGGTACGGCGGCATGGTGGGCGTGCACGCGGAGAACGACGACCTGATCGACCTGCTGCAGGGCGAGTTCGACGCGTCGGACACGCCGGGCTGCTACGCCCACGCCCTGACCCGGCCCACGGTCACCGAGTCCGAGGCCATCTCGCGGGCCATCCAGCTCGCCGAGGCGGCGGACGCGCGGCTGTACATCTTCCACATGTCCACCGGCAAGGCCGCCGAGATCGTCTGGGAGGCCCAGGAGCGCGGCGTGGACGTGCACGCCGAGACCGGCCCCCACTACCTGCTGCTGGACGACGAGCTGTTCAAGCGCGACGACGGCCACCACTTCGCCACCTGCCCGCCGATTCGCAAGGCCGAGGACCAGGAGGGGCTGTGGATGGCGGCCGCCGCAGGCTCCATCGAGGTGCTGGCCACGGACACGTGCACCTTCAACAGCGAGCAGAAGGGTATGTGGGAGGGCGACTACACCAAGATCCCGTTCGGCATGCCCGGCATCGAGACCCTGCTGCCGCTGACCCACTCCGAGGGCGTGGTGGGCGGCCGCTTCAGCCTCGGTCGTATGGTCAAGCTGCTGTGCGAGAACCCCGCGCGCCTGTTCGGCATGTGGCCGCGCAAGGGCACGCTGAGCGTGGGCAGTGACGCGGACGTGGTGATCTTCGATCCCACCGCCGAGGTCGTGATCTCCCACGAGAACCTGGCCACCAACTGCGACTACAGCCCCTTCGAGGACTTCGCCTGCACCGGCTGGACCGACACCACCTTGCTGCGCGGCAAGGTCATCGTGCGCGACCGCGAGTTCGTCGGCGCGGCCGGTGACGGCAAGTTCCTCGTGCGCGAGCCCGTGCACTTCCGTCCCGAGGCGGACGAGTAACCGGAGACCGTATGGACAACGCCACCGTCGTCGACAAGCAGGGCAAGTACCTGTTCCCGTCGACCATCAACTACTACGCCGAGCCCATCGCCTTTGCCCGCGGCAAGGGCACGCGCCTGTTCGACACCGAAGGGCGCGAGTACCTGGACTTCTTCGGCGGCATCCTCACCGTCAGCCTCGGCCACTGCCATCCGGCCATTGCGGACCGCGTCGCCGAGCAGGTCCACACCCTGCAGCACACCTCGACGCTGTACCCCAACGAGTGGATCGTGGCGCTGGCCGAGAAGATGGCGGAGATCACCCCCGAGGGGCTGAACCGCAGCTTCTTCGTCAACAGCGGCACCGAGGCGGACGAGACGGCCGTGCTGCTCGCGCGTATGCACGCGGGCGGCGCCGGGGACATCCTGGCGCTGCGGCACTGCTACTCCGGCCGCTCCATGCTGGCGATCAACCTGTGCGCGCACTCGGCCTGGCGGCTGGTGCCGTCGATGATCCCCGGCATCAAGCACGCCCACGTGCCGTACTGCTACCGCTGCGCCATGGGCCTGACGTACCCCGAATGTGACATGCGCTGCGCGTATGACATCGAGGAGCTCATCGCCACGGAGACCTGCGGCAAGATCGCCGGCTTCATCGCCGAGCCGATCCTCGGCGTGGGTGGGTTCATCGTGCCGCCCAAGGAGTACTTCGAGATCGCCGTGGAGATCGTGCGCCGCCACGGCGGCATCTTCATCGCCGACGAGGTGCAGACCGGCTTCGGCCGCACCGGCGACAAGTGGAACGGCATCGAGCACTACGGCGTGACGCCGGACGTGATGACCTACGCCAAGGGTATGGCCAACGGCCTTCCCATCGGCGCGACGGTGTGCACCGACGAGGTGGCGGCGTCCCTGGAGGGGCTGTCCATCTCCACCTTCGGCGGCAACCCGGTCTCCGCCGTGGCCGCGATGGCCACCATCGAGACCATCGAGACCGAGGGTGTGCTCGAGCGGTCCACCCGCCTCGGCGCCCGGCTTCGCGCCGGCCTCGAGGCCCTCGCCGACCGCTTCGACTACGTCGGCGAGGTCCGCGGCATGGGCCTGATGCAGGCCATGGAGCTGGTGGAGGACCGCAAGACCAAGGAGCCGTCGGCGGCCAGGACCAACGCGTTGATGGAGGAGTCCCGCAAGGAAGACCTCCTCCTGGGCAAGGGCAGCCTGTACGGCAACGTACTGCGCATCGCCCCACCCATGCTGATCACCGAAACGGAGATCGACGAAGGTCTCGAGAAGCTCGGCCGCGCCATGGCGCGAGTTTGAAGGAGAGCGACGATGAGTGGAAACACCCTGCCCGTGGTCAAGGAACACTACGGCCGCGTCCAGAACTACTACGACGGTGAGTTCGTCGACTCGGACTCGGACCGCTGCCTCGACGTGATCAACCCGGCCACCGGCGGCGTGATCGCCGAGGTGCCCATGTCCACCCGCGACGAGGTCACCGAGGTGGTCGACGTCGCCCAGGAAGCGTACGAGGAGTGGCGCGAGACGCCGCCGAACCTCCGCGTGCAGCCCCTGTTCCGGCTCAAGGCGCTGGTGGAGGCGAACTACGAGAAGATCGCCCGCGTGCTCGTCCAGGAGCACGGCAAGGTCATCGACGAGGCCCGCGGATCAGTGCGCCGCACGCTGGACAACATCGAGTTCGCCTGCGGGATCCCCTCGATGATGATGGGCGAGTTCCTCGAGGACGGCGCCGCGCCGGGCATCGACGAGGAGTTCATCCGCCAGCCGCTGGGCGTGTTCACCGCCGTGGTGCCGTTCAACTTCCCGGCCATGGTGCCCTACTGGTTCTGGCCCCACGCCGTGGCCTGCGGCAACACCTTCGTGATCAAGCCGTCCGAGCAGGTGCCCGTCACCCAGCAGCTGATGTTCGAGCTCGTCGAGGAGGCCGGCTTCCCCGACGGCGTGATCAACATGGTCCACGGCGACCGCGAGGTCGTGGACGCCCTGCTGGAAGAGCCCCGCATCCGCGGCGTGTCCTTCGTCGGCTCCACCCCCGTGGCCCGCTACATCTACGAGAAGTCCGCGAAGTACGGCAAGCGCGTCCAGTGCCAGGGCGGCGCCAAGAACTTCCTCACGGTCATGCCCGACGCCGACCTCGACGCGGCCATCCCCAACCTCATCGCCAGCTTCTACGGCAACACCGGCCAGCGCTGCCTCGCCGGCGCCAACCTGGTGTGCGTCGGCGACACGGCCGACGAGGTGGTCGAACGCTTCGTGGACGCCGCAAAGCAGATCAAGGTCGGCAACGGCCTCGACGAGACCGTGCAGATGGGGCCGCTGGCGGCCAGGCGCCACCACGAGCGCGTGCTGGGCATGATCCAGCAGGCCGTGGACGAGGGCGCCGATCTGATCCTCGACGGCCGCGACGTCGAGGTCCCCGGACACCCCGACGGCTACTGGCTCGGACCGTGCGTCTTCGAGGGCGTCGATCGCGACAAGACCATCTGCTACGAGGAGGTTTTCGGACCCGTCGCCTCCATCGTCCGCGTCGCCGACCTCGACGAGGCCATCGACCTGGCCAACTCGTCGAAGTACGGCAACGCCTCGTCCATCTACACCAGCTCCGGCAAGGCCGCCCGCGAGTACAAGGTGCGCGTCAAGGGCGGCAACGTGGGCATCAACATCGGCGTGGCCGCGCCCATGGCCTACTTCCCCTTCGGCGGCATGGGCGACTCGTTCTTCGGCGATCTCCACGGCCAGGCCAAGGACGGCATCAACTTCTTCACCGACCGCAAGGTCGTCATCACCCGGTGGCCCTGATGGCCCAACAGTTCCCCGAGCTGACCTCGTTCGGCACCATCTTCATCTTCGCCCAGGCGCTGGAGGACAACGTCGCCGCCCTGGCCCAGGGTGCCCTGGACAGCGGCGACTGCGCCTCGGTCGCGGCCGCGCTGAAGACGTCGGCGAAGAAGCACACCAAGCGCTCCAAGGAGCTCGCCCACATGCGCCGCGAGCGCCTCAACGAGGTCGTGCTCCAGCGCATCGACGGCATGGACCGCGACGAGTTCCTGCCGCCCACCGAGCTCGGCGACGATCCCACCGCCGCCGTGGCCGAGGCCGACGAGGTCACCGCGCGGTTCTACGAGGCCGCCGCGGACGTCGCGGCCGGGGTTCTCGGGGGGATGGACCGCAAGTTCCGCAAGCTGGCGAAGAAGAGCCGGGGCATGGCGGAGGCGGTCCGGGGGTAGGTTTTCTGGCGGCGTCGAGGGGGCGCCGACGGCATGGAGACGGAGTTCACCGGTCTGGATGAACCCGCAGTCGGACCCGACCTGGAAGCGGGTCGCGTCATCGACGACTACCAGGTCGTGCGCAAGATCGGCCAGGGCGGCATGGGCGCGGTCTACCTGGTCCGCGACCAGCGGCTCGGACGCAAGGCCGCGCTCAAGGTCGTGTTGCCCGACCGGCTGGGCTCCTCCGACGCGGTTCAGCGCTTCCTGCTGGAGGCCCGCGCCACCGCGCGGATGAACCATCCCCACATCGTCACCGTGTACGGCGCGGGTGAGGTGGACGGGTGCCCGTACCTGTCCCTGGAGTACCTCGAGGGGCAGTCGCTTCGGCACCGGATGGACGAGGCGCCGCTCTCCCTGGGCGAGGTCCTGTCCATCGCCCGGGACATCGCCGCGGCCATGGCCGTGGCCCACGAGCGCCGGATCCTGCACCGGGATCTCAAGCCCCAGAACGTGGTGCTGCCGCGCGATGGGCGGCTGCGCATCGTCGACTTCGGCCTGGCGCGCCTGGTGACCCCCGCGCCCGTGGACGGCGAGCTCGACGGCGATCCGCGCCGGCTCTCCGACATCCCCACGGGCCTCGAGGGCCTGGCCATGGGCCATTCCGAGGTCTGCGGCACGCCGCCGTACATGGCCCCCGAGCAGTGGGCCGAGGAGGAGCTGTCGCCGGCCACCGACGTCTGGGCGTTCGGGGTGATGCTCTTCGAGCTGCTCACCGGCGAGCGCCCCTTCAGCGGCTCCGTGGTGCAGCTGGCGTTCGACGTGGTGTCCAGCGCCGCGGTCCCCAGCCCGGCGGACCGCGTGCCCGATCTCCCCGAAGACATCGTCCGCCTGGTCACCCGGTGCCTGGACAAGGCCCCGGCGAACCGCCCCACGTTCGCCGACCTGGCCGAGGAGCTGCGCGATCACCTCGTGTCCGGCCGCGGCGCCCTGCGCCACGCTTCGGACAGCCCCTACCGGGGCTTGCTGGCCTTCGGGCCCCAGCACGCGGACATCTTCCACGGCCGCGAGCGCGAGGTGGCGGAGTTCCTCGAGCGCCTGAGGCACCAGGCGCTGCTGCCGGTGGTCGGACCGTCGGGCGCGGGCAAGTCCTCGTTCGTCCTGGCCGGCGTGGTGCCGGCGTTGCTGCAGCGGGGCGGCTGGTCGGTGCTGTCCCTGCGACCCGGTCCCCAGCCGCTCAAGGCCCTGGTCCACCGGCTGGCCGAGGACGCCCCCTCGTGGATGGCGTCGGGGTCCGGGAGCCTCGACGACGCCCCGACGCGGAAGTGGGCAGGAGGACCGGCGGACGACGCCGCGCTGTCCCCCGACGAGATCGCCGCCCACCCGGCCCTGCTGGGCGCCCAGCTGCGGGAGATCGCGGCGAATCAAGAGGGCCGGCTCCTGCTGCTGGTGGACCAGTTCGAGGAGCTGTACACCCTCGTGGACGACCCTGCGGTGCGCGACGCGTTCGTCGAGGCCGTGCTGCTCGCCGCCGACGATCCCGACGGCCCGGTGCGCGTGGTGATGACGGTCCGCGACGACTTCCTGGGGCACGTGGCCGGCCACCCGGGGCTGGCCGCTGCGCTAGGCCGCGGCGTGACCGGCCTGCGCTGCCCCGCCCCCGAGGACCTCGTGGCGATCCTGACACGCCCCCTCGAGCGCTTCGGCTTCCGTTACGAGGAGGGCCTCGTGGAGGAGATGGTCGCCTCGGTGGCCGCCGAGCCCGCGGGCCTGCCCATGCTCCAGTTCACCGCAGCGCGCCTGTGGCGGTCGCGGGATCGCGAGCGGTCGCTGTTGCTGCGGTCCCACTACGAGGCCATCGGCGGGGTGACGGGCGCGCTGGCCGACCACGCGGACGGCGTGATCGAGTCCATGGACCCTGATCAGGTGCGCGCCGCGCGCGGCATCCTGCTGCGCCTGTCCACGACGGACGGGACACGGGCGCGGTTGACCCGCAGCGAGATCGAGCACGAGGTGGGCCCCCGGGCCCCGGCCGTGCTCGACCAGCTGCTGGAGGCCCGGCTGCTCAGCGCCCACCGGGTCGACCCCGACGACGCGCCCGACGGGGACACCACCTCGTCGGCCGTCGCCGTGGAGCTGTCCCACGAGTCCCTGCTCACGCGCTGGGACCGCCTGCGCCGCTGGCGCGGGGACGCTCAGACCGACCTGGAGACCCTCGAGCAGCTGCGGGTGGCGACCCGCACGTGGGACAGCCGCGGTCGCAGGGCTCCGGACCTGTGGCGCGGCGAGTCCCTGGCCGAGGCGATCCGCTGGCGTCGCCGCTTCACCGAACCCCTCCCCGAACGGGTCGCCGACTTCCTCGACACCTCGGTGGCCGAGGAGACGCGCGCGGTCCGCCTCCGTCGGCGGGCGGTCGCGTCGGCGCTGACCGCGGCGCTGCTCGTGGCCGTGCTGGCGGTGCTCGCCACGGTGGTGATCTCCCACAAGGAGCGCCAAGCCCGGGTGCGCATGGCCCAGGCGTTGCTCTCGGACGCCTGGGCGGCCTACGGGCGGGAGGACCTGTTCGAGGCCCGCGCCAAGCTACGCACTGCGCTGGAGACCCACGACATGGTGGGGGCGCGGGCCCTGTGGTGGCGCCTGGGCGAGGACCCCCGCTTCTTCGTGGGACGGACGACCGCCCTGGTCTACGCGGTGGACTTCAGCCCGGATGGGCGATTCCTGGCGGCGTCGGGGAGCCAGGGCCTGATACGCATCTGGGACCTCGCCACGGGCCGGGACTTCCTGCTGCGGGATTCGGGCCCGGAGAACTGGCTGCTCGAGTACAGCCCCGACGGCGCCCGCCTCGCCACCGGCCAGATGGGCGGCGACATCACGCTGTGGGACACCGCGGCGGGCGGGCCGGAGCGAGTGTTGCGGGGACACACCCACACCGCGACGACCGGGGCGTTCGATTCGTCGGGGGACGTGTTCATGTCCGTGGGGGAGGATCACACGCTGCGCTGGTGGGACGTGGCCGACGGCGGCAACTCACGGACCCTGGCGATCGGCGACACGGATCCCCACCCCTTCCACGCCATCAGCGACGACGGCGAGCAGGTCTTCACCTCCATGTCGGACGGATCGGTGCGGGTGTGGGACACGCAGGCGGGCGAGCCCGTGCGCGATCTGGTCCGCCCCACCGGGATACACCGTATGGGTGCCTTGAGCCCCGACGGTCGCTGGATCGCCACAGGCAGCCCCGCCGGCGAGGTGCTCGTGTGGGAGCGGGAGACGGGGACCCTGTTCCGCTCGTTCTGGATACCGGCCATGTTCAAGGCGGCGGCCTTCGGCCCGGGCTCGGATCGGCTGATCGCGACCTTCGGGGACGGTACGGTGGCCATGTGGGACGTGGAGACGGGGGAGTCGGTCACCCACCGCGGGCTCCACCGGGACCAGGTGGACGAGGCGGAGTTCAGCCCCGACGGCTCGCTGGTGGCCACGGCGAGCTTCGACGGCGACGCCCGGGTGTGGAAGACCGACGTGCTCGGCGAGCCCCGACCGCCGCTGCACGACGACGAGATCGTCGGCTTCGCGTTCAGCCCGGACGGCCGGCACCTGGCCACGGGCAGCTGGGACCAGACGGTGCTGATCTGGGACGTGGCCACCGGCGCGTCGCGGCTGCTCGGCCGACACGACCTGGCCGTGCGCGGGGTCGCGTACTCGCCCGACGGCACCCTGCTGGCGTCCGCGAGCAACGACCGCACCGCCGTCATCTGGTCCGTGGCCACCGGGCAGCGGGTCCACACCCTCCAGGGGCACGTGGAGACGGTGTGGGGCGTGGCCTTCTCGCCCGACGGTCGCACCCTGGTGACATCGGGGTACGACCACACCATCCGGGTTTGGGACGTGGCCTCCGGCGCGGCGCTGGCGGTCCTGGGACCCTACCCGGACTACTTCAGGGAGGTGGGTTACTCCCCGGACGGTCGCACCCTGGCTGCGGCGACCAGCGGCGGGTCCATCCGCACCTGGAACGCGGCTGACCTGCGCGAGGGGCCGGTGTATTCCGGGCCCGATGGCCGGCTGTACTACTGGTCGTACAGCGACGATGGCGCGCTCGTCGCCACCGTGGACGTGGACGGGAAGGTCTGGGTCTGGGACGCCCGGTCGGGCGATGTACACCTCGAGTTCGATCTGGGCCAGCCCGGAGATGCCGTCCAGTTCCTCCCGGGCGGCCGCGTCCTCGCGCTCGGGGCGCAGGATGGCATCATCCGCCTCCTCGACACGGACTCCGGTCAGGTGACCCGCTCCCTGCACGCCGCCATCGGCACGGTGCAGGTCCTGGCCTTGAGCCCGGACGGGCGGCTCCTCGCCGCGACCGGCACCGACCACACGGTGCGGTTCTGGGACCTGGAGACGATGGACCTGTTGCGCCTGGCCTCCACGGTCGATCCCGGGGCCGGGGAGATGCAGCAGTCATTGCGGGACGGCGGCGTCGCCGTGGGATACGCCGACGGCACCACAGACCTGCGATACCCGGAGGACGACGGTACGACCACGCGCGTCCTCCAGGGGCGCCTGGCCCAGCCGGTGACCGCTCTGGTCGAGGGGCCCGGCGGCACGCTGATCGTCGGCCACGCCGACGGCACACTCCAGGTGTGGGACCTCGCCAGCGGCGTCCAGTACGCCAGCAAGCGGCTCCACGGCCCGGTCCTGCTGCTGGACCTGGACGGCTCCCAGCTCCGCGCGGTCTCGCAGGTGGGCGATCGCCTCGTCCTCGACCTGTCGCCCTTCGATCGCCCCTACTGCGATGTGATGGGGGACGTATGGGCGTCCGTGCCGGGGGCCTGGGAGGACGAGCAGGTGGTCGAGCGTGCGCCCGACGGGCGGCACGTCTGCGCGGACTGATGCGGGGATGTCGGAGTTCGCGAGCGACGAGCACCATCCCGGGCATCTGGTCGGCTCCGCCCGCCTGTCTCGCCAGGCAGCCTGGTGGAATCAGAACAGATCCCCCAGACCGATCAATCCCACCCCCCTTGCCTTCGCCTCGGAGCGGAATCCCTCCGTCCCCTCCCTGGACAGCGCCAGGAAACATGATCTTAACCCTGTCTCGGCTCTAGATCATGTTTTTCACATCTACGTGTTCACCCTCGTCCCGGAGCGAGGTGATCAGTCCAGCTTCGTGGGATCCCGCGGATACCAGTCCGGGGGGGAGTACCGCGGGAACTTCTTCAGCAGCTCCTTGAACTCCTTCTTGATCTCCGCCCTGCGATTGACGGCGTAGCTACCGCTCGTTCCCTTCAAGAAGCGCCAGAAACTCCTGAGGCTGAAGCGCTTCTTCCTGTTCGATTTGATGGCGTTTTCTCGCTCCTTGGGTGAGGTCGGGGCGCTCCAGTACATGCTCGATCCGGCGCCCAGCTTTCCGTACTCGATCTCGAAGTCCCTGATCTGCCTGGCGGCCTTTGCGAGGACCCTGAGGTCGTCGACCTTCTTCGGGTCGTTCAGATCGGCCTTCGTTTCAGTCCTCTGGCCCGCCTGGGGCATGTCCAGGTTGAACGGGAACTCCTGGTTGCCGCGGAACTTGACCGTGTCGTAATTGACGACGAGGAAATCGCCGAGCTTCTTGAGCAGCTTCTCGTCGTTCTTGAACTGGGATGGCAGCGAGCCCTTCAGCCGTTGTCGTGTCAGGGCGCGCTGGTCCGGGGGCCAGTCCTCGCGGTACTTCTTCTTGACGTCCTTCTCGATCATCTCCTTTTCCTGCTCGGGCGTCAGTTCCTGCACCTTGGGGCGGACGTGGACGAATACGGCTCGATTCTGGGCACGCGAGTTGGCGTCATTACCCCCCTTGCTGTGGGCGTACGACCCGGGTAGGGCTGCCTGGATCTCGAAATCCGGTAGCTTGGCGCCCTTGGGGAGGTAGGTCGCCAGGTGTTTCTTGATGGCGAGAGCGCGCCTGACCCGCAGCCCGTGATCCGTCTCCTTCTTGTATCCCTGGACGTTGTCGGTGATCCCCTGGAGCGCGACCACGCCCAGACAGGGATTGGCGTAGGGGTTCTCGCGGAAGGGTAGGGACTTGCCCTCCCCCTTGTTGGGGTAGCGGAACGCCGTCAGCGGCCGGTACAGCGCCTTCATCGCGGCGGCCAGAACCTTGGTCACCGCGGGATCGGGCGTTCCGACGATGTCGGCCTTGCCCGGCGCGAAGTTCCAGAACACGTAGGCCGAACCGGTCGAGGCGACCTTGCCCAGCCCCGTGATCTTGAGCCCCTCCTTGGCCTTGCGGCGATCCTCCTTGTCGTAGTTGTTACGAACGGTCGTCTCGGTCCCGGGTTCGTCCAGCTGGACCGGGTCGTCCAGGAGCGGGTCCTTGAGGCTGTCTGCCCCGGTGTGCCCGCAGTCCCGAGCCTGGACGGGGGCGGCCCGATCCGCGCGCGCATCTTTCTTGCTCCGAGTATCGACCTTGGTCCCCACGAACTTGCCCACGTCCGCCTCCTCCTGTCGCAGCGTTGTCAGCGCCGCCGCGACACCAGTCCGACCAGTAGTGCCAGCACCGCCAGGGCCGTACCTCCGGCCGGTGATCCGGCGCGCGGCAGGCTACACTCGCAGTCACCCGTACTCGGCTCGACATCGCACCCCTCGTCCACGGTCCCGTCGCAGTCCTCGTCCACCTCGCCGTCGCACAGCTCCTCGGCGCCGGGGAAGGCGAAGGGGTCGTCGTCGTTGCAGTCGCCCTCCTCCTCGCTGAGGCCGTCGCCGTCGTCGTCGAAGGCAGGGGTGGATTCGTCGACGAGGCCGTCGCAGTCGTTGTCGATGCCGTCGGCGACCTCCTCGCCGAGGGGGGAGACGTCGGGATCGGTGTCGTCGCAGTCGCCCTCGTGCTCGGTGAAGCCGTCGAGGTCGTCGTCGGAGTCGATGGTGTTGTCGTCGACGATGCCGTCGCAGTCGTAGTCGATGCCGTAGCACAGCTCGTCCGCGCCGGGGTTGGCGTAGTGGTCGCCGTCGTAGCAGTCGACGTCGGAAGAGGAGAATCAATCGACGTC
>CAZLEO010000288.1:0-11978 GCA_964558555.1 uncultured Rickettsiales bacterium | reverse complement strand
CGCTCCGCTCCCCTCGGCGGGCCTCTTCGGTCACAGGCCAGGTGGCCTGCTCCCTCCTCGCCCCTTGCCAGCGGGGCGCCTCACGACTCTGACTCGGTCCGGGGAGGCCCTCACGACCTCTGAGCCCGCCGGGCTCTACCTCCATGTCCCGTTTTGCGCGCGCAAGTGCGCGTACTGCGACTTCTACTCGGTGACCGACGGCGACGCGGCCGCGTTCGTGGGCGCCGTGGCGCGCGAGCTGGCGCTGCACCGCGACCGCTTCGACACCTTCGGCACGCTCTACCTCGGCGGCGGCACCCCCAGCGTCCTGACCGACGACGCCTTGCTCGAGCTGGTCGTCGCGCTGGGCGCCCACCTCACGCCGGGCTCCGAGATCACCGTGGAGGCCAACCCCGACGACCTCGATGCGGACCGGCTCACCCGGTGGCGCGCCGCCGGCGTCGACCGCCTCAGCCTCGGCATCCAGTCGCTGGACGACGACCTGCTGCGCTGGCTGGGTCGCCGCCACGACGCGGCCCAGGCCCTCGCCGCCGTGGACGCGGCCCGCGAGGCCGGCTTCGACGATCTGAGCCTGGACTTCATGTACGGCATCCCCGGCCAGCGCGCCGCGGCCTGGGCCGACACGCTGGACCGCGTCGTGGACCTCGGCGCCGAGCACCTGTCGTGCTACCAGCTCACCTTCGCCCCGGGCACACCCCTGGGCCGGCGCGCCGAGTCCGGCGAGATCTCCCCCCCCGACGACGAGGCCTCCCGCGACCTCTTCATCGCCACCTCCGAGCGCCTCACCACCGCCGGCTACGAGCACTACGAGGTCTCCAACTTCGCCCGCCCCGGCCGCCGCTCCCGCCACAACTCCGGCTACTGGCGCCGCACCCCCTACCTCGGCCTGGGCCCCTCGGCCCACTCCTTCGACGGCGCGCGCCGGTGGTGGAACGTGCGGTCCGTATCCGGGTACGTGGATGCCCTCGTTGCGGGCGACAGCGCGGTCGAGGAGGCCGAGGTCATCGACGCCGAGCAAGCCCGGCTCGAGGCCCTCATGCTGGGGTTGCGCACGTCCGACGGGGTGGCACTGGATGTCGTGGGTGTGGGGCGGGAGGAGGATCTCGCTTCGGCGGTCGAGGAGGGGCTGATATGCTCGGACGGCCGGGTGTTGCGGCCGTCGATCGAAGGCCTGATCGTCGCCGACGCCCTGGCGCTGAGCCTATTTTGAGGAGGCCTCATGATCCGTACAAGCCTCCACGTGGTCCTTCTGTCCGCCCTCCTGTTCGGCTGCCCACCGGATCTGGCCACCGACGACGACGACCTGGGCGATGACGACGCAACCGCCGCCGACGACGATGCCGTGGGCGCCGACGACGATGCCGTGGGCGACGACGATGACGCGGTAGGCGACGACGACGACGACATCTGGGACGACGACGACGACACCTTCGTGCCCGACGTGTTCAACGGCAGCGTCACCATCAGCCACTACCGCATGCCCGACGGAATGGGCGGGATCCTCGAGAGCGCCTACTTCGGGGCCCTGTTCTACGACGTGGTGGTGGAGCCGAGCGGCACGCTGGAGTTCGCGATGCCCGCGGGGACCGACGACTGCGCGATCACCCTGTACGACCTCGACGATCTCTACGGGGGTAACCAGGGGGAGTACGCGTACCTGGACGCGGGCTCCCTGATCGTGGTCTGGCCGGGGGGGAACCCGTTCACCGTGCACCCCGAGACCGTGCAGGGCCTGGTGTCGTACCAGCAGGAGCTGGCCATGGGCAGTCAGCTCGTGTTCGGCCAGCAGTACGAGGTGGACTCGTCGGGCGGCGATCTGTCTGCCTTCCACGCGGCGCTGCGGATGCCGCAGGAGCTGAGCCTGACCTCTCCCCTCCCCGGCGAGACGTTCCAGCTCGGTGGAGCCCTGGACGTCCAGTGGGGCGGCGGCGATGTGGACGACGTGTGGATCTACCTGAGCTCGAGTGACGGCTTCGAGTTCGGCTACATCGCCTGCCAGGCGGCCAACGACGGCACCTTCGCCGTCCCCGGCAACCTGGTGAATCAGCTCCCTGCGGGTGCGGCGACTTTCTCCCTGAGCCAGAGCATGTTCCACTACCAGGAGGTGGACGGGCGGTGGATCTACCTCGCGGGGATGACCAGCCTGTCGGCAACGGGAGTGAAGAACTGATGAACCCCTACTACCTGACCTTGACCCTCATCCTGTCCCTCGTCCTCCTGCCGGGCTGCCCCGACTCGGACGACGACGACTCGTGGGGTGACGACGACGACTCCGCCGGCGACGACGACGACATGGGCGACGACGACGACATGGGCGACGACGACGACGACGTGGGCGACGACGACGACACCGAGGTGCCCGAGTCCACGGACGGGACCATCGCCATGACCCTGTACCGCATGCCCGACGGTATGGGCGGCGTGATGGAGGGCGGCAGCTTCACGGCCATGTTCTTCCGCGAGATCGTCGCGCCCACGGGCGGCGTGGAGCACACCATGCCCGCGGGACCGGAGGACTGCCAGATCACGCTGTATACCGACGAGGAGCTGCACAGCGGGACCCAGGGCCAGTACGACTACCTGTCCGCGGGGACGCTCACCGTGGACGGACCCAACGGCTCGTTCGACGTCGAGCCCATGGGAGGCGACGTGGTGACCTACCAGCACGTGATGCAGATCGGCGGCGACCTGGTGCCCGGCTCCACCTACGACATCGCCGCGCCCGGCGCCGACCTGTCCGCGTTCCAGACCTCGCTGGACATGCCCCAGGACCTGGACCTGCACACGCCGGACGTCGCGCAGACGCTGCAGATCGACGGCGCCGTGGACGTGCAGTGGAGCACCGGATCGGACGCCACGATCTACATCAGCATCTCTGCCACCGACGGCCAGGACTACGGCTACATCTACTGCGAGGCCAACAACGACGGTAGCTTCACCGTGCCGGCGAACCTCATCGACCAGCTCCCCGCCGGGACGGCCAGCCTGTCGGTGACGCAGTCGCAGTGGGGCTACCACGAGGTGGACGGGTACTGGATCTATCTGTTCGGGGCGGTGTACGTGACGGCGTCGGGATTCGTGGGGTAGGGGTAGGGGAGGTTGAAGGTTGAAGGTTGAAGGTTGAAGGGGGGAGGGGGAAGGGCTCGGGGGGGCTATCGCTCGCAGGACATGACGACGTCGATGGCGCCCTCGGGCTCCACGACCTCGCCCTCGGCGTCGAACTCGCGCAGGAAGTCGTCCGAGCCGAAGCCGGGCTCGGCGCCGTCGCAGGTCGCGCCGCAGACCATCATGCCGGCGTCCACACCGTCGATGTCCACCTCGCACCAGAAGCGCAGGCCGTCGAGGAGGCGGCGCTGGTGGGGGGCGACGCAGGTGATCTCCATGTCCATGACGATGACCTCGTCAGCGGGGCCGACCGGACCCTCGGGGTGGTCGTCTTCGATCTCGAGGGAGACCTCGGGGTAGTACTCGCGGTCGTCGGGGCGCTTGAAGCGCTCGCGGTCCAGCTCGTGCAGCAGCAGCGAGCCGTCGATGGCCAGCAGGACCTCGGGCTTCGTATCTCCGGCGCGGTGGGCCTTGGAGCCGACGGCCTGGTAGGGCTGAGCGTTGGCGGCGCAGACGCCGAGGGTCAGGGTGAGCAGGAGGGTCATCGTCGAGGTGATCGCCTGAGAAGTCATGGAATGTGTCCCTTTCGAATGGTTCGGAAAACGTTGCGTGACCATCACGAACCAGTGTGCCCAGTGATCCGGGGATCGCTTCTCACACGACCCTCACATGGGGCACACACGGAAGAGACGTGGGGCGATCAGGCGGGGGTGAGGAGGATGCGGGCGTCCACGGCGGTGAGGCCGGAGCGGTGCACGAGCACGGGGTTGAGATCCATGGTGCGGATGTCGGGGTAGGCCTGGACCAGCTCGGAGACCACCTGCAGCAGCCCGGCGATGGCGGTGCGGTCGGCGGGCGGGGCGCCGCGGAAGCCGTCGAGGAGCTTGCGCGCGTGGATCTCGTCGATCATCTCGGTGGCGCTGCGCTCGGACACGGGGATCACGCGGAAGACCACGTCCTCGAGGACCTCCACGAGCACGCCGCCGATGCCGAACAGCAGCACCGGGCCGAACTGGTCGTCGAGGGTGGTGCCGACGATGACCTCCACGCCGGGCTCGGCCATGGGGGACACGAGCACGCCGCGGACCTCGGCGTCGGGGTCGTACGCGCGGGCGCTGGCGACGATACGGTCGAAGCCGGCGGCCACCGCGTCGGCGCCCTCGAGGCCGAGCTGGACGCCACCGGCGTCGCTCTTGTGCAGGATCTGCGGGGACACGAGCTTGAGCGCCACGGGCCCATCGAACTCCGCGGCCACGGCCACGGCGGCCTCGGCGGCGGTGGCCAGGGCCCCCGGCCCCACGGGCGCGCCGTGCAGGGCCAGCAGCTCGCGCGCCTCGTGCTCCAGCAGGGCGTCGCGGCCGTCCGCGCGCGCCGCGTCGATGATCTCCTGGCCGCGCGGGATCGCGCCATGGCGCCAGCGCAGGGTCAGGTCGTCGTGGCCGGCCTCGGAGGCCAGGAGCTGGCCCCGCCGGGCCAGCGCGCCCACGCACGTGCACGCCACCTCCAGCGAACCCTGCACCGGGATGCCGCGTTCTTGCAGCATCTGCAGCGCCCGCGGCCCGCTGGACTTGTACAGGCTGTGCATGACGATGGGCTTGCCGTGCTCGCGCACCATCTCGCCCATCTGCGCGGCCGCAGACTCCTCGCCCGCGGCCAGGGAGGCGGCGAAGCGGATGCCGTAGCCGCCGAACAACCCGACCACCAGCACGCCGCCGACGCCGGGGTCCTGCAGCAGGATGCGCGCGCAATCGGCGAACAGCTCCGGGTTGGCGTCGGTGCCGCCGGCCACGTCCACGGGGTTGGACACGCGCGCGGCCGCGGGCAGGATGGCCGCCAGCTCCTGCTGGGTGGCCTCCTGCAGGGGGTTCATGGTCACGCCCAGATCGGTCAGGGCGTCCGCGGCGATGGTGGCGTGGCCCCCGCCGTCGGCGAGGATGGCGATGTTGTTGCCCGCCACGGGGGGTTGGCCCGACAGGGCCTCGGCCACGGCCAGCAGCTCGTCGGTGCGCTCGACCACCACCACGCCGGCGCGGGTCAGGGCGGCGTTGGCCACCTCGGAGGAGCCCGCCAGGGAGCCCGAGTGTGAGCCGGCCGCGCTGCGGCCGATATCGGACCGCCCCGACTTGAGCAGCACCACCGGCTTGACCCGCGTGGTCACAGCGGCCTCGGTGAGGAACGACCGGCCGTCGTGCATGCCCTCCACGTAGCAGATGACCGCGGCGGTGTCGGGATCGTCGCGCAGGAACGCCAGGTGCTCGTGGAAGTGCAGATCGGCCTCGTTGCCCACGCCCACGTAGTACGACAGGCCCTTGCGGGTCTCCATGCGCGCCTCGGTGATCAGCGCCAGGGCCATGTTGCCGGACTGGGACAGCAGCGCCAGGTCCCCCGCGGGCACGTCGGGCAGGCCCACGAGGTTGAGGTGCCTGTGCACGTTCATCATCCCCGACGTGTTGGGGCCGATGAGGCGCACGCCGGTGCGCCGGGCGATGTCCGCGATCTGCTGCTGCAGGGCCCGCCCCTCGTCGCCCGCCTCGCCGAACCCGCCGGCGATGAGCACGGCCCCGGCCACGCCCTTGGCCGCGCACTGCTCGAGGATGCCCGGCACGGTGCGCGCCGGGGTGGTGATCAGCGCCAGGTCCACCGGGTGGGGGATGTCGCCGACGCTCGGGTAGCAGTTCAGCCCCAGGATCTCGTCCTCCTTGGGGTTGACCGGGTACACCTGGCCCTCGTAGCCCTCGTCGCGCAGGGTGCGGATGGCCTGGAAACCCCGCTTGGTCTCCACCTTCGACGCGCCGATCACGGCCACCGACTCCGCCTGGAGGATGCGCCTGAGGCTCATGTCACTCCCCCCGGTACACGGGCTTGCGGCGCTCGGCGAACGAATCCACGCCCTCTTGCCAGTCCGCGGTGGTCATGCACGCCAGGATCGCCTCGGCCTCGGCCAGCAGCACCGTCTCCAGATCCCGCTGCGGCGCGTCCTGGATCTGCTGCTTGGCGAATGCGATGGAGATGGGCGCCCTGGCAGCGATCTGTCCGGCCAGCTCCAGCGCCGCGGGCATCAGCTCGTCGATGGGGTGGCTCGACAGGGCCAGCCCCAGCGCCACCGCCGCGGGCCCGTCCAGCACGGCGCCGGTGTACACCAGCCGCTTGGCCTGGGTCAGGCCCACGAGCCGGCTCAGGTGCTGGGTCACCCCGCCGCCCACGAACGTGCCCAGGGACGTCTCCGGGAAGCCGATGGACGCGCCGTCGGCCATGAGCACGAAGTCGCAGTTGAGCGCCATCTCCGCGCCCGCGCCCCGCGCCGGCCCGTTCACCGCCGCGATCACCGGCTTGGCGCAGGTGAAGATGCGCCGCGTGGTCTCGTGGGCGTCGAGGATGTACCGGCGCTTCTGCCACGCCGTACGCGTGCCCGCGCCGTGCTCCTTGAGATCCGCGCCCGCGCAGAATGCCTGCTTGTCGCCGGTCGGCCGCCGCAGCACCGATCCGGTCAGCACGATCACCCGCACGTCCCGGTCGTCCTCGGCCTGTTCGAGGACCTGCTGCAGCTCGGTGTACATCTGCTCGATCACGGCGTTCATGCGGTGGGGGCGATTGAGGCGGACGATCCCGACCCCGCCCTCCGTGTCGTAGAGGATGGTCTCGAAGCCCATGACAGCCTCCTGGATGGGTGCGCCGGGGTGCCCGGCGCGGGCGGTCATCGTAGAGAGCGTGCGTGGTCCGGGTCAATCCTCGTGCACGCGGACGATCGCGCGAGCGCGGGTATCGAAGTACGCGCCCGCCACATCCTCGTCCGGCGGCACCGTGCGGTAGCCGTGCTGCTGCAGGTAGCGGCCCAGGGTCTCGGCCAGCGGCTCCGTCTCCCCGCGCATGGCCCACGCCGAACGATAGATGGTCACGATCTCGTCGTAGGGGATGGGGTGGTCGGCGGCCATGGCCGGCAAGGCGCGGGTCAGATCGTCGAACACCCCCTCGTACCGCTCCTCGAACACGATCCGTGCGCACAGGATCCCGAAGGCCACGTCCAGCAGGGAGTGCTGCTTGGTGTACAGCACCGAATTGAACATGCCCAGCGTGACGGATCGTACCGAGTCGAGGGCCTCGCGGAGGGCGTCGGTGCGGTCGCCCAGCGTCCGCGCGAGGTTGTCCAGCAGCAGCGCGTAGGCGATGTGCAGGCTCGGGCAGCAGTTGAGCGGGCGGTCGAGGCGCTGCACCACGCGCAGGGCGAGGCGGTCGTGGCCCAGGAAGCGCGGCATGACCGAGGGGTGAGCGCGGAAGGCCTCGGCCCCCACCTCGTTCAGCGCGGTGAAGCCCCCGGCGAAGGCCTTCATCTCCTTGCGGGAGAGCACCTCGGCGAGCTCGTTGGCCAGGTAGGCGATCTGGCAGACCATGTAGGCGTACAGCACGTCCTGATCGGGACGAAACGGGATGCGGTGGTCGTGCTCGGTGTACACGAGGTAGCGGTCGCGGTCCTCGGCGTTTTCCTGGGCGCCGAAGTAGGTGGTCAGCCAGTTGCCCACCCCGCCGAGGATGGGCATGGCCTTGAGGAAGTGGCGGTTGACCAGCTGCAAGGTGCCCTCGACCGCCACTTCCACGTTGCGGCTGGCGTCCTCGAACTGCTCGGCGTAGGCGTCTCGATGTTCCCGGCCGAAGGCGGGCAGCGCGAAGGTGCGCAGGCCGCGGCGCAGCAGCCTGGAGAAGGCCGTCGATCGGCGGAAGATCTTGGTGTCGACCCCCTTGGCGCTCATGCGGATCCCTCGGGAGCCATCCTAACCGGTGGGGAAGAGGTGGGGTGTCAGTCGTCGTCGCGGAACAGCGACAGCAGCTTGCCCAGCCGCTTGCGCACGGTGGGTCGGGGCAGGGAGGGCTCGGAGGCTTCCTCGACCTCATCGTCCACCGAGTCGGCGTCCATGGAGAGCATGTCGCGGTCCTCTCCGGGCATCATGCGGAACTCGACCACATGGTCGCCGTTGCCGGCGGGGCGATCGTCGAAGATCAGCTGGATCTCCTGGGACTCCGTGGCCGCAGGATCGTCGCGCAGTTCGGGATCCACGACCGGCGCGCCGACGACCACGGGCCCGTCGCGCAGGTTGAAGTACTCCTCACCCAGGTCCGCGGCGCCGTCGTCGAGGGAGTGGAAGTCGTCGTCGGAGAGCTCGTTGACGTCGAGGTCCTCTTCGGTCTCGAGGAGCGACGCCATCTCCTCCAGCATCGCCTCGAATTCCTCGTCGTGCTTGGGAGGGGTGACTTTGTCGGTGTCGGTGGGGATCGTCATCGCTCCTGTCCTCGTCGCCCCGTTCGCGGGAGCCGACTCTGCTCGCCACTTAGAACTGTAGCGACGAGTCCAGGGGAAGATCAAGGAATTTTTGGTTTTTGCGGGTATTCGGGAATCGAGCGACGTCAGGCGTTCATGTCGCTCCAGCGACGCGCCATCAGGTTGAAGATCAGCAGCGCCACCACGGCGATCGCACCGATGGCAGCGATGGGGATCCAGACGTACAGCTGGGGCGTGTAGGTCTCCCACAGCAGCTGTGTCGCAGCCACGGCGTCGACGTTGAGGTGTTCTTGCAGCGTCGCCATGGCGCCGGTGCGCTCCACCCCGATCAGCTCACCGAGCTTGTCGGGATCGCCGTCCCAGCTCTTGCCCGTGCCCAGGGGCGTGTGCTCGAGCAGGTACTTCTGCGCGAGCACCGCCTTGTCGCCGTAGTGGCCGTACAGGTAGCCGGCGAGCTTGGACCCGGCAAAGCCGCCGATGCCCACGGGGATGTTCACGTAGCCCAGGTACAGCCCCTTCTTGCCCGGGGGCGCGATCAACCCCAGGTACTCCTGCTTCTTGGGGCCGGTGAGCATCTCGCCGAAGGAGAAGAAGACCACGCCCATCAGGAAGATCCAGCCGCTGGGGCTCATGCCGGACACGAGCACGCCGCCGGTGGCGACGATCATGCCCACGACCATGGCCGACAGGGTGCGCATGCGCCGCACCATCCACGACACCGGGATCATGCACAGCACGATCAGCGCGGCGTTGAGGTTGATCATGTTCTCTTGCAGCACCTGCACGCCGCGGTCGGTCTCGTGGCACCAGAACTCGGGGATGGGCAGGGCCTGGACGATGGCGCCGCTGTCCACCCAGTCGCTGATGAAGTTCGGGTGCAGGTCCCACAGCTGGTACATCATCAGCCAGAAGCAGCTCATGATCAGCAGCCAGGCGATCAGCCGCGGCTCGACGATGTTGACCATGGTGCGCTTGAACACCGCAAGCGGCCCGTCGGTCTTGTCGGCCCCCGACGGCACGTCCTTGAACGTGAACAGCATCAGGTAGTTCAGCGCGGTGATGCCGGCCGAGGCCAGGAACAGGTACTGCCAGCTGACGGTGCGGATGGCGCCGGCGAGCTGCGGTGCGATCACCGCGCCGATGTTGACCACCCAGTAGAAGATGCCCCAGCCCAGCGACGAGTTCTTCTCGTTGACGCTCGCGGCCAGCGATCCCTGTAGCGAGGGCTTGAAGAACGCCGTGCCGGTCGCCAGCACCAGGATGCCGGCGAAGAACCCGAAGTACGACGTCATGTACGCCATCATCACGTAACCCGTGATGTTCAGCGTCACCGAGAACGCCAGCGTCTTCTTGTACCCGTAGCGGTCGGCGAAGCCGCCGGTGAACATGGGGAACACGGACTGGAAGACGAACCACCAGGCGTAGATGGTGCCCTTTTGCGCGGCGGTGAAGTGCAGTCCGCCGGGCTCGTCGGCCTGCATGATGTACACGGCCACCACGCTGCGCACGGCGAAGTACGCGAGCCGCTCCCACATCTCGATGGTGCACAGCATCCAGAACGGGCGGGCGAAACCGAGCAGGCTGAACCCTTTCTTCTCTTCGACGGGGGGCGGGGGAGAGGTGTCGTTCACGCGGTCCTCGAATGGTCTTCGGGTTGGGGCCCTTGATTTCGCCGGAACGGGCCGTTCCGAGTGTGCCTTCACGCGCTCGCGAGCACAACTGGAGGGCGAGTTTGTCCCGTGATACCGGCTAATTCCGCGAGCCGCCCCTGTCAAGAACGTGTGTAAAGTGCGTGGAACCGCTTGGTTTGTCTTGTCCGCTCCGATAGGCTGTCCGTTGGATTCATCCGTGATCAGAGAAAAGAGCGGAGTAAACACGCCATGAACCCACGCCTTCTCGCGTTCTTCCTCGTCCCGCTGGCCCTGTGCCTCGCCCGCCCACAGGCGGCGAACGCCGACCAGGGCGGCCCCGATGGCTACGGCTACATGTGGTACGACACGGTCCAGTACAACTACGTGACCGCCGCGAATGCCCTGAGCCTCGGCGGTGACGACTACTCGACCATCTCCATCGGCTTCGACTTCGAGTTCTACGGCCAGACCTTCACCGAGGTCACGGTCTGCTCGGACGGGTTGGTGCACTTCGACGGCGCCCAGACGGTGACGTACGAGAACACCACGTTGCCGTACAGCACGTACCGCATGATCGCGCCGTTCTGGGACAACATGGCCCCGGACGGCGGCGGTGACGTGTACTACGAGCTGACCGGCACCGAGCCGGAGCGGATGCTCATCATCGAGTGGCGCGACGTGCCCCACTACTACCTGACGTACCCGTACTACACGTCCGGCGACGCGTCCTTCGAGCTCATCCTCTTCGAGGACGACGGCGGCATCGAGTTCCACTACCAGGACGTGGAGTTCGGCGACGCGTCGTACGACTACGGCGCCTCGGCCACCGTGGGTATCCAGGACGGCGCCCAGGGGTACTCCCTGGAGCGGTCCTACAACACCGCGGTGATCACCAACACGTCGGCCCTGCGCTTCGAGCCCTGCCCGGACGAGGACGGCGACGGATATCACGCCGAGTACTGCGGCGGCACCGACTGCGACGACGCCGCGGCCGCGGCCTTCCCCGGCAACCCCGAGGTGGCCTGCGACTGGGTGGACAACGACTGCGACGGCGCCCTCGATCCGCTGGAGGTGGACGACGACGGCGACGGCGCGGACGAATGCCAGGGCGACTGCGACGACACCGACGTCAACCTGAACATCGACGATCAGGACGGAGACGGCGTCGACACCTGCAACGGCGACTGCGACGACTGGGAGGCCGCCTCCTACCCGGGCCCCCCGGAGCTCTGCGCCGACGGCTTCGACAACGACTGCGACGGCATCGCCGACGACGTGGACGACGACGCGGACGGCCACCTCGAGGTCGCCTGCGGCGGCGCCGACTGCGACGACACCGATCCGGCCGTGAACCCCGACATGATCGAGGTCTGCAACTGGATCGACGACAACTGCGACGGCGTGGTGGACGAGGGCTTCGACGAGGACGTGGACGGCTACTACGTCTGCGACGGCGACTGCGACGACCACGACGCGGACGTCTTCCCCGGCCAGACCGAGGACTGCAACTTCGTCGACGACGACTGCGACGGCGACATCGACGAGGGCTTCGACTACGACGGCGACGGCTGGACCGTGTGCGCCGGCGACTGCCACGAGGGCTCCCCCGCGGTGAACCCGGGCATGCCCGAGATCTGCAACGGCGGCCTCGACGACGACTGCGACGCCATGACCGACGAGAACGGCGACGTGGACGGTGACGGCTACTCCATCTGCGACGACGACTGCGACGACCTGAACAACCAGGTCTACCCCGGCGCCGTGGAGGTCTGCGACGGCCAGGACAACGACTGCGACGCGGCCACCATCGAGTCCATGGACATGGACGGCGACGGCTACTCGGCCTGCGACGACGACTGCGACCCGGACGACGACACCGTCTTCCCGGGCGCCCCCGAGCTCTGCGACGGCATCGACAACGACTGCGACGGGGAGCTGCCGCCCGCCGAGGTGGACGAGGACGGCGACGG
>CAZLEO010000287.1:0-12054 GCA_964558555.1 uncultured Rickettsiales bacterium | reverse complement strand
GACACGGGGCGGTCCGGCGCACCGGCACACGTGAACTTGCTCAGGGGCTTGGTTCTTGGCTCGAAGCTTCGGAGCGACCAAGTTACGTATGTCCCCGTTTGGGGGGCTGCTCGGGGCTTGGTTCTCGACACATGGAACGCCGGTCGGCTGACCGGAACCCTTCGCTGACGTGATCGCTGGGCGACAGCCCGGAAGGGAGCCCGTCCTACCCAGGCAACAACGCCAGGTCCACGTGATCCCCGATCCGGAACCGCTCCTGCGCCACGCGCTGCAGCTCGTCCGCGTCCAGCGCGAAGATGCGCTCCGCATACCCGTCCATGACGTCGTGGCCCATGCCGTAGAGCTCGTCGAAGAGGATGCGGCTGGCCACGGCTCCGCCCTTCTGCAGGCCGATCTCGAAGGAACCGACGAGATACCTCGCCGCCCGCTCGATCTCCTCGTCGGGCACGCGCTCGGACCGCAGCCGCTCGAGGTGCTCGAGGATGCCGGCACGGGCGCGGTCGACCTTGGTGGGGTCGGTGCCGATGTAGACGACGAAGTAGCCGGGATCGACGGCCTCCTGGCTCCAGGCAGTGACGGAGTAGGCGAGGCTCTGGCGGTCGCGCAGGTCCATGAAGAGGCGGCCGGACTGACCGGCGAGGATCGCGGAGAGCATCTCCAGACCGTGGCGATCGGGGTCGTCCACGGTGACGCCACCGAAGCCGATCATGAGGTGGGCCTGCTCCTTGTCCACCCGGAGAATTCGACTGCGCAGGCCCTCGCGGACCGGCTCCTCGGGCAGACGGGGTTCGCGGCGGGGTCCGGCGGGGATGACACCGACGAGCGCGGAGAGGTGGTCCTCCATGGCGCCGCCGTCGAAGTCACCCACGGCGGTCATGACGACATTGGAGCCCACGAGGCCGCGGCGATAGGCGGCGCGGAGCATGCCGGGGGTGAGCCGCGGTACGGATCGTGCCGTGCCCAGCGACGGCATGCGGAAGGGGTGACGGGCGTACATGAGCCGGTGGAACTCGAGGAATCCCAGGCTCACGGGGCTGTCGGGGATGTTGCGGATGGCCTCGAGGGTGAGCATCTTCATGCGCTCGACCTCGTCGGCCGGGAACGAGGGCTCGTGGAGGACCTCGCCGAAGAGGTCGAGGCCGCGGGCCTGGCCGCTGGCCAGGAAGGTGGCGGTGAGCCCGAAGCTGTTGCGACCGGCGAACGCCGAGCACTTGCCGACGATCTCGTCCATGGCCTCGGCGAACTGCAGCGCGTTGCGGCGCTTGGTACCGCGGTTCCACGACCGCGCGAGCAGGTTGTGCACGCCGTTGTTGCGGGTGGTTTCGAAGCGCAGCCCGCCGGCCATGCCCAGGCGCAGGGACACCAGACCGCTGCCAGGGTTCTCCCGCAGCAGCAGGGTCGCGCCGTTGGGGAGCACCTTGCGCACGGTCTGGGGGGCCATGGACCGCTCCCCCACCTCGCTCACCGGCCCCAGGGCGGTCAGCAGGCGCGCCTGGACGTCGGCCAGGGCGGTGGGCTCCTCGCGCGGCGTGAGCAACCCCAGGGTGATGCGCTCGGGTCGGAAGGTGCGCAGGGCGAACTGCCGGACGACCTCCGGGGTGACCTCGGCCACCGCCGCGTAGTACGCGGCCTCCGCGTCGGGATCGCCAAACAGGGCGTCGAAGTAGCCGAGCTTGCGCGCCACCCCCTCGACGGTCTCGCGCTCGTAGGTGCGGTCGCTGAGGATGTTGGTCACCGCGCGGCGCACCTCGTCGGTGGTCAAGCCCTCGGTGACCACGTCTCGCAGCACCTCTCCCAGGGCATCGACCGCCGCGAGCGTGTCCGACGGCGGGCAACCCAGCCCGAGCAGGAAGATGCCGGGGTCGCGAGGCGTGTACGAGAACGCCTGCACGTGGTTGGCCACGCGGCGGCGGATACGGATCTCCTGGTTGAGCCGGCTGCTCTCCCCCTGGCCCAGGATCAGGGCGAGCACGTCGGCCGTGGGGATGTCGGGGTGGTCCACCGCGGGCAGCGGGAACGCCACCTCGACCTTGGCCTCCTTGACCACCTCCTCGAGCCCGACCGCCCGGACCGCCTCCTGGACCGGCTCCGTCTCACGGGGCTCCACCGGCGCGGGCACGGCCTCGTGCGCGGCGAAGCGCTCCTCGATGGCCTCGAGCACCTCGGCGGTGTCCACGTCGCCGACGACCACCAGGGTGACGTTGGACGGCTGGTACCAGCGCTCGTGGTAGGCGCGCACGGACTCGATGTCCAGGCCCATCACCGACTCGGCCGTGCCGATGACCGGGCGGCCGTAGGGGTGCGTGCGATAGATCTCGGCGAACACGGCCTTGCTCAGCCGCATGGACGGGTCGTCGTCGCCGCGGTGGATCTCCTCGAGCACAACCTCCTTCTCGCGGCGGAACTCCTCGGCGTCCAGGGCGGGCCGCATCACCGCGTCGTAGGCCACGTCCAGCCCCCGCTCGAAGAAGCGGCTGGGGACCACCAGGTGCAGCACGGTCTGGTCGAAGGAGGTGAAGGCGTTGATCTCGCCGCCGCAGCCCTCGACCGCCCGGGCGATGTCCCCGGTCCTGCCTTCGGCGGTGCCCTTGAACAGCATGTGCTCGAGCACGTGGCTGAGGCCCGCCTCGCCGGACCGCTCGTCCCCGCTCCCCGTCTGCACCCAGGCCTGAACGGCCACCACCGGCGAGCGGTGGTTCTCCTCGATCAGGACCTTCAATCCGCAGCTCAGGGTCGGCATGTGCACCTCGGCGGTAGGCCTGCTACCGCATCCGCTCGATCTGGCTCTTCTGCTGGTCGATGGCCACGACGCTCTCCGTGTCCCCCAGCTCCAGGGCGATGGCCCTGGCCTCCTCGAGGCAGCTCAGCGCGGCCTCCACGTCCCCGGCAGCCAGGTGGGGAATGGCCATGTTGTACCGCGTCTGCCCCTCACGCAAGCGATCCCCGAGGTCGATCCAGATCTCCAGGGCCTCGTCCAGGGCCAGCATCGCCTCGTCGATGCGATCGACGCGCGCCCGCGCCACCCCCACGGCGTCCAGCGCCATGGCGCGGAACTCCCGATGGGCCGCGTGCCCCTCGACGGCGCCCAGCGCGTGCCCCATGGCCATCTCCACGTCCTCGGCCGATCCCATCTCGCCGCGGTTGATCACCACGTCGAGCAGCGTCTCGAACTGTTCCTGCACCGACCCGATGGATCGGTAATGGGACGCGGCTGTGCGCCAGGACCGGTCGGCCTCGGCCACGCGGCCGACCGCCTGGTACGCGGCGCCGAGGTTGTACAGGGTGTTGGCCGACTCCTCCGTGGGATCGTCTTCCTCGCGGCCGTCCAGGGCCGCGCGCAGGTGCGGGATGGCCGCCACGGCGCGGTTGTTCTCCACCAGGGCCACGCCGATGTTGTTGCGGCACGCCGACACGCTGTCGGCCTCCCCCACCCCCTCGTAGAGCTCCCGCGCCGAAGAGTACGTGGCCACGGCCACGTCCAGCTCCCCCTGGCGGTGGAGCATCCAGCCCAGCAGGTAACGCAGATCCCCCAGCAGGGCGGCCCGCGCCAGCACCGCCGCGCGGTCGGGGCGCTGTGCGGCCGCGGCGGGTTCGGGCTCCTCGGTCAGTGAAGCGGACGCGGTCAGCAGCACACCGGCGGCCTCGCCGATGTGGTCCCCCTCCTCGAGGAGCTCGGCCAGCGCCACCGCGTAGTCGAGGCGGCCCGGCCACAGCTCGCAGGCGGTCCGCCACAGGGCGATCTCCAGGTCGTCGAGCCCGGCCCGGCCCGCCATCCGCGCGAGCACGGCCAGCTCGGCCGGGCCCTCGGGGTTGGCCACCTGGGCGCGAAGCAGCAATCGCCGTCCCTCGTCCTCCTCCCCCAGGGCCAGCCGCAGCACCGCCTCGATCTCCGTCAACGCCGGATCCAGCGGGTAGACCGCGCGGGCGTCGACCACCGACGCCAGGGTCTCGCCGTCGGGCTGCACCAGCAAGGCCGTGCGCAGCCGATTCAGCTCGTCCACGGGGCAGATCATCCACGTGGTGAGGTGCCCGTCCGCCCGTTTCTCGGGCACGGACAGGTCTTCACGCAGGCGCGCGCGCAGCTCCACTGGCGCGGGATCGCCGGCCGACACCGACCACCGCCGCACCGGGTCGCCCGCCGAGGACGGCCGCAGGTCCGCCACCACCGCGTCCCCCTCCTCCGGATCGAGCCCGGTGGTCAGGACGTAGGGGATTCGACGCTCCCAGGCCCACTCGCACCAGCCCCCCGGCTCTGCGGAGTCGTCCCCGAAGTCCTCGGGGCGGCACACGCGCACGGGCAGGGTGGAGAGGTGACGGGCGACGACGGCGGCCAGCGAGGCGTCGCCTGCCGCGGCCGGGACCACGAGGACGCGCTCCGAGCGCACGCCCATGTCGTCCAGAGCGCCCGATGTGGCGGTCCCGGTCCTCTGCGCGTGTCGGCACCCGGTGGGGATCAGCAGGGCGGTGAGGAGGAAAAGGATGAACGGACGCGCACGAAATCGCGCACGCACGCGAGTCGTGCACCGGCGTGGATCGAAGGAACCGATCAAGGTAGCTCTCCCGGGCGCGTCGAGGGTCTGAACACGCCAGCCTCGCGCTGGATTCCGCAGACGGTATCAGACTCGCGTCCGTGGATCAGGCTCGGGGAACGAGGCCCGAGGGTTTCTGTGCACTCAGTTTCCTGTACAATTGCGGCCGCGCAAGTGACTGACGAACGACCAGACAAGCAGGCGAAGCCCGAGCCCGGACCCGTCCCAGGCACGGTCGTGGACCTGTCCGGCGAGGACATCACGGGCCTGGACGACGCGGCGGTGGCCAGCCTCCTGGAGGAGGCCCTGGCCGAGGCCGAGGTGCCGGCCCCCAAGAAGAAGGCCACGGCCGAGCCCGATCAGGATCCGGCCGGGCTCGAGAGCAGCGATCCGGAGCCCACCGACGAGGTGGAGCTCGACATGGACGAGCCTTCCGAGGCCGACGGCGAGGGGCTGGACCTCGACGCCCTCGGCCTGACCGAGCTGGCCGGTGGCGGCGCGATGCTGTCCGACGAGGACGCGGACCTGGCCTTCCCCGACGACCTGTACGAGGAAGGCGGCGAGGCCGAGGACCCGAACGAGGCGATCATCGATCACCTGCGCGAGGAGGCCGAGGCCCTGCGGGACGAGGCCGACTCCCTGCGCAGCCGGATCGAGGAGCTCACCCGGTCCGAGCGCGAGGCCATGTTCGACCGCCTCAAGCTCAAGGACGAGAACTCCACGCTGACCTCCCAGATCGAGGTCTACCGGGACCGCCTCCTCAACATCCAGGACAGCCTCGACGTTCACCGCGATCGCATGGCCAAGGAGCGGGACAAGGGAATCCGCCGCGAGAAGGAGAAGGTCCTCCGCGCCATGCTGCCGGTGGTGGACCACATGGAGCTCGCCCTGCACCATGCCCAGAACGGCGAGTCCGGTTCGGCCCTGGTCGAAGGCTTCGCCCTCATCCTCGAGCAGTTCCGCAAGGCCCTGTCCGAGCAGGGCGCGTCCGCCATCGAGGCCGAGCGCGGCATGCCCTTCGACCCGTCCCTGCACGACGCGGTGATGCGTGAGGAGACCGACGAGGTGCCGCCGTCGTGCATCACGCAGGTCCTGCGCACCGGCTACAGCCTCGGGGACCACCTGCTGCGCGCGGCGCGCGTGGCCGTCTCTCCGGCGCCACCGAAGCCCGAGGAGCCCGAGGAGGCCGAGGAACCGGAGGAGGCCGAGGAGCCGGAGGAGGCCGAGGAGCCGGAAGAGGCCGAGGAGGCCGAGGAGCCCGAGGCCGTCGACGAGCCCGAAGCACCGGTGGACGAGGACGACAGCGAGCCGGACGACGACGACGGAGACGACGAAGAGGCCGACGACACCGGAGAGGATGACGGCGACGACACCGGAGAGGACGACGACGAGGACGGGGACCCGCCCCGAGACGAGGAAGAGTAGCCCCAACCGCGGCGCCCCCCCGCAGATCGGGGGACCGCGACACGAGGAACGAAGAGCATGTCCAAGACGATCGGCATCGACCTGGGGACGACCAACTCCTGCGTGGCGGTGATCGAGGGCTCCGAGCCCATGGTGATCCCCAACGCGGAGGGGAGCCGCACGACACCGTCCGTGGTGGCGTTCACCGACGACGGGGACCGCCTCGTGGGCCAGATCGCCCGCCGCCAGGCCGTGAGCAACCCCGACAACACCCTCTTCGCCATCAAGCGGCTCATCGGTCGCCGCTTCGAGGACGAGGACGTCCAGCGCATGATCGAGACGGGCCCCTTCGAGATCGTCCCGACGGACAACGGCGACGCGTGGGTCAAGATCGCCTCGACCCAGTACAGCCCCGCGCAGATCTCCGCCATCATCCTCGAGAAGATGAAGGCCACGGCCGAGGAGTACCTCGGCGAGACCGTCACCAAGGCCATCATCACGGTGCCGGCCCACTTCGACGACAGCCAGCGCAACGCCACCAAGGACGCCGGCCGCATCGCCGGTCTGGACGTGCTGCGGATCATCAACGAGCCCACCGCGGCCGCCCTGGCCTACGGTAGCGAGCCCGGCGAGGAGGCCAAGCGCATCGCCATCTTCGACCTCGGCGGTGGGACCTTCGACATCTCCATCCTCGACCTCAACTCCGGGGTGTACGAGGTGCGCGCCACCAACGGCGACACCTTCCTCGGCGGGGAGGACTTCGACCTGCGCATCATGGACCACTGCCTGTCCCAGTTCCAGGGAGAGACGGGTGTGGACCTGCGCCAGGACGCCATGGCGCTGCAGCGGCTCAAGGAGGCCTCGGAGAAGGCCAAGAAGGAGCTGTCCAGCGTCGAGCAGACCGAGATCAACCTGCCGTTCATCACCGTGGACGAGGAGGGCCCCAAGCACCTCAAGGTCGTGCTGTCGCGCGACATGTTCGAGGAACTCGTCGCGGACCTGCTCGATCGCCTCGCCAGCCCCTGCACCGAGGCCATGGCCGACGCCGACGTCAAGGCCGGTGAGATCGACGAGGTGCTGCTCGTGGGCGGCATGACCCGCATGCCGCGGGTTCGCACGCGCGTGGAGGAGATCTTCGGCAAGACCGCCAACGCGGACATCAACCCCGACGAGGTGGTCGCCGTGGGCGCCGCCATCCAGGGCAGCGTGCTCGCCGGCGAGACCAAGGACATCCTGCTGCTCGACGTCACGCCCCTGTCCCTGGGGATCGAGACGGCAGGCGGCACGTACACCCACCTCATCGAGCGCAACACCACCATCCCGTGCAAGCGCAGCGAGATCTTCACCACGGCCCAGGACAACCAGCCGTTCGTGCGGGTCCACGTGCTGCAGGGCGAGCGCAAGATGGCCTCGGACAACAAGAGCCTGGCCACCTTCGAGCTCACCGGCATCCCGCCCGCACCGCGCGGCATGCCCAAGATCGAGGTGGTGTTCGACATCGACGCCAACGGCATCGTCAACGTCTCGGCCAAGGACCTGGGCACGGGCCGCAAGCAGGCCGTGGTGGTCGAGGGCGCGTCCGGCCTCAGCGAGCGCGAGGTCAACGAGATGGTGCGCGAGGCCGAGACCTACCGCGAAGAGGACCGCATGCGGCGGGAGCTCGCGGACGAGAAGACCCAGCTCGAGGGCCTGCTGTACACCACCGAGCGCTCACTGGAGCAGTTCGGCGAGCAGCTGCCCTTCGACGACCTGATGGCCATCCGCGAAGGCATCACCGCGGCCCAGGCCGCCGTGGAGTCCAGCAACCTGCGCGACATCAAGACGTCCCACACCGCGCTGGCCGACGCGGCCCGCAAGCTCGCCGAGGTGCTGTACATGGAGGCGCAGAACGCCGCCATGGAGAGCATCGACGACGACATGCTCAGCGAGGATGACGTGTCCGTGTCCGAGGACTGGGCCACCGGCACCGAGCCCGAGCCCCCGGCAGAAGAGCCGCCGGCGGACGAGGAGGCGTGATCGCCCCGCCGTGGGTTCGCTCCCTGACCAGGCAGATCGAATGTTCCGCCCCTGTGCCGCGTAGGTAACGTCGTGAATCCGCTGGACCCCTACGCCACCCTCGGCCTCGGCCGCGACGCCTCATCCGACGAGATCAAGAAGGCGTTCCGCCGCCTGGCCCTGCGCTACCACCCCGACCACAACCCGGGCGACGCGTCGGCCGAGCAGCGGTTCAAGGAGGTCACCCAGGCCTACGAGCTGCTGTCCGACCCGATGCGGCGCTTCCAGTACGACAAGTTCGGCTTCAGCCGCGCCGGTGGCCCCACCTGGAACGCCGACCCCGGCGACCTGCGCGAGGTGTTCGACCGGCTGATGAACGAGGCATTCGGGTCCAACCCGTTCAAGGACTTCCGCCCCTGGCGCACCGGCGAGGCCGGCACCGCAGGCGAGGACCTGCGGTACAGCATCAACGTGAGCCTGGACGAGGTCGCCACCGGTACCACACGCGAGCTCTCGTTCTCCCGCAAGGTCACGTGCGACGAGTGCCACGGATCCGGCGCCGACGGCCGCTCCGAGAGGGTGCTGTGCCCCGACTGCGGCGGCAGCGGCGAGTCGCGCCGGCGAGGCCTGCTGCGCCGCGGCGGACGCTGCAAGCGCTGCAAGGGCGAGGGGTACGTGGCCGCAGCGCGCTGCCCGGCCTGCTCGGGCGAGGGGCGCGAGTCGGTGGAGACCACCGTCCGGGTCAAGGTCCCCACCGGGGTGGAGTCCGGCCAGCGCCTCAAGGTCAAGGAGATGGGCAACCAGGGCCTGGACGGCACCGGGGACCTCTTCGTGGTGGTGGACGTGATGGACCACGCCTACTTCCAGCGCGACAAGCGCAACGTCTACTGCCGGCTGCCGGTGAGCTTCACCGATCTGGCCCTGGGCGCCGAGCTCCCCGTCCCCACGCTGCACGACCAGGCGGTGGTGCGCGTCCCCGCCGGGACCCAGCCGGATCAGGTGCTGACGCTCAAGGGCTACGGCCTGCCCGGGCCCCGCGGCGGACGCAAGGGCGATCAGCGCGTGCGCCTGGTGTTGGAGATCCCGCGTGGCCTCGACGACGGGGCGCGCGATCGCCTCCGGCGCCTCGCCGAGGCGGTGACTCCCGAGCCCACCCGCCTGCAGCGCCAGGTCCTCGACCTGCTCGACAAGATGGGATAGGAAGGAACCAACCCACGAGGACGACTCGATGATCCGTTTTGCACGAATGACGTTGTTGCTGACGGCCTGCGTCCTCGGACTCGCGGCGGCCCAGCCCGCCAGCGCGGCCAAGGACGACCGGGCCTTCATCGGCGCCGAGGCCGCGTTCCAGGACGGCAACTTCCGCAAGGCCCTGAGCAAGCTCGAGGACTTCCTGCACGACTACCCCGAGTCCCGTCATCGCCAGCAGGCCCTGTACTACGCTGCCGAGGCGGCTGGTGAGATCGGCAAGCACTCCATCGCCCGCATGCACTACGACGCGCTGCTGCGGGAGTTCCCGGGATCGGGCTATCAGCTGCGGGCGGAGTTCGGCCGCGCCATGTCCCTGTCCGAGGAGGGCCGCGCCGCCGACGCGGTCGAGGCCCTGCTCGAGGTGGCCCCCAAGCTGGACGACGAGCGCGACCGGCGCCGCTGCCTCCGCGCCGTGCTGCGCGTGGAGATGGAGCGGCGGCGCTACGTGGGCGCGGTCAACGCGCTGGGGCTGCTCCTGGAGGACGGCGCCGCCTGGCGCGAGGAGGACGACAAGGTCCTGCAGACCATCAGCGACAACGCGCTGGAAGAGGACCTGATGGGCTACGAGCAGGAGAACCGCGGCACCCTCGGCGCCGGCCTGGCCCTGTTCGTCGTGCTCCAGCAGCGCGGCCTGACCGAGCTCGCCGAGACCGGCGATCCCGACGTGTTCCTCTTCGCCGACGAGTACAACGATCACCCCTTTGCCGGGCGCATCGAGTCCCTGAGCACGGGCAACCTCACGTACCCGGCCAAGCCCGACAAGATCGGGGTCATCCTGCCGCTGAGCGGCGACTACCGGCGGCCCGGCTCGGACGTGCTCGACGGCATCAACCTGGCCCTGGAGAACGTGCCCGCGGGCGACCTCGCGGTCACCCTGGTGGTCCGGGACTCCGAGGGGGACCCCGAGAAGGCCGTGGCCGCCCTCGAGGAGCTGGTCACCGAGGAGAACGTCGTGGCCGTGCTCGGCCCCCTGCTGAGCACCTCGGCCGTGCCGGTGGCCGAGAAGGCCCAGGAGCTGCGCGTCCCCATCATCGCCCTGAGCCAGAAGGACGGCGTGCCCCAGGTGGGCCGCTACGTGTTCCGCAACTTCCTCACCCCCGAGGCCCAGGTGGACGCGGTGGTGGACTACGCGGTCAACCGCTACGGGCTGACCCGATTCGCCATCTTCTACCCCTCCACGGAGCGCGGCGGCGCCATGGCCGAGTCGTTCTGGGCCGGCGTGGAGGAGGCAGGCTGCGCGGTGACCGCCATCGAGCCCTACGAAGGCGACGCCACCGACTTCCGCAAGCCCCTGCGCAAGCTGTACGGCCGCCGCTACGTGGAGAAGGGCGTCTCCGCGGTGGATCTCGAGCTGCCGTTCCTGCCGGAACGCACCAAGCCCCACCTCCCCGACGGCCGCGCCACCACCCTGGTCGCCGGCGATGACTTCCAGGCCGTGTTCGTGCCCGACGGCACCAAGCGGGTCAGCATGATCGCGCCGGCCATGGTCTACGAGGACATCAACCTCGCCGACACCTTCCAGTCGAGGCCGCCGGTGGTCCTGCTCGGCGGTGCCGGCCTCAACAACGACGAGTACGTCAAGCGGGGCGGGCGCTACGTGCAGGGGTCGCTGTTCGTCGACGCCTTCTTCCCCCAGAGCACCGACCCCGACGTGAGCGGCTTCGTGCGCCGCTTCACCGACACCCACGGCCGGGGGCCCGGCCTGCTCGAGGCGCTGGCCTACGACTCCACCGCGGCGATCCTGACGCTGCTGGGCGACGGACACACCAACCGCCCGGCGCTGCGGCGCGCCCTGTCCCGGTTCGAACCCGCGGGTTCGGTCACCGCCCAGCAGGGCTTCGACGAAGACGGCGAGATGCAGCGCCAGCTGCTGCTGCTCAGCGTCGAGGAGGACGCCATCGTCCAGCTGCTGCCCACCCCGCTGGCCGACGGCATCCTCGCCCCCACCCTCCCCGAGGAGGGCGGCGAATGAGGGCCCTGGTCCTGCGCGGCGACTGGGAACCGCGCCCCGGCTACGCCGTCACCCAGGCCGAGATCGACAGCCGCAAGGCGCGCATGGCCAGCCAGGTCTGGCGCAACCCCAGGGCCGCCTGGGAGGAAGTCCCCGAACCGGAACCCCGCGCCGACGAGGTGTTGATCCAGGTGCGCGCCTGCGGCGTGTGCGGATCGGACACCCACTGCGTGGAGACCGACGACGACGGCTACATGCTCTTCAGCGGGCCCACGCGCCTGCCGGAGATCCTCGGCCACGAGTACTCCGGCACGGTCGTGGCGGTGGGCCCCGACGTACAGCACCTGCGGCCCGGCGATCCGGTGGCCGCCGAGGGGATGCTCTGGTGCGGCCTGTGCCCACCCTGCCGGTCGGGCCACCCCAACCAGTGCCCCACCCTGGAGATGGTGGGGTTCTCGTCCCCCGGCGCCTTCGCCCCCTACATCGCCACGCGCGAGCGCTACTGCTGGTCCCTCGCGCCCCTGATGGGCCGCATGTCCGAGGACGAGGCCTACGAGCTCGGCGCCCTGCTCGAGCCGGCGGGCTGCTCCTTCAACGGGCTGTTCGTCGCCGCCGGCGGGTTCCTGCCCGGCGCCACCTGCGCCATCCACGGCGCGGGCCCCATCGGTCTCGCCGCCATTCCGGTGGCCCGCGCGGGCGGCGCCACCCACATCAGCGTGTTCGACACCGTGCCCGAGCGCGTCGAGCTCGCCCGGGTCTTCGGCGCGGACGAGGCCCACGTGGTGGGCGACCTCGCCGCCGCCGGCACCACCGTCAGCGAAACGATCCGCGACGCCACCGGCGGCGGCGGCGCCGCCGCCCCCGCCGCCGCCGCGGGCGCGGCCCCCCCCCCCCCCCCCCCGCGCGACGCCCCCCTCGCCCCCC
>CAZLEO010000286.1:0-12171 GCA_964558555.1 uncultured Rickettsiales bacterium | reverse complement strand
CCACCACCGGCAGGCGGACCGCCCCGGCCAGCACGGTCTCCCCGACGGCCTCGCCGTCGGCGGCGGGGGCTTCGACGTCGTAGTGACTCTCGGTGGTGAAGTCGATAACCGCTTCTTCCGGGCGGAAGGCGATTTCCTTCTCCATCTGGAACTGCACCATGCCCGCGAACTCTCCCGGAGGCGTCCCGGGCGGCAGCGTCAGCGAGTTCAGCGGGGGACGCTCATGACCAGCCCGTTCGACCCGAGGTGCATCGACTTGAGCGTGCGCCCCAGGAACTCCCCGACGGCCTTGGGGTCGGCGATATCCATGCCCTCGGGCATGGGGGTGCAGTTCATCTTCGTCACCCGCATGCGGTCGCCCTGTCGTCGGGCCTGAACGATCCGGAGCTGGCGGCTGTCGAAGTCGACCGCGACCAGATTCCTGCCCGACCACGTTCGCGAGTTGATCTTCTTCAGTAGCGCTACCATGTCTGGTTCCTGTTCCCGTTGCCGCTACAGTTCCATGTCCTCGACGTCCATCGCCATCGGCAGGCCCAGGCGGGTGATGTCGCGGAGGTACATGATCCGCGGCGCCTTGCCGGCCAGATCGACGACCGCTTCGATCACCCGGAACCGCCCGCAAGGCACACCAAAGCCGACGCACTGGATCCGGTACTGAAACCCGCGCGACGTCAGCGCGGGCGCCATCTTCTTAAAGGTGCCCGCGTCGACGATGTCTTCCGTGTACAGCCACGCGACGCTCTGCTTGGTCTCGTCGTCCAGGCTCATCCGGGCGTCGAGGACGCGCCCGGCGAGTTCTTCGTCCACCCCGGACAGCGCCTCCAGCACGGGGCGCGGCGCGCTGTTGACGTTGATCAGGCCGAACACGGGGGTGGACCCTCGCGACGTCGCCGTCGTCGTCTTGTCCATCACGGTCGCCAGATTGCTCCGTCCGACGCCCGAGGTCAACCTCGTGCCCTTCTTGACGTGCTTCAGCGAGCCGTACCGCTTGCCCGCCTCGCCGTTGCTGGTATACGACATCCCCAGCAACTGGCTGGGATGCGTGAACTTGTTGCCCTCGGCCCGGTAGACCTGGATGAACTCCGTGGTCTTCTTGCCCAGGCCCAGCTTGTTCAGGCCGGCCAGGTCTCTCGCGCTGCCGTTGATGTTCAGGCGCGCCTTCCCGTCGCTGGTGACGTTCATCTCATAGGACACTACCGTCGCCGAGCCGCGGAGCCCCTGGTTCAGCTCGCCGTCGCTGTCGTCGGACGGGAACGTCTCGTCGCTGTCGTCCTCGTTGGGGTCGAGTACGCCGTTGAAGTTCGCATCCTCGCCGTAGACGATCGTCCCGTTCAAGCCCTTAACCAGCAGCAGTTCCTCGAGCGTCACGAGCGAGGAGTTCTTGATCTGGTACGGGAAGGTGAGCTGATCGTAGTAGTCCTGCTCCGCGCCGTTGGTCCGCGGGTTGCTGTCCGGATCGCGGAAATCCATGAGGCAGTCAGCGAGTTCCTCGGTCATGCCCGGCAGCGACAGGAGCGTGCCCAGGTCGGCCAGGTTGATGTTGACCTTGCCCGCCTCGTCCGTCACGCCGTACCGCAGTTCGTCCGGCTCGGCGGCGTTGTAGGCGTACACCGTGAAGTACCACCGGGTGCCCCCGTCGTCCCAGACGAGCTGGTTCTGCAGGCGGTCAGGGTTGTCGATCCATCCGCCCGTCTCGTCGGGCGGGCTCTGCAGCAGGTGGATCACGCGCTTCACGCCGCTCATGGCCGCCGCGTAGGCCTGCTCGCCCTTCGAGCCCGCCGACGGGGGAGCGTGATCCAGGACGTCCAACGCCCACGACGAGTTCGGGCTGCCGCCGACCGAGATCTGGGAGGCGCGCCCCATCCGCGACGCCCTGCTGCACGACGTGTCCCACAACCTCGCGACGACCGGCTCCGCCGAGGAGAAGGCCGTCCTCGAGGGGCTGCGCGTGGCCCTGTCCCGCAGCGCCCTGGACTTCCCACCGCTGCCGCAGCCCGCGCTGCGCATGCTCGAGCTGTGGGGCAACATCGACCAGCTGCGACACAGCACGGTGATCAACATCATCGAGTCCGACCCCTCCCTCGCCGGGGCGGTGGTCAAGACCGCGAACTCGCCGTTCTTCATGGTGTCGTCCCCGGCCACGTCCCTGCGCACGGCCGTGGTCCGCATCGGCCTCAACGAGGTACGCCGCATCGTCATGGCCGAGGCCGTGGGCAAGAGCTTCAAGGCGCCGGGGTTCAACAAGGAGCTCGAGCAGATCCGCCGCCACGGCATGCTCACCGCCTGGATCTCCGCGCAGCTGGCCGACGATCTGAAGCTCGACGGGGACACCGCGTTCCTGGGCGGCCTGATCCAGGACGCGGGCGAGCTCGCCACCTTCCACATGGTCCAGTCCTGCGCCCAGGCCGGGCTGTGGGTGCGGGACGAGGGGTTGCTCGTGGTGGGCAAGGGCCGCGACATGCTCAAGCGCATGGCCCGGCGGCTACACCTGGGGCTGGGCGCCCTGTTCATGGAGCTGTGGCACCTGGCGCCCGAGGTGGGCAGCGCGATCGCCTTCCACCACCACCCCCACCTGGCCGAGGAGAAGTACCGGCCGATGGTGGAGCTCGTCCACGGGGCCAACCTGCTCTCCGAGATCGCCCTGGAGCACTTCCGCAGCGACGCGTGGCTGGAGTGGCTCGCCGAGGAGGACAACGACGGCATGGACGACGGCATCGGCGACCTCCCCGTGGCGCCCGTCGCGCTGGCCCTGGGTGTGCCCGAGGACCGCCTGCTCGAGGTGGCCCGGACGGTGCTGGTGCGCTTCTCCAACGAGTGGTGACGGCGCGCCGCCCGCTCAGGGGCGGTCCACCACCTTCAGCTGGAACGAGTCCGAGATCGCCGCGATACGCGGGGCGTACATGGCGTGGCCGCTGTGCGGCAGCACGTGGAACGTGCCTGGGGTCTCCGCCCGCAGCCGGTAGGTGAGGATCTGCTCACCCTGGCGCAGCCGGTCGAGGAAGAACACCACCTTCTCGTCGCGCAGCTCCCGGTTGAAGAACGTGCCGTTGTCGTACATGTAGCCGCTCTTGAGCTCCTCGGACTCGAACCCGGCGGGCTTGAAGTCCTCGAAGACCAGGTACTCGTAGGTGTTGGGCGACCGCACCTCGAGGCGCACCTCCACCAGATCCCCGGCGGCCACGCGCGCGCCGCGCCGCAGGGGCGTGCGATCGAACTGCAACGTATCGATGGTGCCGCGTCGCACCTCGTCCTGGCCCGCGGTGGGCGTGAGCAGGCTGTACTCGCGCTGGACGGCCAGCTCGTGGCCGCTCGCCCCGATGTTCGCCTCGGTGGTGAAGTAGGTCAGGTAGGCGCTGGCGTACAGGGAGCCCTTGCCGGACGTGGCGATCTCCAGGTCGTGGGTGCCGGCGGCCAGGGCGTCGCCTTGCAGCACGAGCTCGGTGGGCAGGGTGAAGAGGTTGGCGCGGGTGACGCGGGTCTCCAGCACCTCCTCGCCGTCGAGGCGCACGGTCAGGCCGTAGTCCGCGTCCAGCTCACCCCGGGCGCGCACGTAGTCGGACAGGGCGAGGATCGCCGTGGCCGTGTCCTTGGTGCTGTGCCAGCGGTTGCCGCGGCGGTTGTTCACCAGCCACCGCGCCAGGGGATCGGCCAGCTCGTCGTCCGGCGCGACGGCGAGGAACGCCCGCAGGGCCCAGGCGTTGGTCTCGACGCGATCGTGGTACCACGACCACCACGGCCCGCCGTCGTCGAAGTCGAAGCTCGCCGTGCCGCTGGCCTCGTCCACCCGCGCCAGGTCCCGCAGGTTCTCCACCACCAGGGCCGCGCGCGCGTCATCGCCGGCGTTGTGCAGGGCCAGCGCGAGCAGCGCCTTGCCGTAGTTGCTCAGATCGGCGCGGCCGTCGAACTCCGCGTCGAGGTCGCCGGGCTCGAGCTTGCCGCGCAGGCTGAGCACGTAGGCGATGTACACGCGGCGGTGGGACCACCAGCCGGCCGCCTCGCCGTCGGGCGCGGTCGCCTCGAACTGGCGGCGGAGGTAACCGTACCCCCGGCCCAGGGAGCCCGGGTCCACGGCATACCCCGCGTCCCGGGCCGTCTGCATGCCGGCGACCACGTAGGCGCTCATGTACGGATCGCTCGAGCCGCCCTTCCACCATCCCCAGCCCCCGTCCGCGTGCTGGAACGCCAGCAGCCTGGCCAGGCCCTTGCGCACGGCGCGGTCGAGCTCGCGCGGGTCGTACACCGGGTTGTCGTTCGTCGCCAGGTCCTCGGCCTGCTCGCCCAGCGCTCCGGGGCGGTCCCCCTCGAGATCGGACAGGTCCACGCCCAGATCACGCAGGGTCTGCGACGTGATCGCGGCGGGCAGGAACCGGCTCATGGTCTGTTCGACGCAGCCGTAGGGGTAGTCGATCAGGTAGGGCAGCGCGTCCACCATCACCGACGCCAGGGACGGGCTGAGGTGGACGGTGAGCACCGCCGATCCCTCGCGGTGGTCTCGCGGCACGGCCAGCTCCATCACCTGCCGGCCGCCGTCGCGCAGCACCGCCGTCTCCGCCACGGTCTTGACGGTCCCCCAGGTGAGCACCGGGAAGGTCTGGCGCACCGCGTCCGAGTCCTCCTCCGCGACCACGGACGCCGTGAACGGGGCGTCACCGGCGCGCAGGACCTCGATGGGGAAGTCCACCCGGACCTGTCCGCCGGCGGGGACGACGACGTCCTCGGTGAGATCGCCCCGGAACCGGACGAGATCCACCGGACCGTCCAGGGCCACCCGCGCCTCGACGGCCTCGTCGCCGCGGTTGTCCACCACCGCGGTGATCACCAGGCTGTCCCGCTCGACGAGGAACCGCGGCCCGAGCAGGCGCACGAGCAGATCCCGCGTGGTCACCGCGGCCAGGTTGCCGCCTCCCACGCGGCTGTCGCCGTCGATTCCCCGCACGACCACGTCCCAGGTGGTCAGGGTGTCCGGCCACGTGATCTCCACGGTCGCGCGACCGTCGGAGTCGGTGATCACCACCGGCTCCCAGTGGGCGGTGTCGCGGAACTCGGTGCGCACCTGCGGCCCGGGGGTGTCGAGCGGCGGCGGCGGGGCCATCTCGCCGGCCATCGGCGTCGTCGCCACCAGCCCCGCGATCGTGGATTCCTCGAGGACCATCTTGTCCCCGGCCGCCTTGGCCGGCGCCCTGTACGCTGCCGTGGCGGGATCCATGCGACCACCCCGCCTGCCGTCGTCGAAGCCGTCCATGTACCCCAGGCTGTCCAGCGCGCCGTACCAGCCGCCCCAGTAGCCCAGATAGGGAATCCCGGTGACGTCGTGGTCGTGCCAGCGGTTGCGGTCGCGGGTCAGGGGCCACGAGATGGTCGAGCGGCTGTGCTGCATCGAGTAGGCGCTGTACCGGCGGTCGCCGTGGAAGTACTGGCGGATGTCACCGGCCGTGTCGGCCTGGATGTAGTACAGGGCCTCGTCCACCGCGGCGAGGCTGAACTCGCCCTGCACGGGCCGCCCGTCGGCGTCCGTCACCGTGATGGTCACCTCGCCGGTCTGGCCGGGGCGGTACTCCTCGCGGTCCCCCTCGACGCTCACCTGCAGCAGCTGCTCCAGCGGCGGCACGAAGATCTCCCGGTCGGCGTAGAAGACCTGGTAGTCGTGGGCCATGGCCGCGCGGGCAAAGAAGTTGGGCACGTGGGGAGCGTCCAGCTCCACCTCGACCACCGCGGAGCGACCGGGGATCCGCAGCACCTGGTGGTCGATCACCTCGGACGCGCCGTCGAAGCTCAGCAGCACGGTCGGATCCTCGAAGGGTGACTGGACCATCAGCCGCAGGGTCTCACCCGTGCGGTAGGTCCGCTTCTCGGTGATCAGCTCGAGGTTGGCGAAGCGCACGCGACGGCCGGGGAACTGGTCGTCGTACACCCACAGCTCACGGGTGGCCGTCACGTCGCCCGCCTCACCCGTGGGCGCGACGAACTCGGCGCGGTACACGCCGGACTCGTCCGGCACGAAGTCGACCCAGCCCAGGCCGCCGTCGTCCAGTCGCAACGGCGTCTCGCTCAACAGCGTCAGCATCTCCTCGCCGTCGTCCTCGCCGATCTCGACGCGGTGGACGCGCAGCGCGCCCTCGGCGGAGACCGGGGCGCGGCCGGCGGTCTCGGCGCGCACCTCGAGCTCGATTCGGTCGCCCGGGGAGAAGAAACCCCGACGGGCGTCGACGGCGGCGAAGAACGGCTGGCGGGTGACCATGACCTGGCCGGCCCCGTGGATGGTCCGGCGCGCCAGGTCCGTGACCTCCACCTGGACGTCGTAGGCGAAGTCCAGCTCCTCGTCGGCCGGGGGCGCCAGCAGGAGCTGGGCGCGGCCCTCGGCGTCGGTGGTGAGCTCCCCCTCCTCCACGAGTTCCTGCCCGGGGGCATAGGGCTGCTCGTGGATCGTCCCGTAGCCCGCGCCGTACAGCCAGTCGAAGGGGCCGGGGCGGCGGAAGTGGTGGTCGTACGGCGTGCGGAAGACGCGGTAGGTCACCCGCGCGTCGGACACGGGGGCGCCGAAGTAGTACGCCGCGGTGATGTCCACGGGGACCTCGGCGCCCGGACGGGCCTCGGCGGCCGCCGCAGCCACGGTGACCTCGAACTCCGGCTTGCGGTATTCCTCGACGCGGAACTGGGAGCCCGAGGACAGGGGGATCCAGGAGTCGTCGTCGGGGAACTCGAGGATGAAGCTGTACACACCCAGCGGCGGCTCCTCGCCCAGGGTCAGCTGCCCGTGCAGCGTGCCGAACTCGCTGGTGGTCAGCTCCTCGGTGTGGATCTCCTCCCCCTGGGGATCGAACACCGTCACGCGCACGACGCGGCCCGGCAGGTTCTCGTACATCCCGCCCCGCTGTACGCGCATCAGGTGCTTGAAGTGCACGGTCTGGCCGGGCCGATAGACCGGCCGGTCCGTGTAGGAGAACACCTTGGTCTGCTCGTCCACGCCGTAGTAGCCGTACGACCCCACCCACATCTGCGGTGTGACGGCCATGCGGTCGCCCTCGATGGCGAGCACGCCCACGGAGTTGGAGCTCACGTCGCCGCCGGTCAGCGCGTAGCGGTAGGTGCCGTCGTCGTCGGTGTAGGCCTGCAGCAACTCGGTGCGGTAGCGGCCGCGGCCGGTGTAGTCCCAGTAGGTCTCCTTGATGATCAGCGGGAAGTCGTCCAGCGGCTCGCCCGTGAGCGCGTCGGCCGCGAAGATCAGGGCGCTGGCGTCGTCCTGGCGCACGATGACGGACACGTCGCTGACCATGACCAGGAAGGCCACGTCGTGGCGGCCGCCGGTGGCCTCGACCACGTACGAGCCGACGTCGGCCAGCGGCAGCGTCGTGGTCAGGTGGTGGTAGGCGTGGTCGCCCGCGTCCGGGACCGGCAGATCCCACGCGGCGATCCTCTCGATGTAGTGCTTGCGCACGCCGACGATGCCGCCGAAGTTGCGCTGGAAGTCGTCGAAGGACACGTCCGGGTTGCGCAGCCGCGCGCCATTGCCCAGCACCGCCTCCAGATCGACCCGGTAGGCGGTGAAGCGCACGGAGTCGAGGTTGCGCGCCTGCACGGGCACCTCCACGCCGCCGCCGGGCGGGATCACGTTGACGGTGGTCACCGAGAGCTGCGGGTGGCGCAGGGTCTGCAGCAGGTTTCGCGCGTCGCCGGCCCACGCGCTGTCCGGGTAGGCCTCGAGGAACGCGACGGCCTCCTTCTCCGCGGCCACGAACTCGCCGCGTTCCTCCACCAGCGCCGCGTGGGTGTAGCGGTGGAGGTCGGTCTCGACGTCCGAGGGGTAGTCCGCGATGAGCCGATCCAGGGCGTCCAGCCCGTCGGTCGCCCCCCAGGTGGGCAGGGGCAGGATGTCCGGATGGAGGCCGGTCGGCTCCGGGTCGTGCATGTGCTGATGCAGCGCCAGCGCCGCCTCGTAGCGAGCGCGAGCGGCCGTGCTCATGTCGGTGTAGGGTCGGCCGCGGTCCAGCGTCTCCACCTCCGCGTACAGGGCCATCACCCGGTGGAAGGCGGGCCAGCGCGGATCGTAGGTGGCGCCCGGGGGCAGGTCGGCGGCCGGGTGCGGCGGGCGTCCGGGCGAGTCGAGATAGCACGTCTGGGTCTGGTGCTGGCGGGCGAGGCGCAGGTCCAGCTCGATCACGCGGTCCACGATCTCGGAGTCCCCACCGGCGCGAAGCTCGCCGTCGAGGATCAGCTTGGCCCGCTCCAGGTGCATGGTCCCGTCGAGGCAGTTGTCCGCCTCGCGGCTGACCCACTCCCCCTCGTGGTGATCGGGATCGTAGGACGGCTCCCCGTCCACCAGGTACGCCCCCCACGGCAGCCGGAAGGACAGGTCGCCCAGGGCCTCTTCCACCTGCGCAGCCTGCAGGGGCGGCAGCGAGCCGCCATCCAGTGGTCCGCGCAGGTCCGCCAGCGCCGAGTCGTACTCGGACAGCATCTCGTGGCAACGCGCCCGCTGGATCAGCACGTCCACGGCCTCGGGGCTCGACGGATCGTCCTGCTGGGCGAGCCAGGCGGCAAGACCCTCGGCCGCGCGCGCGAAGTTGCCGTCGTCGAAGTGCTTCTGCGCCGCCGCCAGATCGGCGGGGGTGTCGCCGGACCAGCCGGCGGGCGCGGGCAGGACCAGCAGGGCCAGGACACAGCACAGGAACACAGAACGCAGGGGGGGCATGCTCACTCCTCGGGCGATGGGGACGGAGCGTATCAGATCGACTGCAACGCGGACGCGAGCACGCCCGCGCACAGGAGCAGGCCGGTGAGGCCGCCGAGCACCGCCAGCACGGCCCCGATCACCGCGGCGAGCTTGAGGTAGCTGAACGGCGCCTTGCCGGCGGCCGTGCCGGTCTGGCCGTTCATGACGAAGCGGTACGGCTTGCCCTTGTAGCGGTACGAGAAGATCCAGATGGGCAGCAGGATCGGCTCGGACCACAGGTTGGCCAGCAGCACGTTGGTGTGCAGGTTGCGCACCTTGCGCGCGCTCACCTGGGCCTTGACCGCACGCTGGACCTGCCGCTCGAAGGCGCCGCGGGCGTGCTCACGGGCCCCCTTGCGGGTGATGCCGAACGCCTCCACCAGCGCGCCTTGCAGGTGGTCGCGATCCGTGTCCACCAGGCCGTCGAAGGAGAAGTCGCCCACCGCGTCCAGCTCGCCGCCGCGCAGGCCGCCGCTGGCCGGGACCAGGACCCCCTCCCACGACGCGTCGTGACGCCCCGAGTCGGGCCGCCAGCCGGACCGCGTGCGGGCGCCCACATCGGCCACCCAGCACGTCTCGGTGTCGCCGCGGAAGCACCAACACGGCAGGAACAGGGGGGTCACGCCGGACACGGCGGCCGATCGCTTGAGGTCCCCCGGCCGCCAGAACCCCTTGCCCAGCCATTGCTGGAAGTGCTGCTGGGCCTGCTCGCTCTGCAGCGCGAACGGGATCAACCGCTCCGGGTAGACCACGTCCTCGGCCTCGGGCTGTTGCTTGACGTCGGCCGCGCCGCAGAACGGGCACCGCAGCGACCCGGCCGCGGCGTCGTAGCTCATCGACGCTCCGCAACCGTTGCAGTCGAATGCGAACACCTCCCACTCCGGGGTTCGCGCGCGCGCCTCGGCCTCGTGGGCGTGCAGGGGGGCCTCGGTGCCGCAGTTGTCGCAGAACAGATCTTCGGGATCGATGAGGTTGTTGCAGCGCGTGCACCGCCGCAGATCGGAGGTGGACGTGCTCATATCGACCCCGCCACCAGGCCGAGCAGGCCCAGCACACCCGCGCAGCCGAGCAGCACCACGAGGATGCCCAGCACCAGCAGCACGACCTTCCAGTACACCTTGGGCCGCGTCCCCGACATGGCGCCGGTCTGGCCGTTCATGACGAACTGGTGGCGCTTGCCCCGGTAGTCGTACACCAGGATCCACAGGGGCAGCAGGATCAGGTCCGACGTGGCCTTGCTGAAGGAGGTGCGCACGCTCAGACCGCGGTGGGTGTCCCCGGGGAGAAAGGCCGCGACGCGCCGCTTCTCCTCGTGCAGGAAGTGGCCGTTGGACACCTCGTAGGCGTCCTCCCGCGCCACGGACGGCTCCTCGGCCAGCCAGCCGGCGAGGAAGCTGGGATCGAAGCGGTGCAGCGCCCCCAGCTCGTAGGGCATGATCGCGTCCGCCAGGGCCTGCGTCAGCCCCTTGCTGCCACTGACCAGGTAGCGGTTGTGGTAGCCGTGGTAGGTGCCTGAGAAGGGGAACCACTCGGTCTCGCGCACGGTCCGGGTGCGCGTGACGGTCTTGCCGTTGACCACCGTGGTGTACGTCTCGGTGCGATACCAGTACTCGCCGATGCGGCAGTCGAAGTCGCTGTCCGCGCGCACCGAGAAGCTCCAGAACGGGACGTACACCCCGCGCACGTCGGACAGGGTCGCCGCCCGGGCCAGGTCCCCCGGCACCGTGAGGCCGCCCTTGCTCAGGAACCGCTTGAACCGGTCCCGCGCCACGGCCTCGGTGTTGGCGAACCCGAGGATGAACTCGGGGTCGACCTCCTCGCCCCGGTCGGGCACGGCCACCACCTGGGGGGACCTGCAAAACGGGCACACCACCGACCGCGTGGTCTCGTCCACGCTCATGGCCGCCCCGCAGCTCTGGCAGGACAGGGATTTTCGGGCGTCGTCGGTCATGCCGGCGGGATCCTAGCAGAGCGCACTACCCGGGCGTGGGCCCGGTTGCCAATCCATGCCCCGTGGTATTAGTTGCCATTCCTGACGAACAACCGAGGGAGAATTCATGGCCGACACCCACTTCACGCCCGAGCTGTTCACCTTCCTGCGCGAGCTGGCCGACCACAACGACCGCGACTGGTTCAAGGCCAACAAGAAGCGCTACGAGGGCCACGTCAAGGACCCGGCGCTGCAGTTCATCGGCGACTTCGATCCGCACCTGCGCGGCATCAGCACGCACTTCCGGGCCATCCCCAAGGCCGTGGGCGGCTCCCTGTTCCGCATCTACCGGGACACGCGGTTCTCCAAGGACAAGAGCCCGTACAAGACCCACACCGGCCTGCACTTCCGCCACGCCCTGGGCAAGGACGCCCACGCGCCGGGGTTCTACCTGCACCTCGAGCCGGGGGCGGTGTTCTGCGGCGTGGGCATCTGGAGGCCGGACAACCCCACGCTGACGAAGATCCGCGACGCGATGGTCGACGACCCCGACGGCTGGTCGGCCGTGAAGGCGCAGATCGCCGACGCCGGCTACGAGTGGATGTCCCGAGACGCGCTGAAGCGGCCGCCGCGGGGCTACCCCAAGGACCACGAGCACGTGGAGGATCTCAAGCTCAAGACCTTTGCCGTGTCCCGGGAGTTCGACGAGGGAGACGTATCCCGCGCCGACTTCATCGATCAGGTCGCGCAGGGGTTCGCCGGGGCCGCGCCCCTGGCGAGGTTCGTTTGTGAAGCTGTCGGGGTGCCGTTCTAGTCGTGAATCTGGCTAGTTCTCGGTGAGGATCGCGTCGTCGTACTCGACCTCGAACCGCAGCTTGTGCTTGGCCTCTTCCTGGGCCAGGGAGGCGAAGACGTTGCGGGTCTCACCGTCGTCGGCGATGGCGGACAGGTCCGAGTAGAGACGGAACGCGGCCTTCTCCTTCTTCATGGCGAGGATCAGGGCGTCCTGGTAGATGATGTCCGGGGAGGGCTCGTCGGCCACGAGGTAGTCCCCGACCTTCAGATCGGCGATCTTCCCGGCCGGCGGCGCCGCGATCTTGCCGTCCTTGATGGCCTGCAGGCGGGCCTTGTGGCCCTTCTCCTCGCGGGCGAATCCCTCGAACACCTCGCGCATGTGCGCCTGCGACGCGTTGCCCGCCAGCTCGGTGTAGAAGTCGACCGATTCCTGCTCTCGCTCCATGGCAAAGTCCAGGACCTCGTCCGCCGAATTCCAGCTCGTCATGATGTTCCTCCACCTGAGTGTCGATGATCCGCCGCCACCACCCGTGAGCGGCTGTACGGGCGCGAATTAGAGCAGGGTTCTGCGCCGCTGTGCAAGCGCGGCGAGCATTCCGAGCCAGAGCACCCAGGGAGCTACAGGCAGGACCGCAGCGGGGGGCGCCGAGCACAGGCAGGAGCCGCCGGCCGGGTCGCCGACGCCGGCGCCCACGTCGTCGTCGGCGGGCGAGTCGATCTCGCCGGTCACGTCGTC
>CAZLEO010000285.1:0-12205 GCA_964558555.1 uncultured Rickettsiales bacterium | reverse complement strand
GATGGAGGGCACCTACCCGCTGCCCGAGGCCCAGCTGGACCGCTTCTTCTACAAGGTGCTCGTGCCGTTCCCCGACCTCGACGAGCTCGTCGAGATCGTCGATCGCACCACGGGCAACGCGGTCTCCGAGGCGGACAAGAGCCTGGAGGTGGAGGACCTGTTCCGCATGCGTCACCTGGTGCGCGAGGTGCCCGTGGCCGAGCCGGTCAAGCGGTACGCCATGCGCCTGGTGCTGGCCACCCACCCCGACTCCAGGCACGCCGCCGAGACCACCAAGCGCTTCCTGCGGTACGGCGCCAGCCCCCGCGGCGCCCAGACCCTGATCCTCGGCGCCCGCGTCAGGGCGCTGCTCGACAGCCGGGTGAACGTCAGCTTCGCCGACGTGCGCGCGGTGTGCCTGTCGGCCCTGCGTCACCGCGTGATCCGCAACTTCGAGGGCGAGGCCGAGGGCGTGAGCCCGGACACCATCGTCACGCGCATCGTCGAGGAGGTGCCGGAGCTCTCCCGCGAGGTGGCTCGCGAGGCCACCTCCGCGTGACCGAGCAGCTGCTCTCCCCCACCTTCCTGGCCAAGCTCGCCACGTTGACCGTGCGGGCGCGGCGGAAGGGGGCGGGGGTGCGCCGCGGCGAGCGCCGGTCCATCCGCCGCGGCCAGTCCCAGGAGTTCGCCGACCACCGCGCGTACGTGCCCGGCGACGACCTGCGCCACCTGGACTGGCATCTGCTGGGGCGCCTCGACCAGCTGTTCATCAAGCTGTTCGAGGAGCGTGAGGACCGCACGGTCCAGGTCTTCGTCGACGCCAGCGCTTCGATGCAGGGCGACAAGCTGCAGGTGGCACGGCAGGTGGGGGCGGCCCTGGCCTTCGTGGCCCTGGGCAGCATGGACCGCGTCTGCGTGGCCGACTTCGCCGAAGGGCTCAAGCGGCTGCGGCCCCCCGTGCGGGGCCGGTCCGCCATCCACGCCATCTTCCAGCACCTCACCGAGGTCGCCCCCGAGGGGGAGACCGACCTGGTCCAGGCGCTGCGTACCTACCCCCGCCGCCAGGGCAAGGGCATCGGCATCCTGCTCACCGACTTCCTCTACCCCGGCGGGTACGAGGAGCCGCTCAAGCGGCTGCTGCACCTGGACCTGGAGCTGTACGCCTTCCATGTGGTCTCCCCGTCCGAGCTGCGGCCCGACCTCGACGGCGACATCCTGCTGGTGGACCTCGAGGACGGCTCCGAGGTGCCGCTGACCGTGGACGACGAGGTGCTCGACCGCTACGAGCGCACCGTGCTGGCCTACTGTGACGGCGTGGAGTCGTTCTGCCGGCGCATGGGCATCGGCTACGCGCGGCTCGAGGCCGACACCGACGTCGAGGCCTTCGTCATGGGCACGCTGCGCCGCCAGGGGATGATCTTGTGAGCCTGCTCAATCCCCTGGCGCTGTGGATGCTGGGACTGTCGGTGCCCTTGCTGGCGCTGTACTTCCTCAAGCTGCGCCGCCAGCGGGTGCAGGTGCCGTCGGTGCTGCTGTGGCAGGAGTTCATCCGCAGCGAGCAGCTGGCCACCCCGTTCCAGCGCTTCAAGCGCAACCTGCTGCTGCTGATCCAGCTGCTGATCCTGCTGCTGCTGATCCTGGCGCTGGCCCGCCCCTTCCTCGACGGCGGCGTGTCCCAGCGCCGCTCCGTGGTGATCGTGCTGGACACCTCCGCGTCCATGCAGGCCACCGACGAGTCGCCCACCCGCTTCGGCAAGGCCGTGGAGCACGCCGAGGAGATCGTCGACGGACTCGAGGGCGCGGACGAGGCGATGATCGTCGAGGCGGGGCCGGCCACGCGCGTCGCCTCGAGCTTCTCCCGCGACAAGGATCAACTCGAGCAGACCCTGGACCGGCTCCGGGCGTCCGGCGCCGAGGGATCCCTGCGCGACGCCCTCACCCTGGCGTTGAGCCTGACCCAGGACCGACCGGACCGCGAGGTCATCGTCATCAGCGACGGCAGCGGCGAGACCCTGACCGATCTGGAGGTGCGCGAGGGCGCCATCCGCTATGTGCGCGTCGGGCGCCTGTCCGACAACCTCGGCATCACCGCCCTGGACCTGCGGCGCAGCCCGGTCTCGGAGCTGGACCACCAGCTGTTCGTGACCGTGGAGAACTTCGGCGACGAGCCCTCCGAGGCCACCGTCGAGGTGTACCTGGACGACGAGATCACCGGCCGCGAGCCCCTTGGCCTGGAGCCCGGCGCGAGCGCGCCGCTGGTGTTCGAGCTCGTGGGAGGCCAGTCCGGCACCCTGCGCGTGGAGCTGCACGCCAGGGGGGACAAGCTGCCCGCCGACGACGAGGCGTGGGCCCTGCTGCGGCCCGCCGAGCGGCGCAAGGTGCTGGCCGTGGGGGTCAACGCCCTGGTGCTCAAGGTGCTGTCCAGCGATCCGCGGCTGGTGGTGGACTGGGTCTCGGCGGACAACTACACCTCCTCCGCGGGCTACCACTGCACGTTCTTCGAGGGGTTCCTGCCCGCCAGCGGCCTCGACGGCGCGAGCTACGCGGTGCTTTCGCCGCCGACCACCGGCGGCCCGGTCCAGCTGGGCCCCGAGGTCCGCGCGCCCCAGGTGCTGGACTGGCAACGCACGCACGACGTGCTGCGGTTCGTCGATCTGACCGAGCTGCACGTGGCCCGCGGCCGCAAGGTGGTCACCGACGGCACGCTGCAGACCATCGTCGAGGGGGACCAGGGGCCGCTGATCCTCGCCGGCGAGCGCCACGGCGGCCGCGTGCTGTACCTGACCTTCGACCCACTCAAGAGCGACCTGCCCTTGCGCGTGGCATTCCCCGTGATGCTGCTCAACGCCGCCACATGGATGACCGAGGGGATCGGCGGCAGCGACGTGGGCGGCCTGGTCGCCACGGGATCGTCGTACACCCTGCCCGTGCCGGGCGACGACCCCGAGGTCACCGTGATCAAGCCGTCGGGTGAACGCGTCAAGGGTTCGGTCACCGCGGGCCTGTTGCGCTTCAACGACATCGACGAGGCAGGGATCTACACCGTGGACCTGCCCGAAGATCGTGTCAGCTTCGCGGCCAACCTGGCCTCGCGGCGGGAGTCGCGCATCGCCCCCATGCGGGACCTGGGCCTGGGCCGCGCCGAGGAGGTCAAGGCCGCCAGCGCCGCCGCCGGCCGTCGTGAGATCTGGCGCGAGCTGGCCCTGGCCGGCTTCGCGTTCCTGCTCATCGAGTGGTTCGTGTGGAACCGGAGGAAGCGAGGCTGATGCTCGAGACCCTCCAGTTCGAGCACCCGTCGGCCCTGTGGCTGTTGCTGGGGGTTCCCCTGCTGATCGCCATGGCGGTGTTCTCCCGCCGGCGGATCTCGAGGGGCCGGCTGTGGATGGCCACGGCCGTGCGCATCGTGTTGCTGCTGTTGCTGGTCACCGCGCTGTCCGAGCTCACCTACGGCCACATGGTCGACGACCTCGGCGTCGTGTTCGTCGTGGACCGCTCCGCCAGCGTCTCCGACCAGGGCCGCGAGTCCGCCACCGGGTTCATCCAGCAGTCCATGAAGGGCATGGAGGACGGGGACCGCGCCGCCGTGGTCGTGTTCGGCGCCGACGCCTACGTGGAGCGGGAGATGTCGCCCGATACCTCGTTCCACGGCGTGGAGACCGATCCGGGGGTGCACCACACCGACATCGCCGCGGGGCTGCGGCTGGCCCAGGCGACGCTGCCCTCGGACGCCGCCCACCGCGTCGTGCTGCTGTCCGACGGCGAGGAGACCCGCGGCGACGCCGCCGGTCAGGTGTTGCTGGGCAGCGGCGACGAGCTCTCCGTGGTGCCGCTGGGCCGGGGCGCCCTGCCCGAGGTGGTCCTCGAGAGCCTGATCGTGCCGGACAAGGTGGACGACGGCTCCGGCTTCGAGATCCGCGTCGTGGCCCGGTCGGTGCGCGCCGGCGACGCCACGCTGCGGCTGTACCGCAACGAGCACTACCTCGGCGACGTGCCCGTGGAGCTCAGCGGCGGCCGCGCGGACGTGTTCACCTTCCGCCAGGTGGCCGACGAGCCCGGCCTGCTGCGGTACCGCGCCATCCTCGAGGTGGACGACGGCGATCTCGACGCCCTGGTGCAGAACAACGAGGTCATGGCGACCGTCCAGGTGTCCGGCACCCCCCAGGTGCTGTACGTGGAGGGCACCAGCGGCCAGTCGCGCCACCTCGCCACTGCGCTGCGGGGCGAGGGCATCGACGTGGACGTGGTCGGCCCGGGGGAGTTTCCCCCGAACCTGGCCTCGATGCGCCCCTACGCTGCCATCATCGCCTCGGACGTGCCCGCCCACGTGCTGACCAGCGTGCAGATGGACGCGCTGCATAGCTACGTGCGGGACCTGGGCCGCGGCTTCGTCATGGTCGGTGGCGAGAACTCCTTCGGCGTCGGCGGGTACTACAAGACGCCGGTGGAGGAGCTGCTCCCGGTCCAGATGGACATCGAGGACAAGAAGCACTTCCCTTCCCTGGCCATGGTGCTCGCCATCGACCGCTCCGGCTCCATGGGTGGCGTGGGCCAGGCCTCGAAGATCGGCATGGCCAAGGAAGCCGCCATCCGTTCGGTGGAGCTGATGACCGAGCGGGACATGGTCGGCGTGGTCACGTTCGACTCCGCCGGCTCATGGGCGGTGCCGCTGCAGACCCTGGACAACAAGCAGGGCGTGATGCAGCGCATCGCGGCCATCCGCGCGGGCGGCGGCACCGACATCTACCCCGCGCTGAGGATGGCCAACAACCAGCTCGCCGCCAGCGGCGCCGCGCTCAAGCACGTGGTCCTGCTGTCCGACGGCATCACCGGCGACGCGGCGTTCCAGCAGCTGATCCGCGAGGCGTACGAGAAGCACAACATCACGCTGACGGCCATCGCCGTGGGGTCGGACGCCGACCGCACCACCATGCGCCAGTTCGCCCAGTGGGGCGGGGGGCGCTACTACCTGGTCACCGACCCCCACGCCATCCCGCAGATCTTCACCCGGGAGACCATGCTGGCCTCGCGCTCCTTCGTCGTGGAGGAGGACTTCAAGCCCGTCCCCAAGGATCCGTCCACCGTGCTCAAGGGGCTGGACGCGGGCAACCTGCCCGTGCTGCACGGCTACGTCGCCACCGCCCCCAAGGCCCGCGCCTCCGTGCCCCTGCTCGCCACCAACGACGCGCCCCTGCTCGCCCACTGGCGCTACGGCCTGGGCAAGTCCGTGGCCTTCACCTCCGACTGCAAGGCCCGCTGGGGTCGCAGCTGGATCGGCACGCCCGAGTACACCAAGCTCTGGGCTCAGACCGTCCGCTGGGTCATGGGGGACCCCCTCGGCGGCGACCTCCAGGTGGTCACCGAGATCGACCGGGGTGTGCTGCACATCACCGTGGACGCGTTCGACGAGAGCGGCGGCTTCCGCAACTTCCTCGACGGATCGGCGCGGGTGGTGGCGCCGGATCTGACCGTGCGCGAGCTCCCCCTGCGCCAGGTGGCCCCCGGGCGCTACGCGGCCACCATGGAAGTGGATCAGGACGGTTCGTACCTCGCCGGCATCGCCATGAACGCCGGCGACACCCAGGTGGGGCAGGTGGTCGCCGAGGCCGTCCAGCCGTACTCGCCGGAGTACCGGACCCCGGCCGTGGGCTCGTCGTTGTTGCCGGAACTGGCGCGCCTGGGCTCAGGCGCGGTACTCTCGGACCCCTCGGAAGTGTTCAAACGACCGGAGGAGGCGCGCCGCGTGCCCCAGGCCCTGTGGCCTCCGCTGTTGATCATCGCCCTGGTGTTGCTGCTGATGGATGTCGCCCTGCGAAGACTGGATCTCTCCCGCCGCCCCGGCGTGGTGACCACCGTGCAGTCCATCGCCGCGCGCCCCACGCCGAAGCCGCCCGTCGCCGAGGTGGCCGCCGCCACGGCCGCCGCGGCCGAGGTGGAGAAGCCGCAGACCGACGAGGAGCCCCCCGCCCGCGTGGCCGTGACCCCGGTGGGCCAGGAGCACGAGGAGGCGCCCAAGGCCGGAGACGGCACCTACATGGGCGGCCTGCTCGCCGCGCGCCGCCGCGCAAAGGACCGGCTGGAGGAGGACGAGTGATGCGCTCGCTGCTCCTCGCCCTGGCGCTCGCGTTGCTCGCCGCCCCTGCGGCGCACGCACAGGATCCCGACGAGGCGGCCGAGGAGAAGTACAACCCCTACGGCCTGCACATGGCCGCCGAGGTCGTCTTCGACGGCCGCATTCAGTCCAACCAGTGGGCCTGCGTCCAGGTGGAGGTGGAGAACATCGGCGATCCGGTGGACGGGCAGCTGGAGATCTACACCACCGGCGTGGACCTCTCGGTGGAACCCAAGCGCTACGCCAGGCTCCTCGACGTGGGCCGCAAGGCGCGCAAGCGCGTGTTCCTCTACTTCGAGGCCGAGGGGTACGACTCCGAGTGGACCGTGCAGCTGGTGGACCGCCGCGGCAAGGGCGCCGTGGTGGCCGCCGACGTGTTCCGCACCACCAGCAAGGAGCCCGACGACGTGGTCGTGGGCTTCGTCGGGGACGACCCCCAGGGGATGACCGTGGTCCGCGAGGCGTGGTCCGGCGCCGTGCCCGGGCACGATCGGGTCTCCCAGTGGGAGCGGCGCCGGGTGTTGTTGTCGCTGGTGTCCCCCTCGGACATGCCGGACCGCTGGATCGGCTACAACGTCGTCGACATCCTGATCTGGCGCCAGCCCGACCCCACGGGCATGGATCCAGCGCAGCTGGAGGCCCTGGCCCACTTCGTCGGCATGGGCGGCACGCTGGTGATCCCGGTGACCGATCACTGGCAGCAGGTGCGGGACTCGGCCCTGGAGCCGCTGTTGCCGGTGGATCTGCTGGGCAGCGCGCAGCTGGCCGACGGCGACGCGCTGCTGACCGCCCTCGACCTCGCGCCGGTCCCCATGGCCGAGGACGAGTTCATCCTCGTCGCCGACGCCCGCGCCCGCGACGGCGCCACGGTCCGCGCCGCAATCGGCGACCAGGTCCTGTGGGCCCACCGGCCCTACGGGCTGGGACAGGTGGTCTACCTGGGTCTGGATCCCGCGCTGCACCCCATCAAGGGGGAGGTGGACCGCGCCACGTTCTGGCGTCGCCTGCTGTGGCTGCCCGAACCCGAGGGCGGCCAGCGCGATCAGATCACCCGCGAGGCCTACCTGCACGACCAGCTCGCCGAGGTGGGGTACCAGGTCCCCGCGGACGCCTACACCGGCCGTGAGTTCGCCCTGGCCGCCGAACAACCCATCTCCGAGTGCGTGCACGACGCCGACGAGATGGGCACGACCAACAACTTCGCGTTCTCGTCGGGGTACTACTACGGCACGTCGGCGGTGGACTCGTGGTTCCGCGAGGTGCGCAGCAAGCTCAACGAGATCCCGGCGCTGAAGCCGCTGCCCCTGGGCTGGCTCGCCCTGTTCGCGGTGGTCTACCTGCTGTGCATCGGCCCCATCGACTACGTGATCCTGCGCGTGATCGGGCGCCAGGAGTGGACCTGGCTGACGTTCCCGTTGCTGATCGCGGTGTTCTTCACCGCGGCCGTGATCGGGACCACCATGGCCAAGGGCCGCAACGCGGTGATGACGCGGCTGGAGGTGGTGGACATCATCGAGCCCGAGGGCTTGTGGCGCGGCCAGTCGTTCGTCGGCGTGTTCTCCAGCCAGCGCACGGATCTGGTCCTGCGCAGCGTGCAGCCCCACAGCGTCATCGCGCCCACCCGCTACGTACCCCAGACCGGCTGGTACATGACCGAGGAGCTGGACGAGGGCTACATGAAGCGCCCCGCCGTGCAGGTGGGCCCCGGCGCCGGCGCCATGGCCTACGGCGCGGACACCTGGACCATGGCGTACCTCAACTCCGCCTGGGTGGACCACCGCGCCGACCGCGGCCACTTCACCCTGCGTGAGGACGGCGAGGGGCTGGTCAGCATCCTCAACGGCACCGACGTCAACCTGTACAGCGCCATGCTCGTGCACGGCCGCCAGCCGCGCGACGCGCGGGCGTACTACAACGACCTGTACATGTACGCCCAGTACGGCACCTCGCCCTACGACGGGGGCTGGCAGGCGTACCCGCTGGGCCAGCTGCTCGCGGGCGGATCGGTGCAGGTGGACTGGAAGCAGGTCGAGGGGGACACCTCCCTGACCTGGCCCACGCCGCCGCCCGACGCCATGGTCCGGTCCCACGACCAGGAGGACTGGAACCACTTCCGCGAGATGCCGGAGTTCTGGGGCGAGCGCGGCCACATCGACCTGGTGCGGGCGATGATGGACGGCCAGCTGGTCCTCGTGGGCTTCTCGTCCACGCCCGTGGAGGACTTCGAGCTCGACGGCCTGGAGCCGATCAGCGAGCCCCGCACCATGGTCCGCGTGCTGCTGGGCGACGACCCGCGGCTGGACGACCTGCGCGCGGCCGCCGGTCAGTACGATCCCACCGAGCCCTCCCAGTTCGAGCAGGAGGACCGGGCGCCGGTCATCTCCGGGTCCCTCAGCCGGGACCACATCCAGACCGTGGTGCGCACCCGCACGCCGCAGATCCGCGACTGCTACGAGCGCGCCCTGACGCGACACGGCCCCGGCTACGCCGGCGACCTGAGCGTCAAGTTCGAGATCGACGCCAGCGGGTACGTGTGGTCCGTGTACGTGGCCAGCAGCACCCTGGACGACTGGGACCTGGAGCAGTGCGTGGTCAACGAGTTCTGGGGCATGGTCTTCCCGCCGCCGCCCGGCGGGGGGAGCGTGTCCGTCACCTACCCGTTCGTGTTCGCGGCCGAGTGACGTGAGCGCGGCGGGATAGGGAGCGATCGATGAGCGACGAGAACGAAGTCGAGAGCAGCGAGGTCGAGGAGGAGTCCCCTCCCGTCGAGGAGGAGACCGCTCCCGCGGAGGAGGAGTCCGAGGCGGAGCCGGGCGACGAGCCCATGATCCGCACGGTGAACCTCCGCAAGGAGTACTCCGGTGTGATCGCCCTCAAGGGCATCGATCTGACCGTGGAGAAAGGCGATCTCTTCGGCTTCATCGGCCCCAACGGCGCGGGCAAGACCACCACCATCAAGATCCTCACCACCCTGCTCGAGCCCACCTCCGGCGACGCGTACGTGTCCGGCCACAGCGTCTGGGACCGCAAGGACGAGATCCGCGGCATCATCGGCTACATGCCCGACAGCTTCGGCGTGTACCGCGACATGAAGGTCGCCGAGTACCTGCAGTTCTTCGCCGCCGCCTACGGCGTGCCCTCGAAGGACCGCGACGGCCTCGTGGACGGCCTGCTCGAGCTCACCGACCTGGCCTACAAGCGCAACGCGCTGATCGACACCCTCAGCCGCGGCATGCAGCAGCGCCTCGGCCTCGCGCGCACCCTGGTGCACGACCCGCAGGTGCTCATCCTCGACGAGCCCGCGTCGGGCCTCGACCCGCGCGCCCGCATCGAGATCCGCGAGATCCTCCTCGAGCTCAAGCGCATGGGCAAGACCATCCTGCTGAGCTCCCACATCCTCTCCGAGCTCGCCGAGATCTGTAACAAGATCGCCATCATCGAGCGCGGCGAGATGGTCGCCCAGGGCACCATCGAGGAGATCATGTCCCAGGTGGAGGACCGCTCCCTGGTCATGCTCGGCGTGGATCACCCGCGCCAGGCCGTGACCCTGCTCAAGGACCACACCTCCATCGAGGGGGTCGACTACATCGAGGAGGAGAACCTCGTCCGCGTCGACCTCTACGGCTCCGAACCCGACGTGTCCTGGCTGCCCGAGCTGATGATCGAGCACGGGCTCAAGGTGGACTACATCAACCGCGAGCAGCTCACCCTCGAAGAGGTGTTCATGAAGCTGACGAAGGGACTGGTGCAGTAACGCGATGAAGGCCTCCGGCGCCGCCATCTTCTTCCGGGAAGCGTTCCGCAACGCGCGGCGCTGGCAGACCTATGCCAGCCGGGCCGGGTTCGCGGGCGTGATGCTGGGGATGGTGCTGTTGATCTGGTACTTCCAGGTCGAGTCCCCGTCCTTCGATCCCGGCCGGATGGGCAAGGTCGGTCGTACCATCTTCGAGTTCTACAGCTACATCCAGTTCTGGCTGATGTGCATCCTCGCGCCCATCGTGGTGTCGCAGGGGATCGTCGAGGAGAAGGAGGACCGCACCCTCGACATGCTCGCGATCACCCGGCTCAGCCCGGGGCAGATCGTGCGCGGCAAGCTGTTCAGCCGGTTGCTCGTGCTGCTGGTGATCATCGCCTCGGGCACCCCGGTGATGGCGCTGATCATGAGCTTCGGTGGTGTCGATCCCTGGGAGATCGTCTCGGTCGTCGTCAACACCTGCGTCGCCGTGGTCGTCACGGGCACCATGGCCGCGTTCCTGTCCCTGTTCGCCCGCGGCGCCATCCTGCCCAGCATCATCGCGTTCCTGTACACGCTGCCGGCGTTCTTCGTCGCCCCCGGCGCCCACTTCGCCGTCTCCATCGCCCACGACGAGCAGGGGTACTTCCGCTTCACCCCGGCGCTCTCCACCGTGTCCGACTGGGTCGGGATCTGGCTGCCCGCCCTGTCCTTCCTGCCGGTCCTGATCATGACCCTGCGCATCTCCGGACCCCTGTTCGAGATGGTCACGTCCGGCGGCGACGACCCCGAGGAGGGCGGCTTCGGCTACCTCAGCTACCACCTGTGGACCTTCGAGCGGTTCAAGAAGTGGGGCGGCCTGCTCTCTGTCGTGGTCATGCTCAGCTTCCCCGTGGCCCTGCTGCTGCACGCCATCCCCGGCGTCGGCGCCCTGTGGGCCACCGGATTCCTCACCGCCGGCACCTGGCTGTACCTGCTGGTGGCCATGCGCATCGTCATCTTCCTCGACAAGACCCTGGCCAAGGTCCCGTCGGGCGGGCTCACCTCCAGCGAGCTGTCGCAGCCCGCCGCGCTGGAGAAGAAGAAGAAGGTCAAGAAGCCCGTCCCGGTCCGCCGCCGGCTCCTCGGCGTCGTCTGGGGCAACCCCGTGGCCTGGCGCGAGTGCGCCACCCGCGCCTACGGCGGCATCACCCTGTTCATCATCCCCGCCTACCTCGTGTACGGCGCCTTCCTGTGCCTGTTCGTCTTCGTCCTGCTCGTGGACCTGCGCGCCGCCTACGTCACCTGCGCCATCCTCGGCGCCATCGTCTCCGGCGTCGCCATCCTCGCCATGGTCCTCAACGCCACCGCGTCGGTGGTCACCGAGCGCCGCGCCGGCACCCTGGGTCTGCTGGCCTCCACCACGATGCCCTCGTACCGCATCGTCATGGGCAAGACCATGGGCGTCCTCGCCTACACCGGCCCGCTGCTCTTCAGCGCCTTCGCCCTGCTCATGTTCGGCTCCGCCATCGAGCTGCTCGAGCGCGGCTTCTACAGCGGCCAGACCGTCTCCTGGACCGTCTTCACCGGCAACCCGCTGATGAAGGCCTGGTGGACCACCGTGTGGATCATGGTCGTCTACCTCACCATGATGGTCTTCTCGTTCCTCACCGCCCTGAGGCTGCGCAGCCCCGGCTTCGCCTACGGCGTGAACCTCTTCCTCACCCTGCTCATCCTGTTGTTCCCGGCCTTCGTCGCGCTGCTGTTCGGCGGCTCCGTCTGGGTCGATCTGCCGACCTCCCTGGCCATGCCCCTGCTGTCGGACCGCTACATGGGCGCCCCCGGCGCCACGCCCATCGAGCTGCTCGCGTCCATCGCCATGTACGGGACCTTCGGGTTGACGTTGTTCTCGATCATCTGCTGGCGGTTGCGACCCTGGATCGGGGCGACGCTGCGGTAGCAGCGTTCGGGGAAAGTCGAGTCCTCCTGCTCCTGCTCATCGGGACTCGGTCACGGCGCCACAACGGCGCGAGAGATCCCTGGCAGCGATATCATTCGGCTGGGCAGCTGGCTCGCTATCCGAGGGGCCAGGCCGAGTGTGGACGCTTGATCGGGGAGAATCACGCCACGACGCCACGACGCCACGACGCCACGGTTGGCTCATGGGGTTGGATTCCGGCGCGCCATCCAAGATGCCCTCAAGTTCCTCTTGCGAGAACTCCAGACCGTCTTGGTCGACCAAGACTTCCCCAGGTTCCGTCGCGGAGAAGTTCACGGCTTCTTGGTTTGCCAGCTGTTTCGTGGGAGCCGACGGCCCAGTCCAACGCAATCTGACTCCCCACCCTACGCGTCACCTCGCCGGCCGGGCGGCCGCAGGATACCCCCGCCGGGCGATGAGGGAGCGA
>CAZLEO010000284.1:0-12264 GCA_964558555.1 uncultured Rickettsiales bacterium | reverse complement strand
AGGACAGCTCGATGTCGATCTGGGTGAACTCGGGCTGGCGGGCGGCGCGCAGGTCCTCGTCGCGGAAGCACCGCACGATCTGCATGTAGCGGTCCACGCCCGCGACCATCAGCAGCTGCTTGAACAGCTGGGGTGACTGGGGCAGGGCGTAGAAGCCGCCGTGGGTGACGCGGCTGGGCACGAGGAAGTCGCGGGCGCCCTCCGGGGTGGACCTCGTCAGGATCGGCGTCTCGACCTCGACGAACCCCTCGCCGTCGAGGGTGTTGCGCGTGATCTGCATGGCGCGGTGCCGCAGCACCAGCTTGTCCATCAGCTCGGGCCGCCGCAGGTCCAGGAAGCGGTTGGTCAGCCGCGTCTCCTCGTGGCTGGGCGTGCGCATGCTCAGGTCGAAGGGCAGGGGCTCGCACGACGACAGCTGCTGCCACGCCGAGACCTCCACCTCGATGGTGCCCGTCCCCTGACCCTTGCGCTGCTTCTCCGGCCGCGCCCGCACCGTACCGTTCACCGACAGCACCGATTCCGGCCGGATCGACGCGGGCATCATCTCGCCGCCCTGAGCAGGCTGCTCCTCGAGCACCACCTGGGTCGAACCGAAGCGGTCCCGCAGGTCGATGAAGGTCATCCCCCCGAGGTCGCGCTTGCTGCCCACCCAGCCGTTGAGCACCACCTCGGTGCCGTCATCGTCGAGCCGCAGCTGGCCGCAGGTGTGGGATCGCTTGGGGACGGTGGTCATGGTGATGCCTCCAGGGGGCGGAGGAATACCACGATTGGGAGGGGACGTCAGGGGAGGTCGACGGTTGACGGTCGACGGTCGACGGTTTGGGTCGACGGTTTGTGGGTCGACGGTTGGGGGAGGGGAAGCACGCAACGGTGCAACGAGGCCACGTCGCAACGCCAGAAATCCCACCCCTTTCCCCAAACGTTGCGTCGTGGCCTCGTTGCACCGTTGCGTGCCTCTTCTCTTTCTTCTTCCGTATCCCCGGCGGGCGGAGGAATCCCGTCCCACGGCAAGTGAGCGTCGAATCGAGGGTCTGACGGAGGAGGCTAATTCTCCAGCTGGTCGAACCCCGAGTTGCACTCGGGATCGTCGGCGTCGATGAACCCGTCCATGTCGTCGTCGGCGCCGTTGTTGCAGGCGTAGGTGGCGTCGAGGCCGATCTCGAAGCCGTAGGTGAGGACGTCGGGGTCGAGATCGTCGATCCAGCCGTCACCGTCGTTGTCCACGCCGTCCTCGTGGGGCAGGGCGCCGGTGGCCTCGTCGTCGATGACGGACCAGGGCTCCTGGGCGCACTCGGGATCGTCGTAGTCGGTGTAGGCGTCGCCGTCGTTGTCGATGCCGTCGTTGCACTCGTAGTAGCCGAAGCCCAGCTCGCCGATGGGGTCGGGGCCGAGGCAGTCGGCGTCGCCCTCGTCGATCCAGCCGTCGCCGTCGTTGTCGAAGCCGTCCTCGCACGGCCCGAGGTTGAAGTCCTCGTAGTCGTCCAGGGCGCTGTTGCACTCGGCGTCGTCGGCGTCGATGTCGCCGTCGAGGTCGTTGTCCACGCCGTCGTTGCACTCGGTGGCGCCGACCAGATCCTCGTAGCCGCCCGCGGCGCACTCGGGATCGGCGGCGTCGGCCCAGCCGTCGAAGTCGTTGTCGGTGCCGTCGGCGCAGTTGGACTCGTCCGCGTCGAAGCCGTCCACGCACTCGGCGTCGTCGGCGTCGGTGGCGCCGTCGCCGTCGTTGTCCACGCCGTCGTTGCACTGGCTGGCGCCGCCGTCGGCCTCGTCGTCGTCGTCCGCGTCGGCGCAGCCGGCGTCCTCGAGGTCGGTCCAGCCGTCGCCGTCGTTGTCGGCGCCGTCGTCGCACTCGGGCGTCTCCACGTCGAAGCCGGAGTCGCAGTCGGGATCGGCGAAGTCGCCGAAGCCGTCGCCGTCGTTGTCCTGGTAGTCGTTGCACTCCTCGGTGTACGGGTCGGCCTCGATCTCGTCGGTGAGGTCGGTGCAGCCCGGGTCGAGCAGGTCGATCCACATGTCGCCGTCGTTGTCGATGCCGTCGCCGCACTCGGCGGACTCGTCGGTGTCGTAGGCGTCCACGCAGTTGGGATCGTCGTTGTCGGCCAGGCCGTCTCCGTCGTTGTCCACGCCGTCGTTGCAGGCGTTGGAGCCGAAGCCGCCCTCGTCGTCGTTGGACCACAGCCCGCCGCAGCCCGGGTCGTCCACATCGACCCAACCGTCACCGTCGTTGTCCACGGTGTCGAAGCACATCGGATCCTCGAGGTCGTCGAGGGCGTCGTCGCAGTGCGGGTCGTCGACGTCCATGAAGCCGTCCCAGTCGTCGTCCACGTTGTTGTTGCACGCGGTGAGGCCCCAGCCGACCTCCTCGAACGGGTACTCCATGCAGTCCGGGTCGTCGAGGTCCACCCAGCCGTCGTTGTCGTTGTCGTTGTCGTCGCCGCACATGTTCGGATCCGGGTAGTGCTCGTCGTCGATGATGGCCGAGGAGCACATGTCGTCCTCGCCGTCCACGAGGTTGTCCCCGTCGTCGTCGATGCCGTTGTTGCACTGACTCGCGCCAAAGCCCACCTCGACGTCGCCGAGGAGGCAGTCGGGGTCGTCGCCGTCGGTCCAGCCGTCCACGTCGTTGTCCACGCCGTCGGCGCAGTTGAGCTCCTGCTCGTCGTCGATGTCGGCGGTCGCGCAGGCCGGATCGTCGCCATCCACGAGCAGGTCGGCGTCGTTGTCGATGCCGTCGTTGCACTCGGTGGCGCCGTAGCCGCTCTCGATGAACGGCGCGGTCCAGCAGTCCGGATCCTCGGCCAGGTCGGTCCAGCCGTCGCCGTCGTCGTCCACGCCGTTGGAGCAGGCGTCCACGCCGCCGAGGTCCTCGTCGTCGTCCGCGGCCGAGGAGCACTCCGCGTCGTCCGCGTCCACGTCCCCGTCGCCGTCGTTGTCCAGGCCGTCGTTGCACTCGGCCGCGCCAAGGCCCTGCTCCAGCGTGCCGGTGACACAGTCGGGGTCGTCGCCGTCGGCCCAGCCGTCGCCGTCGTTGTCCAGACCGTCGGCGCACGGATCAGCGGCCTCGTCCGTGTCGAAGCCGTCGTCGCAGTCGGGGTCGTCGGCGTCGATGAAGCCGTCGGTGTCGTTGTCCACGCCGTCGTTGCAGGCGGTGCCCACGGGGAGCCCCTCGTCGGTGGCGTCGGGGTCGTCGTAGCAGCCGGGATCGTCCACGTAGTCGATCCAGCCGTCCGCGTCGTTGTCGATGCCGTCGTCGCAGGCCGCGGCGGCCTCGTCCGTGTCGAACCCGTCGGTGCAGTGGGGGTCGTCGGCGTCGACGAACCCGTCGCCGTCGTTGTCGGCGCCGTCGTTGCACTCGTTGCCCGCGGGCTGGCCCTCGTTGTTCTGGAACGGGTTGTTGTTGCAGCCGGGGTCTTCCTCGAAGTCCACCCAGCCGTCGCCGTCGTCGTCCGTGCCGTTGTTGCACGGACGCAGCAGCTCGTACTCGTCGGTGGCGGCGGTGCACTGCGGGTCCTCGCCGTCGATGAACCCGTCCCCGTCGTTGTCGGTGCCATCGTTGCATTCGTAGGACGGGTCGTCGAGGGTGCCGTCCTCGACCTCGTACGACGGATCGAACTCGTCCACATCGCAGTCCGGGTCGTCCCCGTCGATCCAGGTGTCGGCGTCGTTGTCGATGCCGTCCGCGCATTCGGGCTCGCCCTCGTTCTCGTCGTAACCCGACGAGCAGCCGTCGTCGTCCACGTCGATGAACGTGTCGCCGTCGTTGTCGATGCCGTCGTTGCACGCGGCCGGGGAGCCTCCGTCGAGTTCCTCGTTGTCGCTGGGCGCGTCGCACCCGGCGTCGAGCATGTCGATCCAGCCGTCGCCGTCGTCGTCCACGCCGTTGGAGCACAGGGTGGTCTCCCACGGGTGGGTGGCGTTGGTGCAGTGGGGATCGTGGCCGTCCACGAGGCCGTCGCCGTCGTTGTCCACGCCGTCGTGGCACTGGTCGGCGGTCAACAGGTCGTCCTCGTCGTCGTCGGCGAAGTCCACGCAGCCGGGGTCGTCCAGGTCGGTCCAGGTGTCGAGGTCGTCGTCGATGCCGTTGTCGCAGGCCGCGCCGCCCTCGTTGTCGTCCAGCGCCGAGTCGCACTGGGTGACGTCCTCGCCGTCGATGAAGCCGTTGCCGTCGTTATCGACGCCGTCGGAGCATTCGGTGGCGAACTGGATGTAGTCGTCCTCGCTGGCGTCCTCGGTGGTCACGCAGCCGGGGTCGTCCATGTCCACCAGCGCGTCCTCGTCGTTGTCCACGCCGTCGTCGCACTCGGACTCCTCCTGGTCGTCCCAGCACAGGTCGCAGCCGGCGGGCTCGTCGTACTCCGGCGGCGCGCGGAAGCCGTCGCACCCGGGGTCGTCGCCGTCCACCCAGCCGTCGCCGTCGTCGTCGACGCCGTTGGAGCAGGCCGAGGCCTCGAGGTCGTCGTTGGCGTCGTCGCAGTGCACGTCGTCGCCGTCGATGTCGCCGTCGCCGTCGTCGTCGGTGCCGTTGCCGCACTGGGCCACGAGCTCGGTGTTGGACTCGTCGTCGTCGAACTGGTCGTCGCAGCCCGGGTCCAGCGGGTAGTCGGCCCAGCCGTCGCCGTCGTCGTCGAGGCCGTTGGCGCAGGCCGGCTGGCCCTCCACGGTGTCGTAACCGTCGATGCAGTCCGGGTCGTCGGCGTCGGTCAGCGTGTCCGAGTCGTTGTCCACGCCGTCGTTGCACTCGTTGACCCCGAGGCCGCCCTCATCCTGGCCGCCCGGATCGCCGGCGCAGCCCGGGTCGTCCAGATCGATCCAGCCGTCTGCGTCGTCGTCGAGCTCGTTGTTGCACGGGCCGACCGGGGTGGTCTCGTCGTTGTCCCAGCCGTCCTCGCAGTCCGGGTCGTCCACGTCGATGTCGCCGTCGGCGTCGTTGTCCACGCCGTCGTTGCACTCGAATGCGGAGTACTGGGGCTCCTCGTCCTCCTCCCAGTCGTTGTTGCAGCCGGGGTCGTCCATGTCGACCCAGCCGTCGCCGTCGTTGTCGGCGCCGTCCACGCAGGGCGTCTCGGAGCCCTCTTCCTCGTCGTGGCCGTCGACGCAGTCCTCGTCGTCGGAGTCGATGTCGCCGTCCTCGTCGTTGTCGATGCCGTCGGAGCACTCGGTGGAGCCGTCGTCGGTCTCGTCGCCGTCCTCCTCGTCGTCGCAGCCGAGGTCGTCCAGGTCGATCCAGCCGTCGCCGTCGTTGTCCTTGCCGTCGGCGCAGGCGGGCTCCTCCTCCTTCTCCTCGGACTCGTCGAAGGCGTCGTCGCACTCGGGATCGTCGCCGTCGATGTCGGTGTCGCCGTCGTTGTCCACGCCGTCGTTGCACTCGTTGGTGCCGAAGCCGCCCTCGTCGTCGTCGAGCTCGTCGTCGCAGCCCGGGTCGTCCAGATCCACCCAGCCGTCGGCGTCGTTGTCCTCGCCGTCGTCACACTGGGGTGTGGGCTGCTCGAGCAGGTCGAAGTCGGTGATGGTGGCCACCAGCTGCTGGCCCTCGTCCACCGAGAACCGCTCGGTGATGGGGGACAGGGCGACGAGCTCGCCCGCCTCGAAGCCCTCCGCCTGCAGCGTGAAGGGCATGGGGGTGTTGACCTCCTCCACCTCCACGCCGATGGACGGCAGCGCGTCGAAGCGATCGGCGTCGGGCAGGATGGACAGCCGCATCTCCAGCACGCCGTCGGAGTCCGCGTCCTCCAGGGCCAGGCCGTCGCTGACGGTCATGGCCGTGTAGGGATCGCCGTTCTCGTCCACGAGCTGGATGTCGGGATCCAGGGTCACGGAGATCTCGTCGATGCCGGCGAGGAGCGTCTCCTCGTCGCTGGACTCCATGTCGATGGTCACCCACGTGAGGGGGGCCTCCTTGCAGCCCCCGGTCAGGAGTCCGACCGAGGCGATGAGGAGAGCGGAAACGAGATACTTGAGTTCGGTGCTGCTCATGGTGACTCCCTCTAGGGAAGCTGGAAGACGTAATCGGTGAGTGGGGCGTCGGGCTCGGCGCCCTCGGTGTTCGCCGCCGCGATGGCGATGACCGTGCCGGTGGCCACTGCACCGACGATGGCGACGATGATCGGCGCGTTCTTCTTGGCGTTGCCGGTGCGCGGCTTGCGCTCGGGCGGCGGCGTGGTGGTGTCCACGGGCGGCGTGGTGCCGTTGCGGGCGGCCAGCGCCTCGGGCTCGAGGTTGGCCCGCACGGTCTGCGTGCGGCCCTTGTGCACCAGCACGTCCTCGCTGAAGTCGAGGTAGTCCGTGGCGGTGACGACCACCTTGTGCACGCCGGGCTCGACCGCCTCGAGCTTCTGGCGGCCCTCGCCCACCGGGTAGCTGTCCACGGTCACCAGCGCGTGCTCGGGGTCGGGGATGACCTTCAGCCCGCCGATCTCGGTGGAGAACACGTGCTCCACCTCGGCCTCGTCGCCGAGCACCACGTCCACGGACACGAACGCGTCGGCGTAGGCCGGCGACGTCAGCCGCAGGGCGTGCAGGCCGATGGGCATGTCCGCCTTCTCCAGCGGGGTCGTGCCCAGCAGCTCGCCGTTGGAGTAGACCGACGCGCCGGCCGGCACCGTCGTGACCAGCAGCAGGCCCGCCGTGGCCTCCAGGGACACGTTGACCGTGACCTCCTGGAGCTTGGTCACCGAGATGTTCTCCGTGGCCGGCGCGTACCCGTCCTTGGTCACGGTCACCGTGTGCTTGCCCGGATGGACGTTTTCGATGCGCACGTCAGGGGTCGTGCCCACCTCGTCGCCGTCCAGGCTCACGGTGGCCCCGTCGGGCTTGGCCACCACCACGATGGAGCCCGCGATGAACTCCAGCTCGGCCTGCACCAGCACCTTCTTGTCCGCCGGGACCTGCAGCTCCTGGCTGTGCTTGGAGTAGCCGTCCATGCGGATCTCGAGCTGGTGTGCTCCCGCCGCGATGGCAGTCATCAGCGGGGTCACCCCCACCTGGTTGCCGTCGACGATGACCTCGGCGCCTTCGACGTTGCACTCCACCTTCAAGATGCCCATGGCGCCCGCCTGGGCCAGCAATGGACCGGGGGCGGCGTGGGCAGAGAGCGCTGCGAGCAGCACGAGGAGCGCGGGGGCGCATGCGAGTAGCTGGGTACGCCTCATGGGATGTGTTCTCCTGCAGGGGAGGAAGAGCCTGGTTGAACCTTTCCGAGACGAAAAGGAGCTACCAGGCCCCTGTTGGAATCGTGTAAACCCCTGATAACAACTCGGCAAAAACCGCATTCCAGTGTAAGGGGAGCGCGCCGGCACGCGCAAGCAACGCCCCCCCATGCTGCAGTCTGGCATTGGCCTCGAAACGATGTGCTGCGCCATAATGGCCGTTCTTCGGGAGGATCTGCTCGGATGGCAAACCCGACACGTCTGATCGCCGCTGTGCTGTGCTCGGCCCCCCTCGTCCTGGTGGCGTGCGGCGGGGAGGAGGACACGTTCTGCGAAGGGGAGGACCACCGGCCCGAGCTGCCGGATCAGGCCAACCCCTGTCACGAGTTCGCCACCTTGTACGTTCGCGACATGGAGTGCATCGACGGCCTCTTCGACGGCCCCGGGTTCGAGGGGCTGAACAGCCGCAACGGTGAGCTGGCGTACCAGTACATGCGGGCCAACTACGCCACCTCGTCGGAGATCACCGAGTGCGAGGGCTGGATCCCGGACTACGAGCAGAGCATCGCCGATCCGGGGTGCGCGGCCGCCTCCACCCACTGCGGACCGGCCCCGGGCGGCGAGAACGCCTGCCATACCTTCTATCGCGAGAAGATCGAGTACGAACAGCGCTGTCATCCCACCCTGTATGCCTCCGACGGCATGAACAGTGCGGACGCTGCGCTGGCGGCCTGGCTGACCCGGGCGGACTACGCCGCGGAGTCGGACGCCACGGGCGTGTGCAGCACCGGGGCCACCGCGTACTACGCCGATCCCAACGAGCTGGGGACCTGCTACTAGGGGTGAGGATTTGACCAGGGGGAGCACACTCGCCGGGATCGCCGTGATCCTCGCCGGCTGGACGACGACCGCGGTCGCCCAGCCCGCCCTGCTGCCGGTGCACGCGTTCGGCGACGTCACCGCGGACCAGGCGCGCGCCGTGGCCGAGGCCTTCGTCGGTCGGGTCGCGGCGCTCTCCGACGAGCCGGTCACCCTGCTCACCGGCGGCCCCTGCCCCCTCCCGGGCAGCTGCTTCGAGCCCGGCCGCTCCGACAGCTACTGGATCCAGATCAGCGGCGGCGCCGCCGGCCTGGTCGCCGTGGCCCACCGCCTCGACCACACCGGCCGCCTGGCCGCGCGACACTGCGCCGAGGGGAGCGCGGGTGACGAGCCCGCCCTCGCCGCCGAGCTCGCCGCGGCCGTGTCCGCGGGCCCGGCCGCGGAGCTGGTCGTCACCGCCGGCTCCCTCCGCGGCGCCACCGTCGCCGTGGACGGGGACCCCGTCGGCCGCACCCCCTACCGCTCCCGCGGCCCCGTGCCCGCCGGCCTCCACCTCGTGCAGGTCCGCACCCGCGACGGGCGCAGCGCCGCCGGTGTCGTCCACGCCCACGTCGACCAGCGCGCCGTCCTCGACCTCGACTTCACCGCCATCCCCGCCGCCACCGTCGACCGCCGCCCCCCTGCCTGGCCCCTCATCCCCATCCTCGCCAGCTCTGCCCTCGCAGCCGTGCTCATCGCCGCGGATCCGGCTGGCATCCGACCGGACTACACGATCACCGTCTCGGGGCAATAGCCCGATGTGGGTTGAAGGTTGAAAGTTGAAAGTTGAATGAGGGAGAGGTCTCTTTGCCCCTCCCAGCCTTCAACCTTCAACCTTCAACCCCCTACTCCTTGAGCTTGCGCACGTTGCCGACGCGCACGGTGACGCGCTGCTTGTCGAGCATCTCCAGATAGGGAATCGCGTGCTTGCGCGACAGGCCGGTGAGGCCCTTGAAGGTGGGGGGATCCATCTCCTTGCCGCCGGCGAGCGCGGCGCGGACGTCGGCGACGAGCCTGTCCCAGACCTCCTCGTGCACCAGCAGATCGCCGGTGACCCGCAGCAGTCGGCCGGAGTCGCGCAGGAAGCCCATGAGGTCCTCGAAGTCCTCGCGGTTGCGGAAGGCCGCGCGCACGCTGCCGAGGTTGGGGGGCTGGAGCGCGGCCTGGCGGTACAGGTCCTCGATGCGGCGCAGCTCGCGGCGCTGGTCCTCGTCGGCGTGGGGCTCGAAACCCTGCCGGCGGATGCGACCGGAGCTGTCCTCGAGCCCCTCCTGCTTCGCGGTGCGGGCCAGGACGGCCTCGAACAGGGGCCGGGGGATCTCCACGTTGAGCGACGTGCGCAGCTGATCGCGCGGGGCGCCGACGCGCAGCGGGTAGCTGCGGTGGTACTCGTCCACGGTGGCCACGAGCTGCGGTGCGAAGCGCTCGAACACGGTCGCGGCCGCGGCGGTGCCGTCCTCCAGCACCAGAGCGCGCTCTGCCTCGGCCAGGACGCCCATGGCGGCGCGCGCCTCCGGCAGGGCCGTGGAGAGGCGCCGGGCCAGCTGCGGCGCGGCCACGGGGAACGGCTCGGCGTCGGCCAGCAGCGCGGCGATGCGGTCGGCGAGGGCGGCGTCCGGATCGGCCAGGGCCGTGGCGAGGCGGACGTGACGGCCGCGGCGCCGTACCTTGAAGCGGGTGGGGGTGGGATCGATGACCTTGCCACCGCCCACGGTGACGATGGGGGAGATGCGCCGCAGGATCACCTGATCGCCGCGGGCCACGGCCACGGGGCGGTCCAGGCGCAGCTGGGCATTCCCCTCCCAACCCGGCTCCGCGCCCTCGGCGCCCGGATCGTCGATGGGATCGAAGGTGCCGATGGCCTCGTTGGTGCCGGTGAGGAAGCGGACCTGGGTCCCCGGCGCCAGGATCAGCGGCGACGACTCGAGTACCCGCATCTCCACGTCGATCATGGAGCTCTCGCACACCCGGCCCGGGGTGACGATCTGGGAGCCACGCGGCACGTCGTGAGTGGCCACGCCCTGCAGGTTCAGCGCGGTGCGGCGCGACGGCATGGCCTCGTCGCGGGCCTCGCCGTGCACCTCGATGCCGCGCACCCGCGTGCTCCGCTGGCCGGGCAGGATCTCCACCTCCTCGCCCCTGGACACCGTGCCGGAGATGCAGGTGCCGGTGACCACCGTGCCGAACCCTCGCAGGGAGAACACGCGGTCCACGGGCAGGCGGAAGGGGCCCTCGGTGGAGCGCCCCTGCAGCCCCTCCACGGCTCCATCGAGGGCGGCGCGGATGTCGTCGAGGCCCTGGCCGGTCTCACCGGAGCAGGGGATCACCGGGGAACCGGCCAGCGTGGTACCCACCAGTCCGTCGGCCACCTCCTCGCAGGCCAGCTCCAGCAGCTCCTCGTCCACCAGATCGGCCTTGGTCACCGCCACCACGCCGCGGCGCACCCGCAGCAGGTCGAGGATGGCCAGGTGCTCGTGGGTCTGGGGCATCATGCCCTCGTCCGCGGCCACCACCAGCAGCGCCAGATCGATGCCGGTGGCGCCGGCGATCATGGTCCGTACGAACTTTTCGTGGCCGGGCACGTCCACCACACCGCCGCGGCGCCCCGAGGGCAGGGAGATGGGCGCGAACCCCAATACGATGGTGATCCCGCGCGCCTGTTCTTCTCCGAGACGGTCGCAGTCCACGCCGGTCAGCGCCCGGATCAGGGTGGTCTTGCCGTGGTCGATGTGGCCGGCAGTGCCCAGAACGAAGTCGTAGCCAGATCGAGTCATCGTTGCTCCACCCTTTGCGGGCCGATTATAGTGGGTGCCTGGAGGAGACACCGGGATGCGTCGCTGCTTCGTCGGTTCGGTTCTGACCCTGGTCGTGCTGTTCGCCGGTTGCCCCGGGGATCGGGACGCCTCGGGAGGCCCCTACGTGGAGATCTCTCCAGGCACCGATATCGACTTCGGTGAGGTGGACAACGACACCCTGCTCGAGCAGGTGATCACCATTCAGAACGTGGGCCCTCGCCTGTGGGAGATGGAGGTCAACGACGCGTCCATCGCCACGGGGGTGGACTTCTACTGCCTCGACGGCGACGACGAGGAATGCCTCGCCGTGGACCAGTACGAGGAGCGGGAGTGGATGCTGGAGATCCGTACCTACTGCGGGGACAACGGCAGCACCAACATCCGCCTGTTCTTCAACGATCCCGAGAGCACGGGCACCTCCGTGGAGCACATGGAGGACATCACCCTGGCCGTGTCCTGGACCACGCTCAAGGAAGGCGTGCCCTGCTCCGACGACTGATCCGGAACCCGCTGTGCGCCGTATCGAGGCGCGTTTTCCCGTCGCCGAGAACTTGTCAGGAACTTGTTGACGAATGGTCGGAACTCGGGGGCATTGGGCTAGCCTGCTTGCCCGCGTAGTGGTAGCGTGTTCCTACCCGGACTGCGGGTACGCACGTGTATGACCCCTTGCAGGGGAGGAGAACGCATGTTGAAGCCAGCCCTCCGTAGACTCACCTTGGCGCTGTTCGCCGGGTCGATGCTCCTTGGAAGTGTCCCGGCACAGGCCCAGGACATCCTGATCATCCAGGACAACAATCCCTGGGGGTACAGCTACTGGTACGACCACCTGGCGAACCTCGGGTTCGGCTACGACCAGGTCGGCTCCAGCTCCATCGCCACGGTGGACCTGGGCTCGTATGACATCGTCATCGTACCCAGCCAGCAGCCCACGAACTTCAACACCACCATGAACTCGTACATGTACCGGTTCGAGGACTACCTCAACGGTGGCGGTTGCTTCATCCTGATGATGGCCACGTACACGGCGTACACCCACATCTCGACGCTGCCGTACGGGGCCGATCACGACCACAACTCCGGCACCTTGTCGTCGTACATGTACAACGTGGCGCCGAGCCATCCGGTCATGGTCGGGGTGCCCGCGTCCGTGTACTCCAACTACGCCTCCCACGGCGACCTGGACAACTACGGCAGCGCCACCGAGCTCAGCATCAACGACTACAACAACACCAACAGCTACGTGCTGGTCCAGGGTGCGAGTGGTCTGTACGCGAGTTCGCTGACCATCGAGTGGGCCAACTCGTACAACATGGCCTCCATCGGCCCCAACATGATCAACTACTGCCTCACGGGGCTGTGCTCGGACGACGACGGCGACGGGCACTCCGACGTGGCGTGCGGTGGCGACGACTGCGACGACACCAACCCGCACGTGTACCCGGGAGCCACCGACATCTCCGACGGCC
>CAZLEO010000283.1:0-12272 GCA_964558555.1 uncultured Rickettsiales bacterium | reverse complement strand
CCAACCCCGTCCATGGGCTCGGTCCACGGCCGTGTTCGGCGAGCATCCGACGTGACGCCCCCTTCACTGGATCTCCGACACGCCCATCTCCTGGAGCACAGCGGCTGCCCAGGCGGCGTGGGTGGACTCGGGCCAGGTCGCGAGGATCTCGCGGTACGCGTCCGCGGCTCTCTCGTCATCGCCCAGCGCACGATGGGCGTCGGCCTGGAAATGGAGGACCTCGGCGCGGGCGCTGCCTCCTGGGTGATTCACGAGGTACTGCTGAGCGGCAGCGACCACCTCGGCTTCGCGCTGCAGAGCGTCCAGCGCGCGCACGCGTCCCGCTCGGGCGTCCTCGGCGAGGTCGCCGTCGCGGAACACGTCGAGGTAGGTGTCGAAGTGGACCAGGGCATGGTCAGGTCGGTGGAGGGGGCCGAGGTTCAGCTGACCCAGGGCGACCAGACCGTTCCCGGCGGCCGACGTCCCCGGATAGGACTCGACGAGGATCTGGTAGTCGCGACAGGCCTCGTCGTAGCGCCGGGCGAGGCGGTGCTCGCGCGCGGAGACGGTGAGCTGATCGACGGTCGGTGGACCGACGGGCGGAGCGGCACCCACGGGGCGACGATCCACCAGGGCGAGCTCCGCGGGTACCTCGACAGCCGCCCCTTCGGCGGGGGTGCTCGCCTCGATGGGAAGCTGCTCAGGTGGCACCGCGGGGTCCTCGACGGCCGGAGAGTCCGCCACCTGTTCCTCCGGTAGATGTGGCGGAACCGCGGCTTCCGTTGCGGGCTCGGTGCGGACCTCAGGCGCTGGCGCAACGTCCCGGATGGCTGACGGGCGTCCAGTGGGCTCCTCCACGACCTCGGTCGGGGGCAGAGCGGGTTCGGACGGACGATCCAGGCGGTCGAAGGCCACGATCCCGGTCACCGTCGCGCCCGCCACGGCCACCGCGGCGATGGCGCCATACCGGAACACGGCGATGGCCGCGGCATAACGCAAGATCCTGCGAATCCAGGGAGCCCTGCTCGATGCGGATTCGGCCGGCGGTACGCCTGAGAGCAAACGCGTGGACGCCTCCTCGGTCAGAGCGGCGAGGGGCGTGTCTTGCATGGCCGAGCCGACGCGCTGCCAGAACTCGTGGCGTTCGCGGCAGTCCTCGCAGATCGCCAGGTGGACCTCCAGCGCGGCGCGATCCTGCTCCTCGATCACACCCCCGTGGAGATCGTCGAGGCAGCGCAGCGCTTCGTCGCAGCCAAAGCCCTTCATCGCGTGCGCCCTCCGAAGAACTCGGCGCAGCGCGGATCCCTGGCCAGTCGTCGGTGGAACTCGTCCCGGCCGCGGTACAGGCGCTTCTTGGCTGCCTCGTAGTTGAGGTCGAGCATGGCGGCGATCTCGGGGACCGAGTAGCCGTGGAGGAGGGAGAGCACCAGTGGGATGCGCCAGCCAGGCTTGATCTCGGCGAGGTGGGCGGCCACGCGTTCCATCACCCGGTTGCGATCGGCATTCTCGTCCGGCGCCTCGGTCCGCGGGCCGTGGTCGAAGGACCTCTCGTCGCGGTACTCGACGAATCCGATGCGGGCCTGACGCCGGAACTGGTCCAGGGCCACGTTGAGGGTGATGCGATCGACCCAGACGAGGAAGCCGGGGCCGCCGTCGAAGCGGTCGAGGCGGTCGAAGACCTTGGCCATGGCCGCCTGCACGACATCGTCTCCTTCGGGACCCGGACCGCAGGTGAAGAGGACCGTGCGGCGCGCGCGTTCGAGGCACACGAGGGCCAGCTCGTGGCGGGCGTCGGGGTTGCCGGCGGCCGTGGCCGCGATCAGCGAGCGAATACGATCTGCGTCGATTCGCCTCTTCGCCCGCAAAGGTGCCCCCACGCCTGCTCCTTCAGTCCTTCAACGTCCGAGCCATCCCCATCGGGACAGAGTTTATCGTGGCTCCAGCGCGAACACCGCCCCGTCCGCCGTCCCCACCACGATGCAGCCGTCGGCGACGGCGGGCGCCTCGACGATCTCCGCGCCGAGGTCGATCGCGGTGACCTCTGCGCCGTCGGCGAGGTCGAGCAGGCGGACCTTGCCGTCGTCCGCGCCGAGCACGGCGTGGTCGCCACAGATCACGGGGCTGGCGTGGACGGACGAGGGGGTGGCGAAGGACCACTGCAGCTCGCCCGTGTCGCGGCTCAGGGCGTGGAGCGCGCCCGCCTCGGTGGCGACCAGGACCTGGGCGCCGTTCACGGCCGGGGAGGTGAAGAGGGCCGCCTCGGCGTCGAAGGACCAGCCGGGCTCGGCGGTGTCGAGGGGAGCGGCCAGCACGCGACCGGCGTGGTTGCCGACGAAGAGGGTGTCGCCGTCCACGGCGGGGGAGGCGGGGACGTAGGAGCCGGTGTCGAGCTTGCGGAGGAGCTCGCCGGTGGCGGCGGAGAGGATGTGGACCGAGGCGTCGCAGGAGCCGAGGACGACGAGGTCGCCGGAGATGGCGGGGGTGCCGTTGACGTAGCTGTCGGCCTGGTATCGCCACAGGGGCTCGCCGTCTTCGGCGGAGACGCAGTGGACCGCGGAGTCGTGGCTGCCCACGAGCACGCGGGCGAGGCCGTCGGGGCCGGTCCAGGAGGCCGCGCCGCCGGTGATCTTGGCGCCGGTGGCGTGGGTCCAGAGGGGATCGCCGGTGACGAGGTCCACGGCGTGCAGCGTGCCGTCGAGGGCGCCGACGATGACCCGGCCCTCGACCACCAGGGGGGCGGCCTCGATGGCGGCGCCGGTCTCGTGGGCCCAGATGGGCTTGCCCACACCCATGCCGAGGCAGCGCAGGAATCCGTCGGTGGTGCCCACGAGGACGCGACCCTGGTGGACCACGGGTGGGGAGACGCCGGGGCCGGCGGTGTCCACACGCCAGCGGACCGCGTAGCGGGTCGCCAGGTGGCCGTCGGAGAGGCCCGTCAGGCCGGGCCCGCCGCGGTGGGGCCAGTCTCGCGGGGTCTGCGCTTGCGCGACCTCGACCGTGGGGGTGGGATCGGGTGGCCCGGGTCGGCGGAGCCAGCTGGCGACGAGGAGGAGGGGCACGGCGATGGCGAGGATGACCAGCAGGTCCCTGAGGGGGATGCGCGTCGACCTCCACACGGCTCAGCCGGCGATCCGGTAGGCGTACAGCCGGTCCCCGTGCCGCACGTACAGCACGCCGTCGGCGATGGACGGGTGGGCGTAGTACTCGCCGTCGCGGTCGCCCACGCGGAAGGTGCTGACGGGGTCGAATCCGTCGCGGGACGGCCGCACCAGGGCCAGCTCGCCGGTGACCTCGTCGTGGAGGTAGAGCAGGCCGTCGGCCAGGATCACCGAACCCATGTGCCCGTTCCAGCGGGCCTCCCAGACCTGGCGGCCGGTGGCCCACTCGATGCAGCGGAGGCTGCCCTGGGCGTGGCCCTTCATGTGGAAGCCGTACACGAGGCCCTCGTGCAGGACCACGCCGCCGAGGCGGACGCCCAGGGAGGGGTCCGCCCAGGTGCGCGACGCGCTGGCGCCGTCGGCGGACAGCGCGTGCAGGGCGCTGCCGTCGCCGTAGCCGCTGGTGGTGAGGACGGCGCCGTCGGCGTACAGCGGTGTGTTGGCGTAGTCGGGGTGGGCCTCGCGGCCCGGGCGCGCGTGGTAGCCGTCGTAGGGATCGCGCCACAGCAGCTCGCCGGTGGCGGCGTCCACGCCCACCACGGCCTCGCCGAGCATGGTCACGATCACGTCGCGGTCCCCGCGCTGGATCCGCTGTGGTGAGCAGTACCCCGCCGCCTCGTCCAGCCCCTGCGCCACCCACAGGGGGCGACCGGTGAACTTGTCCAGGGCCACCAGGGTGCCCTGGACGCCGCCGGGGGTGCACACGAGGTGGATGCCGGCGATCAGGGGGGACTCGGAGTAGCCGTACTCCATGCGGCGACCGCCGTAGGCCGCGGCCACGTCCTTCGACCAGATCCGCTGGCCGGTCAGGGCGTTGAAGCAGTGCACTGCGCCGGTGCCGCTGACCACGTAGACCCGATCGCCGTCCACCGTCGGCGTGGAGCGGGCGCCGGGGGTGGCCTTGCGCCATTCGGGCCCGTACGAGGTCTGCCACAGCCGGTTGCCGTCGGTGTCCAGGGCGGTGATCGTGCCCTCCTTGTCCACGAGGCCAGACACGTACACGCGGCCGTCGGCCACGGCCGCCGAGGAGAACCCCCGGCCCAGGCCGTCGGCCGTCCAGGCCAGCGCGGGGCCCCCTTCGGGCCACGTCGTCAGCAGTCCGGTCTCGGTCGTGGTGCCGTCGCGCTGCACGCCGCGGAACTGGGGCCAGTCCTCGGACGATGCCGGAAGGGGCAGGCACAACAACGCCAGGACGGCCCACAGGACGCCTGCGAAGGGAAAACGATGAGTGATCACGGGGAAGCCTCGATCAGCAGGTGTCGCAGCTGACCTCGACGGGCACGTTGTACTGGGGACGGTTCGGGTCGTTGCTGATGATCTTCAGCGGCCCCGTCAGCACCCCCTCCACCGAGCAGTTGACGGTGATGTCCACACCCACCGGCGAGGCGCTCGGCGCGATCTGCCCGGTGAACGGCGTGAACGTCACCTCGGGCAGCGTGCACTGCATGGCATCGATGACCAGGGGCGCCTCGCCGAGGTTGGCGATGGCAATGGGCAAGATGCCCGACGACCCCACACACACCGAACCGAACGCCAGCATGTCCGGGTCCACGAAGATCTGGGGCTCCGCGGCCGCGCTGTCGTCGTCGCCGGCGTCGTCATCGTCGTCGTCGGTGGCGGACGAGTCGTCGTCGCCGGCGTCGTCGTCGCCGGCGGTGTCGTCGTCGTAGGTGTTGCCGTTGCAGACGGTCAAGGTCAGCCCGAGCATCAGCATCAGCACAGCGAGGAGCGAGGGATGAATTCGCACCGCGAGACCTCCTGTTGGCGATTTCCGCCTTCCTAGAATACATCGGATTCGTGTTCGTGGTTGAGTCCTATTGTTTGCCCGACGCCTGGATCGGCTGGCTGTTCGACCGGCGTCGGGTGAGTTAACGTGGCATCGTCTGCGGCGGCCCTGGGGGGCTGTGTCCGCCGAGGTGAGAGAAGAGATGAGCAGATCCTGGATCGCTTTCGGGGCGTTCTCGCTGCTGGCGCTGTGCTGGTGCGCGGGTTGCGATGGGACCGACGACGACGACTCGGCGCCGGCGGACGACGACGACGCCACGGCCGATGACGACGACGACTCGTCGCCGGGGGACGACGACGACTCCGCGGCGTCGCCGGACGCCGACGGGGACGGCTGGACCGTGGCCGACGGCGACTGCGACGACGGCGATCCGGCGGTACATCCGGGCGCCGCCGAGGAGTGCAACGGCATCGACGACGACTGCGATCCGACCACGGACGAGGCGGGTGACGGCGACGGCGACGGCGTCAGCCTGTGCGACGGCGACTGCGACGACGCCGACGAGACCATCCACCCCGGCGCCGAGGACACCTGCTTCGACTCCGTGGACTCCGACTGCGACGGCGTGGAGTGGGGGTGCGTGCTGCCCCTGTCCGCCGCAGGCTTCGCCCTGTCCGCGCAGGATCGCGACGCCTCGCTGGGGTGGTCCGTGGCCGGAGCCGGGGATCTCGACGGTGACGGCAAGGACGACCTGGTCGTGGGCTCGCCCGCGGTGTCCGAGGATGCGGGGCACGCCTACGTGTTCGCCGGGCCGCTGGCCGGGCCGCGCGACACGGCGACGGCCGACGCCTCCCTGCTGGCGCAGCGGGGAGGGGACCAGGCCGGGCTCGCGGTGGCGGCCGGCGGCGACGTGGACGGCGACGGGCTCGGCGATCTGCTCGTGGGCGCGCCGGGGCAGGATGTGGGCGGCGCGGCCGCAGGGGTGGTGTACGTCCTGGCCGGGCCAGTGCAGGGGGATGGGGAGCTCTCCGGGAGCCGCGCGGTCCTGGTGGGCGTGAACGACGGCGACGCGGCGGGGTTCGCCGTGGCGGGCGGCGACGACCTCGACGGCGACGGCCACGACGACATCCTCGTGGGTGCCCCGGGCGACGACACCGGCGGGGAGGACTCTGGCTGCACGTACGTCGTTCGTGGTCCGGTGGAGGGCGAGACGCCCCTGTCCCAGGTGGCGGCCAAGCTGCGCGGCGAGAACCCCGGCGACCAGGCCGGCTCGGCCGTGGCCATGGCCGGGGACGTGGACGGCGACGGCGAGCGCGATCTGCTCGTCGGCGCGCCGTACCGCCCGGCCGCGGGCGAGGACAACGGCGCCGCGTACGTGGTGTACGGGCCGGTCACGGGCGTGATCGATCTCGCCTCTGCGGGCGGCAGGTTGACCGGCGAGGTGTCCGGCGACCAGGCCGGCACCGCGGTGGCGGGTGGCGGCGACGTGGACGGCGACGGGCTCGACGACGTGCTCGTGGGCGCGCCCTACCAGGCGGGCAACGGCTCCGAGTCGGGCGCGGCGTACCTGTTCCTGGGCCCGGTGGACGGGTACATGGATCTGGGCGAGGCCGACGCCACGCTCTCGGGTGAGGCCATGTGGGACCGCGCGGGGACGAGCGTGGCCCTGGGCGGCGACTTCGACGGCGACGGGATGGGCGACGTGCTCGTGGGCGCCCCCAACGAGGACGCGGGCGGCGGCCTCGCGGGCGCGGTCTACCTGTTCCGCGGGCCGATCGTGGGTGAGCTGTCCCTGTCGGAGTTCGACGTGAAGTTCATCGGCGCCGACGCCGGAGGCTACGCCGGCACCTCGGCGGCCTGGGCCGGGGACGTGGACGCGGACGGCCTGCACGACGTGGTCGTCGGCGCCTACGCGGTGGACGACGCGGGCGCGGGCACGGGCGCCGCCTACCTGGCCTACGGCTGGGACGGCAGCGCGGCGACGGACGCGGACGGCGACGGCTGGGCCGACGGCCTGGACTGCGCGCCCGAGGACGCGGCGCTGAACCACGACGACGCGGACGGGGACGGCTGGTCCACCTGCGACGGCGACTGCGACGACGCCGGATCCGGCGTGTACCCGAGCGCAACGGAGATCCCCTACGACGGCACCGACCAGGACTGCGACGGCGCGGATCTCGACGACGTGGACGGCGACGGCTACCCCGGCGGCCTGTCCGGCGACGACTGCGCCGACGAGGACCCGGCGGTGCACCCGGGCGCGGCCGAGGCCTGCAACGGCGTGGACGACGACTGCGACGGCACCGTGCCCGCCGACGAGGTGGACGCGGACCTGGACGGCTTCCTCGCCTGCACCGGCGCGCCCGGCGGCGGTGACTGCGAGGACGCGGACGACCTCGTCAGCCCCCTGGCCGCCGAGGTGTGCAACGGCGCCGACGACGACTGCGACGGCGAGACCGACGAGGACTGCCTCTCCTGCACCGCCTGGGTGCCCGACGACCACGCCACCGTGCAAGAGGGGCTCGACGCGGCGCTGGACGGCGACGTCCTGTGCGTGGACGCCGGCACCTACGCCGAGAACCTGATCTGGGGTGGGGCGGCGGTCCACGTGGTCGCGGTGGCCGGCAGACGCCTCACCCTGCTCGACGGCACCGGCCTGGGATCCGTGGTGGTCTTCGAGGACGGCGAGGGAGCCGACGCCGTGCTGCAGGGGTTCACCCTCACCCACGGCAGCGCCGCCGAGGGCGGCGGCATCCGCGTGACCACGGCGTCGCCGACGCTGGTGGATCTGGTGATCGAGGCCAACGTGGTGATGGACCCCTACGCCGAGGGCCTGGGCGGCGGCCTCTTCCTCAGCGGCTCCGCCTCGTCCGTGACCCACGTCACCGTGTCCAACAACGAGGCCCTCGGGCCCAACGGCGGGGACGGCGGCGGCGTGTACATGGTCAACTCGGCTCCCCAACTCGAGAACGTGATCATCACCGGCAACATCGCCCACGAGTCCGGCGCCGGTGGTCAAGGGGGTGGCGTGTACATGGGCGGCTCGACGCCCGCGCTGAGCCAGGTGGTGGTCGAGCACAACACGGCGCTGATGGGCGGAGGGATCTACATGAGCGGCTCCTCCCCCCTGCTGACCGCGCTGGTCGTGGCGGGCAACCAGGTCCAGGAGGACTCCGGCGGCCTCGGCGGCGGCATGTACGTCGTGGGCGCCGACCCCACCGTCCTCAACGCCACCTTCGTGGGCAACGAAGCCCTCGGCGGCGCCAGCGGCGACGGGATGGGTGGCGCGATCTACGTGGCCGCGGCGTCCGCGCCGACGTTCGTCAACACCACGGTGACCCACAACTCTGCCAGCGGTCAGGCCGGCGGCATCCACTGCGACGCCTGCGGCGTGACCTTCGAGTACGGCAACCTCTGGGGCAACCTGCCCGACCCCATGTACCCCGACACGGCCCCCATCGGCATCGGCGGCAACCAGTCCGTCGACCCCGACCACCTCGACACCGCCGCAATCGAGGCGGCCGACTGGGATCTGCACCTGCTCGAGACCTCGGCCCTCGTGGACGCCGGCCACTCCACCTTCGCCGATCCCGACGGCGGCCCCTCCGACATCGGCGCCTTCGGCGGCCTCGAGGCCGAGCTGTGGGACCTCGACGGCGACGGCTTCCCCTCCTGGTGGCAGCCCGGCCCCTACGACGCCGCGACCTACCCCGATCTCGGGTGGGACTGCGACGACCTGAACCGTGGGGTCTACCCGGGGAATGGCTGCTAGCCGCCCCGCCCCTCAAAACCGATACGGATCCCTCAGCCTCTTCACCTCCTCGCCGATGACCTGCGGCCGGAAGGTCAGGGCGAAGCCGATCACGTCCACGTGGGAACGGTAGACGCCGTCGTTGGTGTTGTTGGGCAGGATGCCGGGCAGGCAGGTGAACTGGCGGTCGCTGCCGCCGTCGACGGTGGCGGTGGCGCGGAAGTAGTGCATCCAGGCGAGGTGGAGGTCGAGGCCGGGCGGGCCGATGGACAGGCCCAGGGCGAACGCGAACTTGGGCACGTCCACGCTGGAGGGGGAATGCTGGTTTTCGGCGATGGCGCTGTTCTCGAACATCACGCCGCCGCGGAGGCGCAGCCAGGGCTGCACCCGGCCCTCGGCGCCGAGGTGGACGCTGACGGTGTCGCGCAGGGAGCTGGGGACCTCGACCGTCCCGTTGCCGTTGGGGCCGGCCCACTCGTCGCCGAGGCCGTCCTCCAGGGCTGCGGCGATGTCGTCGGACATGCTCGGCGCGATGGCGGCGATCTGATCGTTGAGCTGGGTCAGATCCACGTTGAGATCGCTCAACACCGTGGGGCCCAGGCTGGACCAGAACTCGGCGTGCACGTCCAGCTCGATCTCGAAGCCCTCCCGCGGGATCACGACGACCCCGGTCCGGAGGATCGGGGGGAGGTCGGCCTCGAGCTGGACGGTGTCGGTGGTGTCGAGCACCAGCTCGGTGCCCTCCCAGACCTCGATGCTGGACGTCAGGCTCATGTCCCCCTCGGCCTTCATGCGGAAGCCGGGGGCGAAGCCGACGCCGATGCGCATCCAGTCCGCGGGCAGGAACATCACGCCGAGGTTGATCCACGGCTTGCCGCGCTGCCAGGCGTCGATGTGGATGTCGATGTCGTACAGGGGGTTCTCGTCGTTGTGGACCAGGTCCACGGACTCGTCGGCCAGCACGTGGGCCGTGGCCTTCACCGACTGGCGGCTGCGCAGCAAGATCGCCCCGCCGCTGGCGCCCACGGCGAGCCACGGCGTCAGCTTCGCCGACACGAACCCGGAGAAGTGCAGCTGCCAGCTCGACGAGCCGATGGTGCTGTAGCGCTGGGGCCCGTCCTCGGGCCACACGTCGGGGGTGGCGTAGGGGGCGTACCAGGCGAAGCCGAAGGTCAGGTCTGGGTCCTCGAGGCCGAAGGCGATCCCGGCCTCCGGGATGAAGCTCGTGGCCGTGTTCTCCACCGGATCGAAGGGGCGGGCCAGCATGGCCTCGATGTGGTCGGGGTTGTTGGGGTCTTCCCCCTCGCGGTACGGCTTGTAGATGCCCTGGCCGCCGTCGCGCTCGAAGGTCAGGTGGTTCTTGACCAGGCCCGCGGCGAGGTGGATGTACAGCCCGTCGATCCGGTGGAGACCCGCCGGGTTGTAGAACGCGCCGATGAGCTCGTCCGAGGTGGCCGCGTAGGCGCCCGCGCGCCCCTGGGCGACGATCCCGGGCCCGGTCGTGTAGAAGCCCCCAGCCAGGGCGACGTCGGGGAGCCAGGCGACCAGGGTGACGACCCCGGCCAGCGTCAGCGCGGCACGCACATCGGGTAGCAGCCGGGTCACGTGCGTCGGGTCCGCCGCCGCAGCACGAGGCCGCCCAGGAGCGCCGCCAGCGCCGCGGTCGAGAGCGGCCGGACCGACGGGCCGGCGTCGCACCCACAGCCGTCCTCGTCCCCGCCGCCGCCCGCGGACCCGTCCAGCGTGAGCTGGAAGGCCTCCTCCACCGGCGAACCCTCGTTCCAGAACACGTCCCTCGCGCGCACCTCGAAGGTGTGCAGGCCCTCGTCCACCATCACGAAGGTGGCCACGGTCTCCGGGGACCAGAACGACCAGGCGCCGTCGTCGAGCCGCCATGAGTAGGTCAGCTGGCCCTCGCGGTCGTCCTCCCCGGCGTACTCGACGCTCACCCGCGTCGAGGTCAGGGGCTGGTCGAGGTCAGTCAGGATCTCCACCCAGGGGGCCGTGTCGTCCACGTCCAGCAACCCGTCCAGCGCGATCTGGGCCACGCCGTCGCGCAGCTCCAGCTCGATGAGCTCGGCGCCGATGGCCTCGGGCAGGCCCGCCACGGCCGGGGCGTTCAGGCCGGTGATGCCGAAGCTCAGCGGCGCCAGGGGCAGCTCGGCGAGCTGGTCGGGCAGCAGCAACAGGACCTGGTCGTCGATGAGATCGAGGAACGCCTGTTCGGTGTAGTTGGTGCCGTGGAGCAGGCCGGACGCGTCCAGCTGGATGAACTCCAGATCGGCCCACAGCAGCGACGCCTGGAGCACGTGGCGGTCCCGGTCCAGGGACAGCGAGACGTCCGCGGTCACCGCGATGATGGCCCGGAAGAGCGGCTCGCCCCCTGCGGTGTCCTCGAGCTCGAGCCGGACCTCGGGTAGGACCACGTGCACCTCGCCCTCGACGATGCTGAGCGACGGCTGGCTGTCCACCTCGAAGGCGAAGCGGACCCCGTCCTCGTTCTGCAGGGCCGGGAACAGGGGCGCGGCGTCGGAGAAGTCCAGGTGCTGGAACTCGGCGCACAGCAGCCCGCCGGCCCAGGCCGAGCCGAGGATGGCGTCCGCCAGCTCCTCGGTGATCACCAGCTGCATGTCGCCGGCCGTGCCCTGGATGGCGCCGGGCTCGCCCTCGTCGTCGTCGATCTGGGGTGAGCCGCCGCCGCACTCCCCGACCTCCCCCACGAAGTCCGCTGCCGCGTTCAGCTCCGCGGACAGCCCCAGGCCGTCCACCTCGATGGTGTCGATCCGGACCTCGTACTGGAAGTCGGCCAGCACCCCCACCGAGGGCAGGTCGAACAGCAGGGCGCCCAGCAGCACCGCCGCCTCGTCCAGGATGAGCTGCTCGATCTCGTCCTCGAAGGACTCCACGGACGCCTCGATCAGCTCGTCGGGCAGGTACCACTGCGTGGTCGTCACCTGCAGATCACCCAGGTGCACCGACGAGTGGTCCAGCACGTCCAGGATCAGGGCGTCGCCCACCACCCCGCCGTCGGCGCGCAGCACGAACGACGCGCCGTGCGCGCTCAGCGAGGAGACGATCACGTCGTGATCCTCCTCGTTGTAGTTGGGGCACCACCAGTCCGGCGACGTGGCCTCGATGATGATGTTCCCCACCTCGAACCAGGACACGTTCCCGGACAGGGCGAGGTGGTCCGGGGAACCCTCCACCGTCTCGAGGAAGAAGTCGCCGAGCTCCACGTCGCCCTGGTAGCCGTAGATGTACAGGTCGTACTCGCAGCCCAGCTCGTCGACGGTGAAGTAGATGGGGACGGACGGCAGGTCGAAGCTCAGCCCCTCGGCGAGCGAGGCGGAGAACGCCATCCCGTCGGCGGTCAGGCGCGAGGCCATGCCGGTGCGCACCTCGTCGGCGACGGCGGGGGTCGCGAGGGTGAGGCACAGCGCCAGGGCGACGCGGGAACCGGGGATCGTCGTCGGCGTCATCTCGTCCGTTCGTGGCTAGCCGTCGTCGCTGCCGTCGCAGTTGCTGTCCACCCCGTCGCCAGGAACCTCCTCCGCGCCGGGGTAGACGGTGTTCTCGCCGTCGTCGCAGTCCCCCTCGCAGGTGGTGAAGCCGTCGCCGTCCATGGCCGCGGGGCTGCGTGTGGCGTCGTCGTCGTCGC
>CAZLEO010000282.1:0-12280 GCA_964558555.1 uncultured Rickettsiales bacterium | reverse complement strand
TCGTGATGACCGAGCTCTCCATCACGAAGTCCTGGTCCGTGGCCGACCAGTTGGGGCCCTCGCAGCGCGTCGATCGGTAGCCGTGGCCGCACTCGGAGATCACCACCTTGCGCGCCTTGATCTCCCGCTGCTTCTCCTCGAGGTGCCTGTAGGTGGTGCCGCCGAGCACGTCGTCGCCGGAGAACAAACCGAAGTTGGTCTGATCCCAGCCCCATGTGGGCATGGTCCAGCTCTCGCCGGCCGCGTAGAAGATCTTGGCGGCGGCGGAGATGCTTCGCGGATCGTACTTCACCTCGCGCGGGTTGATGGTGTACATGATGTCGGCGCCGACCTTGTCGATGGCGATCTCGGCCGCGTCGTCCTCCACCTCGTCCACCAGCTCCTCGGACATCCACTCGATGGTGTCCACGTAGTCCTCCTTGAGGACGCCCATCTGGTTGCCCAGCTCCCAGGTGTCCTTGGAGACCACGCGCACGCCCTCCGGCATCACCCCGACCCGGGTGAGCAGGCCGCGCATGATGCGGTTGAGGGTGGCCGTATCCACTCCCATGGGGCAGTTGAAGGTGCAGCGGCGGCAGTTGGTGCAGGTGCCAAACGCGATGTCCTTGAGGCGATCCAGATCGTCGTCGGTGAACCGCTGTGCCTTGACCCACCAGGGTGCAACCCGGCCGGTCCAGTCGTAGTTGCGCTTGAACAGCTTGCGCAGCTGATCGGCCTTGTACGACGGCGTCATCTTGGGATCGTCGGGGTGGGACAGGACGTAGTGACACGAGTCGTTGCACATGCCGCAGTGCACGCATCCCACCAGCGAGCCCACCACCTGGCGGGTCAGCTTGGGCTTGAGCAGCTCGACCATCTTGTCGACTTTGTAGGTACTCATGGCTCCTCCTTCAGCTGCGGATCCGAGCTGCAACGATGCTGCCGCGGTGGCCGAGGGTCTTGCCGAGCCACCAGCGGGTGAACGGGTAATAGAGGTAGTGGGAGATCTTGGAGAACGGCACGTAGACCAGGAAGAAGGTGGTGCAGAGCAGATACGCCACCAGCCAGCCCTCGCCGGCGAGGAATCCCGCGATGTGGGCCTGGGCCGTCACCCCGAAGAAGAACCACACCGCCAGGGTCCACAGGGCGAAGTGGTCGTCAGGCGTGCTGATCAGCCGCAGGTGCGGCAGCGCGAACCGGCGCACGATGCGCATCAGAGTGATCAGCAGCGCCACGCCGATCGACGCCATGAAGAGCACGGCGACGGCCGGGATCTCGTGCAGCGGTCGATACAGGGAGCTGACGAAAGCCAGGAAGATCCCGGCTGTCACGCCGATGTGGAACAGGGCGAAGCTCACGTAGAAGGCGAATCCCCTGCGCGTGCTTTCCATACCCCACGGCATGGCGACGTTGCCCAGGGAGTACAGGGCGCCGACCGTGGACGCGTTGTCCGCGGCGCGTTCGCCCCTGGCCTGGCGGTCGCGCCCTGGGGGGTGCTTGAACAACCACACGAGGCGGGCCGCGTAGACGGTCATCATGAAGCACAGCGCTGCCCAGTGGACGACCTCGGCGACGAACATCAGGCCGTTGCCGTGGCCTCCCTCGGCGACCGAGGTCAGCAGGATCGTGTTGGCGAAGGCGTCCATGTCATGCACCTCCATTCATCGCGGCCTCGAAGGGCGCGTACTCGCGGCTGTTCAGGGCCACGAAGAGGACCTCTTGCAGGGGCGTGTCCTTTCCCAGGTGATCGGTTACCCGGTCCACGAGGATTCGCGCACACAGGTCGATCGGGACCTGGTAGAGGCCCGTTCCGATGGGAGGGACGGCCAGCCTGCCGATGTTGTTGGCGGCTGCAATCTGCAGCGCGGAATCGATGGATCGCTGCAGCTTGGCCTCGGTGTCCGGTTCGTGGAACTTGGGGCCGTTGGTGTGGATGATGTGCTCGGCCTTCATCTTCCCTGCGGTGGTGAGCACCGCCTCGCCGGTGGGACACTTGCCGATCTCGTCCAGGGCGTCCTGGACCACCCTCCCCGCGCGACCGGTGATCGCGCCGCCGTACCCCGCTCCCAGCTGCACGTCCTCGGTGATGTCGTACACGAAGGCATCCACCTCCACGTCGGTGATATCGCCGACGACGAGCCGGATGACCCTTCCCCCGACCTCTCGCTGGATTGCCATCCTTCGTTCCTCTCTGTGTGTATGAAGGACGCGAGCGCGCCCGTGTGTGAGACTCCCGGACCGGGACCTTTCCAGACGCGCGGGCTTATAGCACCCCCCATTTCATTCCAGCAAACACATGGAAAATGCATGAAATAATTGGCTACATAAACCATGGTATTTAAACCGGTAGCGCCGTGAATAACATTCACATAGAAATGGGGTGCAATTGGGCACAAATCCTGTTACATATCTGCCGGCATGACGGGAGAGTGGCGGCCGTCAGGATTGGACGAACGGCAGGCCGATGAAACTATCCACGAGAGCTAGATACGGACTCCGCGCACTGATCGAACTGTCGAACCGATACGGCCAGGGCGCGACGAACATGCAGGACATCGCGGATCGGCAGTGCCTGTCGCGCAAGTACCTGGATACCCTGTTCAACTCGTTGAAGGTCGCGGGCCTGGTGATGAGCCGCCGGGGTGTCGGCGGCGGCTGGGAGCTGACCCGCCCCCCCGAAAAGATCGGGATAGGCGAGGTCCTGCTGGCCCTGGAGGGTTCCCTGGGGCTGGTGCAGTGCGTGGACTATCCCGAGACCTGCGATCGCAACAGCTGCTGCGTGACCCGGGAGCTGTACGTGGAGATCAACCAGGCGATCTCCGACGTGCTCAATCAGTACACACTGTCCTACCTGCAACAGCGGCAGTCGCGGCTCGATGAGTTGTTCGGCCCCGGTGAGGCTGGACAGACGGACAGCTGCGTGGGCTAGCTGCAGTCAGCTGCAGTCAGCTGCAGTCAGCTGCAGTCAGCTGCAGTCAGCTGCAGCTTCTGCAGCTACTGCAGCGCCTCCCTGACCGCCCTGAGGAACGCACCGGCATTGATGGGCTTGTCGAAGCTCGCCGCAGGCTGCTTCACCGCGAGATCGCGACCGGCGACGCCGCTGACCACGATCACGGGCGTGTCCCCGATGTCCTTGTCCCTGGACAGCCGACGGTAGAAGTCCGTCCCGCTCTTGTTGGGCATCATCAGGTCCAGCGAGATCAGGTCGGGCTTGTGCTGCCTGGCGAGTTCGAATCCCTCGAAACCGTCCTCAGCCACGAGCGTCTCGTACCCCTCGTCCGCCAGAAGGGCGGAGAGATAGGCCCTGATGTCCTGCTCGTCGTCGATGATGAGGATCGTCTTGGTCATCCGTGCCTCCATCCTAGTCGTGCATCATACCTTGCCTGCTCGCACATCCGCGAGGGAGACGGAATCGAAGTATCCTTCGATCACGTCCGTCGCTCTGGTCCACAACAGGCGAGTGGGGCACTCGCCGGCGCGACCGCAGAGATCCTCGAATCGCACACACTCCACGAGGCTCAGATCACCCTCGAGGGCCCTGAGCACATCACCCACGAGGATCTCTTCGGCGGGCTTGGCCAGCATGAAGCCCCCTCGGAATCCCTTGACCACCCGGACCAGGCCGGCGCGGCGGAGACTTCCCATGAGCTGCTGCAGGTACTTGCGCGAGATCTCTTGATTCTCGGCGATCTGGCTCAGTGGGATGGGTTGGCCCGGCTCCCCCCCGGCGAGCTCGATCATGGCGCGGGTCGCGTATCTTCCTCTGCAAGAGATATCCATGACTCCTAAATAGGGCATTTGGGCGAACTGATCCACCGGATTGGCGGGGGAATGGGGCGATTGGGGGGAGGGAGCCGAACTCGGGGAACGAGTCGCTACTTGTTGGCCTCGGACTGGTAGTAGTCCATGAGGATCTTGGCGACCTCGGGGCGGCTGAACTCGGGCGGCAGGTCCTCGCCGTTGGACAGCATGATGCGGACCTTGGTGCCGGACAGGAAGAGCCAGTCCTCGGGCTTGTGGTCGGGGCCGTCCTTCATCATGATGATCTCCTTGCGCTTCTTGGACCAGCAGGTGTGGTCCGCCTTGAAGATCTGGATGTCCATCTCACCTTCCTTGACGTCGTCGTCAAAGATGGTCTGCGCGTCGAAGGCGCCGTAGTAGTCGCCCACACCGGCGTGGTCGCGGCCGACGATGAGGTGGGTGCAACCGCTGTTCTGGCGGAACACGGCGTGCAGCACGGCCTCGCGCGGGCCAGCGTACAGCATGTCGAAGCCGTAGCCGGTGACCATGACGGTGTTGGGGGGGAAGTAGAGCTCGGTCATCTTGCGGATGGCGGCGTCACGGACGTCGGCGGGGATGTCGCCGGCCTTGAGCTTGCCCAGCAGCATGTGGATGAGGATGCCGTCGGCGCCTTCCTGCTGCCAGCCCATGCGGCAGACCTCTTCGTGGGCGCGGTGCATGGGGTTGCGGGTCTGGAACGCCACGACCTTCTTCCAGCCGCGGATGCGGATCTCGTCGCGGATCTGCCAGGCGGTGCGGAAGGTGTCGGGGAACTCGGCGGCGAAGTAGGAGAAGTTCAGCACCTGGATGGGGCCGGACACGGCGAAGCGGCCGACGCCGTTGAAGGCCTTGACGCCCGGGTGGGCCTCGTCATCGGTGCGGTAGACCTGCTCGGTCATGTACGCCATCTGCTCGTCGGTGATCTCCTCGATCGCCTCGACGTCCATGATGGCCAGCACGGGGTTGCCCTCGACGTTGGGGTCGAGCAGGGCGATGCGCTTGGCGTCACCGATGACGCTCGCGTCCTCGATCACGTTGAGCACGGGGGTGGGCCAGAACAGGCCGCTGGCGGTGTGCATGTCCTTGGCCACGCCCATGGCGTCGTCCACGTTCATGAACCCGGTCAGCGGGTTGAAGTAGCCGCTCGCCAGCATCACGGCGTTGCCGGCCGCCGCGGAGCTGATCATGACCTGCGGGAGGCCTGCGGCCTCGGCGATCAGCGCTTCGCGCTTCTCGTCGTCCATCACGAACAGGGGATTGAGGGTGTCGGAACCGTGCGGCTTGATCATGCCTGGTCTCCTTAGGGGGAAAGTTGGTTTTTCCGAATACCGTTATGTGTAACGAACTACGTTCGTCTGCTTTCATTCTCCCCTCTCTTTGAGAGGGGAGATTTTCCTAGCAGGTCCGGGGGTGTGCGTCAAGCAGGCGGGAGCATACGGCCCGTATGACGGGCGTGGGCCATGGCCAGGAAACGGTACAGGGCGTGGGCGAACTTGGAGTACGGGAAGAAGATCAGCAGCCAGAACACGGTGATCAGGTGCAGCAGGTACAGGGGTGTGCCGAGCACGGGGGGCAGCGGCGTCAGGCGGATGAACTCGGTGCCGAAGCCGGTGACGCCCACCGCGAGCAGCACGCCGACGAAGAACCAGTCGGCGTAGGTGGACTTGCCCGTGTCCTCGGGGCGGGTGAGGCGATACCAGATCACGTAGCCGCAGCCGGCCACCAGGGCGAGGCCGCCGGCGTTGCCCATCATCTTGACGGGGTGCAGCCACCCCAGCGGGTACAGGTCCGGGTGGCTGGGCAGGTGCTCGAGCACGGTCAGCACCGTGGCGATGGCCGTGGTGAAAAGCAGGAACATGAACCCGTAGAACACCACCAGGTGCCCGATCCTGCGGGGTCTGGCGGCCTCGCAGCGGTGGAAGCGATTGTGCAGCGCCAGATCCATGGCCGCGCCGATGAAGGCTGCGATCAGCCCCTGCTTCGGCCCCGTGCCCCAGTCCGCGGCCATGCCATGCATGCCCTTCCAGAAGCGCAGACCGCCGACGATGGCGCAGCCCACGGCCGTGAAGAAGGCCAGCGGGAACAGCGTGTTGATCACCCGGTGGGCGAGGAACTCCTCGTACTCGAAGTGCACGCTCTCCATGAGCAGGGGGGTGTCCCCCACCCAGACCTGCTGCAGCAACACGAGCATGGTCAGGAAGGTGCCGGAGATGAGCAGCAACACCGGCAGGTACTTGGGCTCACGCACCATCTTGCCCATGATGCCGGGGAAGGCGAAGTAGCCGATGGCCCGCGACCGCATGTCCGAGAGGATGTCCATGGGGTGGGCGTCGCGGGTGCAGACGTCGGCGCAGTCCCCGCACTGGTGGCACAGCCACAGGTCGGGGTCGCACATCAGCGACTCCTCCATACCCCAGGCCAGCCACATCATCTCCTTGCGGGGATAGGGGTGCAGCTCCGGGGACAGGGGGCACGTCACCGAGCAGGTGGCGCACTGCTGGCAGGTCAGGACGTCGGTTCCGGTGTTCCGGGTGACCTCCTTGACGAACTCGAGGTTGGGTTTGACTCTCAACAGATCACCTCGCACGCATGTATTGAACGCACGCGCGTACTCTGCGTATCCGGATGGTTTTTGTAAAGGTCGGATCCCCGGCAGAAAAGACGGGGCGCCGTCGAACGGCGCCCCGTATCCCGATCTACATACCCTTGAACGGGTTCATCCCGATCTCCTCGATGAGCTCCATGAACTCATCGATGACCTTGGGGATGGTCTCGTGGTCGTCGATCTCCACCTGGTGGAGCTGGACCCGCTCGTTCTCCATGGACATGGACTCGAGGGTCTCCTTGACGTTCTTGCCGCGGGCGTCCATCAGCTCACTACCCTTGATGTAGTGGCACTGGTAGTCGTCGCCGTGCTTGCAGCCGAACATCAGCACGCCGTCGAACCCGTTGGAGATGCACTCCTTGATCCACACGACGTTGATGGAGCCGAGGCAGCGCACGGGGATGACGCGCACGTGCAGGCTGTACTGGGTGCCGTGCTGGGCGGCGGCCTCGAGGGCCGGCAATGCGTCGTTCTCGCAGCACAGGGCCAGGACCCGCGGCTTCTCGTCCCACTCCTCGGGGACCTCGACGGCCTTGATCATGTCGGCCACGGCGCCCACGGAGTAGTCGGGGAAGTTGATGATCCGCTCGGGGCAGGCGCCCAGGCAGATGCCGCAGCGGCGGCAGCGGGTGACGTTGTACTCGGGGGTACCCTTCTCGTCCTCGTTGATGGTGCCGAAGGGGCACTCCTCGGTGCACCGCTTGCACTGGGTGCAGCGCATCAGCGCGAACTCGGGGAAGGACACGTCGCCGGACCGCGGGTGCACGGTCTCACCGCGGGACAGCATCTCGACGCATTGGATGGCCTTGAGCGCGGCGCCCATGGCGTCCTCGACGGCGCTGGCGCTGTCCATGGGGGAACGCAGCGCGCCGGCGGCGTAGATGCCCGTGCGGCGGGTCTCGTAGGGGAAGCAGATGAAGTGGGAGTCCGGGTAGCCGTGCCGCAGCGTCGGCATGTCCGGGCCCTGACGGTAGTCCAGGTTGAGGACCTCCGTGCCGGCGTGGCAGGACAGCTCCTCGACCACCCCGACCGCCTCCTCGTACTTGGCGTTCTCGGGGCCCTCCTCGACGATCGCGGACATGTCCGTGTGCTGCCGGATGGCCTCACCGTCGGCCGAGTTGGGCTTCATGCCGGCGTTGAGCACCAGCAGGTCGAGCTCGACCTGGATCTGGTCGCCGAGCATGGTGTCGTCCACGTCCACCACCAGCGATCCGCCGGCGTCCTCGATGTTCGTGACCATGCCGCGAGTCATGAAGACGCCCGGGTCCTCCTGCACGCGCTTGTAGAAGTCCTCATGCTGGCCGGGGGTCTTGATGTGCTCGTAGAACACGTAGGCCCGCGCCTCGGGATCCGCCTCGCGCAGGTAGATGGCCTGCTTCAGAGCGTTGAGGCTCATGATGGCCGAGGAGTAGGAGAAGGAGTCGGGGTTGCGGGAGTCGCCGCACTGGACGAACGCCACGTTCTTGGCCGGCTGGCCGTCGGGGCGCTTGAAGCCGCCGTTGGAGGCCATCGCCTCGAACTGGTCGTTGGTGATGACGTTGGCGACCTTGCCGAAGCCCAGGTGATCGAAGCCCGTGGGGTCGATCGGGGTGAACCCGGTGGCCTGGACGATGGCGCCGGCGCGGAACTTCTCGCCGCTGGCGAGGGTCACGTCGAACAGACCGGGACCGCCCAGGGTCTCGGTGATGGTCGTGCCGGTGTGCACCGTGATCTTGTCACTGGCGTTGATCGCCTCGACGAGCGTCGCAATACCCGTGTCCTCGAGGTCACGGTACGGTGCGGTGTGGGGCACCGAGCGGTGCACCTTGTTCATGTACCCGCCGAGGACCTCGTCCTTCTCGACCAGCACCACGTCGTAGCCGGCCTTGGCCGTCTCGACCGCCGCGGACAGACCGGCGATGCCGCCGCCCACCACCAGGATGGTCTTGTCGATCTGGGCGCTCTCCTCGAAGGGGACGACCTCCTTGAAGGCCTGGACGCGGACACACGCCATGCGCAGGTAGTCCTGCGCCATCGCCGTCATGTCCTCGTCGAGCTCGTCCTCGTCCTCGAGGTCCTTGTGGGTCAGCACCACCAGGTCCAGCAGGTTGACGAACTCCATTGCGACGCCCTCGGGGAAGTCGCGGGCACAGAAGTAGCGGCTGGAGGGACCGGCGATGATGGCCTGGGTGACGCCGGAGTCGGCGACCTGGGCGCGAAGCGCGGTCAACCCCTCGCCTTCGAAGTCCTCGAAGGTCTCGTAGACGTCGGCACTGTACTCGCCGGTGACCACGGACTCGAGCTCGTCCATGTCCACGGCATCCTCGATGCCGTGGCCGGTGCAGATGAAGACACCAAGCTTGTTGTCGCTCATGGCTAGCTCCTCACGTCCTGCAGGGCCCGAAGAACGGCCGCAGTGGAGTCCTTGACAGCGCGGGAGACGTCGGTGGGACGGCGCGCGCAGCCCACGCCGTGCGGTCCGCTGTCTCCGTGCACGATGAAGCCGTACTCGTCGGTGGCCGCGCCCTGAACGGGCTGCTCGGCGTTGTTGGGCACCACGCCGGTGGCCAGGACGACCAGGTCGTGGGTGTCGGCGAGCAGCTTACCGCCAAGGGTGTCCTCGACGTCGACTTTCAGCGCGCTGCCTTCGGGGGTCACACGGGCGACCTTGCCCTTGACGAAGGTCACGTTCTGTTCGCCGAGCAGCTCGTAGTAGAAGCCCTCGTGGCGACTCATGGAGCGGATGTCGATGTAGTACACCGTGACCTTGGCCTCAGGCGCCTTGTCGAGCACGTACCGCACCTGCTTGAGCGAGCCCATGCAGCACACCGCCGAGCAGTACGGCAGGTGGTTGTTGTCGCGGGAGCCCGCACACTGAACGAACGCCACGCTCTTGGGAGCCGCGCCGTCGCTGGGCCGCGTGATCTTGCCGCCCGTGGGGCCGCTGGCCGCGGCAATGCGCTCGAACTCCATGTTGGAGACCACGTCCGCGGACTCGGCATAGCCCAGGGTGTCGAGCTTCTCGGCGTCGTAGGGGTGCCAGCCGGTGGCCACGATCACCGAGCCCACCTTGGCCTCGACGGTCTGGGCGCCGGTCACCGAACTGCGGGGCGTCGACGTCAGCACGAAGGCCTTCTCGTCGTCGCCGAGCTCCGCGGCGTCCTGCACGGCGATGGTCACGTCGTATGCGCCGCGCTCGCCGCTGATCTTCTCCACGGTCGCCGGGTACATCACCTGGATGCGCGGATTACTCCGCAGGCGCCGGAAGTTGACCTCCAAGCCGCAGGTCGGGGGACACAGCTTGGGGAAGTAGTTGTTGAGCGTGATGACCCGGCCGCCCAGCCAGGCCTCCTTCTCGACCAGGATGACGTCGTTGCCGACCTCAGCTGCCTCTAGTGCGGCGCTGATGCCCGCGATGCCACCACCGATCACCAGGATGGTGTCGCTACCGCTCACGAGTCTGTTCCTCCATTGTCTCTCTCGCGCGCGGCCGCGTGCACGTGCACGCGAGCGCCCGCGAGTTCTTTATATGTCAAGGGAGCAGAGGATACCGATCCGGGGCTCTGCTGTGTAGGGGGCTGCGAGGTTTTTTTTGCGCCGGCCTGGGGGCCTACTCTGAATCCGACTCAGCCTTGCGGTCGAAGAACTCCTTCTCGCGCTGCTGAACGGGGCTGAATGCGGGATTCAGGGACACGGCGGGTTCCTCGAACACCGAGAACCGCACGAAGTCGAAGCCGAATTTCATCAGCGCCATGTCGTCGGTCCGCAGCTGCTCGACCACTTCGGGGGCCACCTCGAACTTCTGCAGGAAGGTCGATTCGAAGATGAACCGGCGGAAGCGGTCCAGGTTGTAGGCCGCCATCCAGAACATGTCCATCTTGGCCGGCGACATGTCCCCGCCGTCCCAGAAGGGATGCAGGCTGATGGGCTGGAACAGCTCGCCCGCCGCGTCGTATTCGGCGATACCCTGGTTCTCGATCCACTGACGCACCGTGAACTCGTTGTCCTCGGCGAATCCCTTGCAGAAATCCTCTTGAAGCAGGAAGTAGAACCGATCGCCCTGCTCGGCCGCGTCCCGCGGCGCCGCGAGCCCCACCGGGTACATCCGACAGGCCCAGGGACGATCCTCGTAGACCGTGCACCCCTGCTCGCCGAGGAAGGGACAGGTCTTGCCCTCGTCGTCGCGCATCTTGATCAGGGGGACGGGCTGGTGGATCTCCTTGTTGTACGGAACCAGGGTGTGCTCGTTGTGGAATTCTTCCGACGTCATCCCGAGCCGCTGCTTGAGGCGCACGATACAGTACGGGGTCAACACGATGTTGATGTCCCCGCAGCATTGGTTGAAGCAGGGCACGCCGGGGTGACAGGCAAAACGGAAGCTGTCGTCGAGATCGAGGCGCTTGGCGTCCTCGAAGATCCTCGTCTTCAGGTCGTCGGTCATGACTCCTCCACTTGTTCGTCCGGCACGATGCAGTTTCTGTGGGCGTCCTTGGACCAGGTGGCCAGAGGCGAGGCTTTGCCCGTGGCGGGATCGATCCGGTACCGATAGGAGGCCTTGACCTCGTACCGCTCGAACATGTGCAGCCAGCCCTTGACGAAGTAAGGGCAGCGGTCATGGAAGCAGACCAGGTGGATGTCTCCAGCCCAGGACGAGTCCGGGGGGGTCTGCCAGCGGGTCAGCTCGTGGGAGCAATGGGGGCAGGTTGTCGGGGAGTTCATGGAGAGTTCCCTCGGGGGGCTAAAACGACACCCCCCGGGCACCACAAGTGATACCCGGGGGGTGAAGTGCGTTCAGAAAACCGAATCAGTCGATGATCGAGTAAATCGGCCGCTTGATGATTTCCCACTCACCGGCAGCGTCCTTCTTGACGTTGACGAAGAGCTTCCAGTTCTCGTCATCCAGCGTGGGCATGTCGGACCGCATGTAGTAGCCAGGCCAGCGGGTCTCTTCGCGGGCCATGATGGTCCGGACGTGAGACTCGGCCTGCGCCATGCGGTGCAGGTTCTCCCAGCAACGCTCGAGCTCGTAGTTGGTCTCGGCAGCCAGGCTGGCAGAGTCCTCGCGCAGGAACTCGAGGAGCTCCATGGCGCGGTTGAGCATCGGGGTGTTGGTGGAGAAGGCGGCGGAGACGCCACCGACGTACTCGTCCATGATCTTCTGGAGACGGAACATGAACTGACGCGGGCGGATGTAAGCCGGGTTGACGGCGGCGTCCGTGGTCGCGTCGCAGTTGTCGGCGAACGTGGCCATGGGCTTCAAGGTCTCGGCCTTGAGAGTCTCGATGGTCGCGTCGTCCACAGCCGGGATCTCGAGGTTCTGCTCGAGGCACCACTTGACCATCGCCTTACCGACGATGCGGCCCTCGGCGTGGGAGCCGGAGCTGAACTTGTGGCTGGAGGCGCCAGAGGCGTCACCGGCGGCGAACAGGCGGGGGGTGGTGCAGAGGCCGTAGGCGCCCCAGAAGTACTCACCCTTGGTCTGCTCGGTCTGCAGATCCTCGGAACCGGAGATCCAGGCACCGGAGGCGCCGGAGTGGGAGCCGATGAAGTAGGGCTCGCACGCGGCGATCTCGGAGGGCTTCTCCTCGGGACGGACGTTGGTCGCGGCCCAGAGGTGAGCCTGCGAGATCGTCATGTCCAGGAAGTCCTCCCACGCCTCGGACTCCAGCTCCTTCATCTTCTTCTTGTAGGCCTTGGGGTCATCCTTGTACTGCTCGGCGATGTTCGCCAGCGCCTCTTCGGTGCGCATGTACAGGGGGCCCTTGCCCTCGAAGATGTCCAGCATGCCCAGCCAGTTACGCAGGTTGGCCGGGATCGGCTTCACGGCGCCGTAGGGGCCCCAGTTCTCCAGCTCGTCGCGGCGCTCGACCATGTAGTTGCCACCGAAGGCGTTGGTCGCGCGGGACTTGAAGAGCAGGAACCAGGCACCGACCGGGC
>CAZLEO010000281.1:0-12288 GCA_964558555.1 uncultured Rickettsiales bacterium | reverse complement strand
AACCCTCGAGGCCACCTCCGTGCTCTTGTTCTGTGACGGCTTGACCGCATGTGACGGCGACTGCGACGACGCCGACGCCACCGTCTATGAAGGCGCCCCCGAGCTCTGCGACGGCCTCGACAACGACTGCAACGACCTCATCGACGACGTGGACGCCGACGCCGACGGCCACCTCGACATCGACTGCGGCGGCGACGACTGCGACGACGCCGATCCCACCTCCTACCCGGGCGCCACCGAGATATGTGACGATGGCGCCGACAACGACTGCGACGGCCTCACCGACGACCTCGACGACGACTGCGTCACCGGCGACGATGACGACAGCTCGGTAGGCGACGACGACGACAGCGCGGTGGGCGACGACGACGACAGCCAGCCAGACGACGACGACAGCGCCGGTGAGGACGACGAAGGGGGATGTGAGTGCTCGGCAGCCGGCGGTGGCGGGCCCGCCGGGGCAGTGTTCCTGGTGATCCTGGCGCTGGTCCTTCGACGACGTGGCCGCTGAAACGCAGCCCTCGCCCATCGTCCGGCCAGTGTGCCCTGGTGCTCGGGGGGCGGTTCACGTTTTTGCGCCGACGAGCGGCAGGTAGACAAGGGGGTTTCTTGCGCTGAGCGCAAGTTGGACCCGAGTCTGGCGGATAGACCGGCTGCTTTCTTGCGCTGAACGCAAGTTCGACCCGAGTCTGGTCTGTTTCGGACCTCCCGCCACCCCAGTCACGCTCCCGGTCCCCCCACGGGCGGCGAGGATCAGCGGGATACAGAGGGTGTCGTGGGCCGCTTCTCAGTACTCGTACACGTCCGCGGGCGCGCAGTTGTCAGCGCCGCCCTCGACGTTGGCCCGCAGCTTGCCCATCAGCTCGGCCTCATCCTCGAGCGGCTCGTCGCCGAGGTGCAGCGCGACCTGGTTCAGCCGCCCCCTGGCCGCGGTGATCCGCTCGAGCGCCATGTCGGCGGTGAGCAGGCCCTGGCAGAACTCGGCGCCGGCGATCAGCGCGAGGTACTCGTCGACGAGCACGGCCATCTTGTACACGCCCAGATCGTCGGCCATGGTCTGCTGCTCGGCGATGACGTCGCCGCCTTCCCAGCGGATGGCCAGCTCGGACTCGACGACCTCGCCGGTGTCCACGGGCTCGAACGACAGGTGGAAGGAGGCCAGGTCCAGCGGTCCCTCGGCGACCAGGGCCACGCCCTCGACGTCCACCAGGGTCATGCCGATGCCGCCGTTGCGGGCGCTGAGGAACAGGGTCGAGGCGCCGAAGTCCACCTGCGGGCCGGGCTGGTCCAGGGGAGCGCCATACGCGTCACCGAACTCGAGGCCGGGGGCCGACTGCACCACCACCTCGAGGTCGTAGGCCACCGGGGTGACCATGTAGTCGAACTCCTCGTTGAACACCGTGGCGATGGCTTCCTCGTCCGAGAGGTAGAAGTAGTTGCCCCCGCGCACGGTCGATATCTGCTGGGCCAGCTCGCTGCCCAGGTCCAGGCCCACGCCGAACACCGACAGCCCGATCTCGTCCTCGGCGTAGTACCGCGTCATGCCCATGAACGAGCCGATGCCGGTGTCGCCGACGTTGGGCTGCGCGTCGGTCAGCAGGAACACCCGGTCCTCGATGCCGAGGGCCCCGGCCGTGGGGGCGACCTGGTCGAAGGCCAGCTTCAGCCCCGCCTCGATGCTCGTGCCGCCGTCGGTCTGCAGTGCGACGATGTCGCTGTACAGCTGTTGACGGCCGGCTTCATCCATCACGGTCATCCCGCGGATCAGCTCGGCCTGGTCGTCGAAGACCACCAGGGCCAGCTCGTCGCCCTCGTCGAGCTGGTTCACCATCACCTGCAGCGCGGTCTTGACCGCCTCGAGCTTGCCGCCGCTCATCGAGCCGCTGATGTCCACGGCCAGGGCCAGGCTCAGCGGCTGGCGCTGGAAGTCCTCGCCGATTCGGGTGCCGAAGCCGAGCTGCACCAGCGTCTGGCCGCCGCCCGGGCCCACCGGGTCGATCCAGCTCGCCGCGGCGCGGGGGCACAGCACCTGTTCACACTCGTCGCCGTGCAGCGGCAGATCGTGCTCCGAGAACAATCCCTCGGCCTTGAAGTGCTCCACCGCCGGGATTCCCCCCTCCTCGATGATCGTGCGGGCGTACCGCATGTCCTGCGTTCCACCCTGGGTGACCCCGGGTCCCCCCACGGCGTTGCCCACGTCCATGGCCGCGCAACCCAGCTGCGCTGCCATCAGCAGGCTCACCCCCGCCACCATCGTCGTACCCACGCGACCCACCATCGACCTGTCCATGCGTTCCTCCGGTTCCTGCGCCCCAACGGCCTCGCCAGGGGAAAGCGCAAGAACCGGGCCAACCGCGCGGGTCACCCAGGACGCGGTCAGGCCTGGTTGCAGATGGCTTCGAGCAGCGCGGCGGACGCCGCGTTGAGATCCGGGCGAATCCCGCCAGGCGTGGGGCACTCCAGGTCATCGACGAGCAGCGGTGTGGATTCCTTCTCGTACACGAATCCCGTTCCCCCGCGGTCGCACCTCTCGTAGACCGCCTCGAGCTGGTCGACCAGGGACTCGTTGCTGGCGAAGTCCACCTCCTGTCGAACCTCTCCGCTGAGGAGGACCTGCCCCTTGATGTCGAAAAACTCGATGGCGTCCGGGTGGTCTGCGGGGCGTCGTGCGTGGACGATCCCCAGCTCGAACAGGAGGATCTCGTGGGCAGCGCTGCGAGCGGCGCAGCTGGCGTTCGCGGGATCGATGACCGGTACGAACGCCTCGGAGCTCGGCCTCTGGACGAAGTAGCTGCCGTGTTCGAGGTGTTCGGTCGACCCGTAGTCCACGACCCCTTCCACGCCAGTCTCGGTGAGGCGATCGACCGGGAATCCCACGCCACCGTGCTTGGAGACGTAGTCACCGACTGCGGCGCGGTCGGACCAGGTCTCCAGCTCCGGGATCACATCGAGGATGGAGACCCACGTCTCCGAACCCGGTTCGATGGCGAGCCGCACGGCCGGTCCTTCACACCGGACCACCGTGGCGGGCTTCCAGCCCCAGGGCGGGCGGGGGGTGAGAACCTCCTCGCCGGGCGCGGGCGTCCACCCTTCGGGGCGGGAGGGGATCCGGAATCGACTCGCCAGGCCGTAGGTCATGGTTCGACACGTCGCGATGGATGTCGCCAGCGGCTCGGGGACGCGATGGAGCTGCGCGGTCTTCACCCGCTGCGGGAACGCTCCGAAGAGCGCCAGCGCGTGGTCGCCGTCGAAGCCCTCGAGGCGCATCGCCAGCCAGAAGGAGGTGGTGCCGTCGTCGTGGAGCACGATGTCCCCGACCACGGGATCGGGTTGGGCCTCGACCTCGGCGAGGGTCACGACGTGCTCACGTTCGAACGGATCGAGGCTGCCCGGGCCGCCGATCTCGTGCCGGGCCTGGACCTGGCGTCCGGTGCTCTCCTCCACCGTGCGGTGGCCGACCGTCAGATCGCCCTCCCAGGCCAGGACATACTCGCCGACGGCCAGCGGCGGTGGTAGGTCGCTCGCCGGAGCGCTCGGGGAATCGGGCGGGCACGTGCAGGCAGCCGCCAGGATCAACCACCCGAGCGTGGCGATGTGTAGCGCGAGAGCAGGTCTCGTGTGCATCGGAGCCTCACTGCGCCGGCTTGCGGATCGACGGGAACGGCGGCGGCTCACCCCACCAGTCCTTGGCCGGCAGGGTGCGCCCCCGGACCACACCGCGCACCACGGCCTCGTGGTACGCCTCGGGGATGGAGCGCGGCATCATCTCCACGGCGGTGGGTGCCGCCGCGTCGGCGCGCCCCCAGCCGAGGCCGTAGCCCTCCCAGAACGACTCCACCGACAGCTGCTCGGGCCAGGCGTCCAGGTCGTGGGCGCCTTGAATGGCCACGTTCGCGGCGGCGGCCTGCCACCGGGTGCGGATGCCGGTGCCCCAGCCGATGTTCTCGGCGGTGACGGGGAGGTACTCGCGGGTGGATTCGCTCTTGTAGTACTGGCGCTCGGACCACTCGGACAGGCCCAGGGTGAGGGACTCGGCCTCGAGGGGGTGGGGGGCCCAGGTGGCGAGGCCGAGGCCGGTGGGCTGCAGGTCGTGGAGCAGGCCGGCCTGCATGCCGGCGAAGGCGTCGGGGCGGTTCTCGGCGGCGCGCACGTCCAGCAGGTCGTTGACCTCGGGCACCTGTTCGGCCCACGTGGTGCCGATGCCGAGGTTGTAGTAGGCCACGTAGCGGTGCTCGAGCAGGTCGCCGGCGCGGCCGGAGCGCACGAGATTCGAGGCCTCCTTCAGACGTGGCGGGGCGAGCCAGGCCAGGGCCAGCGCGCTGGCGACGATGGCGACCCAGGCGCCCACGCGCCGGGCCGTCGACGGCGCGGGGTCGCGAAGCAGCTTGATGCCGCAGCCCACGGCCACTGCGGGCGCGCTGAGGCCGAGGAAGGCCAGGGGGATGAGGTAGCGCAGCGGCAGCTCGGGCTTGAAGGGGCTGCCGTAGGCGATGTAGAGCAGGCAGATCACGGGGGCGACGGCCACGAGCAGCGCGAGCTTGCCGGCGGCCTCGCGCCGCAGGGCCCACGCCAGCGGGATCAGGGCCAGCGGCCCGAAGATCGTCAGTCTCCACGCCAGGCCCTCGAAGCGCATGCGGCCCCACAGGGCGCCGGCCACGTCCGTGGCCATCCAGTAGTCGTGGCCGAAGCCGCGCAGCGGCTTGGTCAGCGTGGTCCAGAACAGGCTCAGCGAGCCGCCCTGGCCGGCGCTGATGTCGGCCAGGCGGGTGCCCGGATCCTCGGTCACCGGCAGGGTGAACAGGGCACCGGGGTTCAGCGCGATGATCAGCCACAGGGGCCACAGGCCGACGACGAGTCCGCCGATCAGCGCTCCGACGGGCCCCCAACGCAGGGCCGGGCGCGGCGGCAGCGCCGTGATCAGCGCCATCAGCCCCAGGATCGGCCACAGCAGGTACGAGAACGCGGCGGCGTAGCCGAAGCACAGCCCGGTGATCCCGGCCAGCAGGGGGCTGCGCTCCTCGCGCGAGATCCACGCCAGCCAGGACACCAGGGCCGCGGCGAGGGGGAGCACCGACTCGGAATGGCAGCCGAAGAACGTCAGCTGCCAGGCCACCAGCGTCGAGGACACGGCGAACAGGCCGACCACGGCGAGCACACCGCTGGCAGCGTGCAGGGTGCGTCGCAGCCCCTCACCCCACAGGGCCAGCGCCGCGATCCAGAACAGCAGCGGCGTCAGGCGGACGCCGAGCAGGCCGAAGCCGAAGATCTTCGAGACGACCCAGTAGACCAGGGAGGTGGACGAGAACGACGCGTGGTGGGTGGCGCCGGCGTTGGTGACGTACTCGGACAGGGTGAACCCCTGCAGCCCGAAGCGGCCCTCGAGCATGTCCCAGGCGATCTGGGTGTTCTTGCCCTCCCACGGCTCGATGGGGAACAGGAAGTCGCCGGCGGACAGGATCACGGCCACGCGGTGCGCCGCGAACAGGGCCACCGCCGCAAACACGGCCAGGGGACCCAGCGCTCTTTTCCACCTCGCGCCCATCGTCGAAGGGTAGGGACCGACGTGGGGGAGGGTCAAGAACGGGGCGACTCGGTAGAATGGGCGCTCCGGTGCGCGCGGGGAGCCCGCCGGGATTCCGAAAGGAGGCTGCGGTGACGTCACAACCGACGACTGCGGTGACGTTCACGCCGTACGAGATCTCCATGTGTCTGTACGACGTGGACCGCACGCGCCTGTGGAAGCAGGCCATCGAGGACACGGTGCGTACCGGCGACGTGGTGGTGGACGCGGGCTCGGGCACGGGCATCCTGGGGGTGTTCGCGGCCCTGGACGGCGCGTCCCAGGTGTACTGCATCGAGCTGCACGAGCGCTTCTGCAAGCTCATCGAGCACCTGGCGTACCGCAACGGCGTGGCCGACCGGGTCCACGTGATCCAGGGGGACGCCTCCCGGTTGGACCTGCCCGAGGAGGTGGACGTGGCCGTCTGCGAGCTGCTGTGCACCGGCCAGTTCTTCGAGCCCGAGGTGCAGGTGTTCAACAACCTGCGGCGCTTCTTCAAGGACGACACGCAGGTGATCCCGCAGCGGATCGAGTCGAGTCTGCAGCTGCTGGACGCCCAGGAGGAGCTGTACGGCGTGTGCATCGACGTGGACAGCCGGTCGTCGCTGCTGGTCAACGACGAGCCCGTGTCCACGCGGGCGCTGTACGACGTGATCGATCTGACCCGCGAGGTCAGCCCCGAGCGGGTGGACTCGACCGTGACGGTCAAGGCGCGCAAGAGCGGCAAGGCCGACGCCGTGGTGGTCACGGGGCGGGCGCAGCTGACCGAGGACCTGTTCACCGAGACCACGCGCTTTTTGTACAACCCCGAGGTGATCTTCCTGCCGAGCCCGATCCAGCTGGAGAAGGGCGGGCGTTACGACGTCCGCATCGCCTACCCCTACGGCGGCGACACCCTGGACGCGGAGCTGGAGGTGCGACCCCATGAATGAGCCGCGGGACACGCGCCGACCGCTGTTCCACTGGTACGTGGACTGCGCCCTGGGCAAGGAGCTGGTGATCGCCCTGTACACCCGCCCCTGCCGTTACGGCCGCTGCGCGTTCTGCGCCCTGCCCGGCCTGTCGCTCGGCGGCGAAGCGGTGTCGGCGAAGGACATCGATCGCCAGGTGGACCACGTGCTGGGCGAGTACTCGCGCGAGCAGCTCGACGCTGTGGCCAAGGTGTCCATCTATACCGCCAGCTCCAGCCTGGACCAGGAGTGCCTGCCCACGCGATCGCTGATGTACCTGACGCTGAAGATCGCCGACCTGCCGTTGCTGCAGCGGGTGTCCCTGGAGACGCGGCCCGAGTACGTGGAGGACTGGGAGCTCAAGGCCCTGCGCGCGGTGCTCGGCGACGACGTCAGCGTCGAGATCGGCATCGGCTACGAGACTCACGACCCGGTGCTGCGCAACCAGGTGCTCGGAAAGGGCCTGTCGCCGGAGAAGCTCGTGCGCCTGGTGTCGTACCTGGGCACCGCCGGCTTCGAGCTCAAGGCCTACCTGATGCTCAAGCCCCACCACTCCCTGACCGAGGCCGAGGGGATCGTCGAGGCCGTCAACGGCGTGGAGGAGCTCGCCGATCTGGGCCGCCGCTACGACGTGCCCGTGTCCATCCACCTCAACCCCACCTACATCGCCGAGGGCTGCCGCCTCACCGACGAGCTGGTCGCCCACGGCTACGAACCCCCGGAGCTCACCTCGATCATCGCGGTGATCCGGGCCGCCGTGAGTCGCGGCCTGCCCATCTACGTGGGCCTGGACGACGAGGGCCTCGCCATCGAGGGCGGCACGTTCCAGGACACGGGGGTGGATCGCGACCGCACGGTGGCGGCGCTGACGGCGTTCAACCGTCACCAGGACTTCGATCGGATGATCGTCGAGGCAGGGGTGGAGGCTACTTGAGCCCCTTGTAGTCGAACGACACGGTCAGGTCCTCGTCCAGCACCAGCAGCTTCTCGAAGTAGTACGCGCGCCCGTCCAGGGGCAGGGTGACCTTGACCGGCTGGACGCCGGCGGCCATGGCCTCGCCCTCGAACTGGTTGGCGGCCTGGGCCTGCACCTGGTGGTGGGCCGCGGCGGTGGTGACGCCGCCGAGATCGATGGAGGTGAACCAGTCCACCTGCCGCATGGACCCCTCGAAGCCCTTCTTGGGGACCTTGGCCTTGTAGGGCACGTACACGGTCCAGGCGCACACGGTGGCGGGCACGTCGGCCACGGGCAGGGCCGCGTCGAAGGTGCCGGTGCCGGCCGCGGTCGGGGCCTCGCCGTCCTCCACGTACACCAGCTCCACGGCGAAGCGGGCGAGCTCACCACCGGCGGTCTGGCTGCGCGCCAGGGGCACCAGCACGTGGCCCTCGTCGTCGCGAGCCGGCTTCACGGCCCGGCCACCCACGAAGGTGGACCAGGGCACGGCGCCCTGGGGCAGGTCCAGGCGCAGGAACTGGGCGCGGTTGTTGCGCATGGAGTAGGTCACCTGGGTCATGCGGCGGCCGTCCGGGGTCATGACCGTGGTCGCGGCGATCTGGTCGATGATCGTCACGAGCATGTCCACGTCCTCGTGGTGGCGCAGGTCCAGGGGGATGCGGTAGCCCTCCTTGGCGTACTTGAAGCCCAGCAGCACGGGCCAGTCGGTCTGGCCGAGGATGGACGCGGGCAGCTCGCGCACGTCCACCACGCTGATCAGCTCGCCGTCGCCCGCGGCGATCTCGAGGTTGGACCGTGCGTCGATGCCGATCCACCCCTTGACCCGCTCGACGCCGTTGACGCGCAGGTCGGGCACCTCGACGACGCCGTCGCCCTCGGGCAGCGCGCGCTCGTAGTCCAGCACGAGGCTGTACGGGCCGGTGGCCTCGAAGTTCAGCTGGGCGTCGATGACCGTGCGGCCGCTCCCACTCATGTGGTCGCGATCCGTGACCGACCAGTCGCGCAGCCCGCGCCCCTCCACCTCGAGCACCGTCACGTCCGCGGGGAGGTCCACGGACAGGGTGTCGAGGCCGGCGTGCAGGATGGAGTAGTTGACGGTGCTGCGACACTGCAGCACACCCTCGCCCACCCCCACCAGGGCCTGGTGCTCGGCGTACACCCGCGCGACCTGCTCCTCGGGGGAGACCTCGGGGGCCTGCAGCTCCCAGGTCACCGAGAGGTTGCCGTTGGCCGGCAACAGGGCGTGCAGGACGCGGGTGCCACCCACGACCTCCTGGGTCGTCTGCTGGGCGTTGGCCACGACGAACTCGAGGTCCTCGTCCGACGGCACGGACAGGCTGACCTCGGTCCCGCCCGACGGCGCGAGCTGGAACGCGAAGCCCATCTGACCGCTGGACTCCCAGGTGGTGACCGCGAACTCCACGTCGATGGTCACCGGCCCTGACCTGTCGGTGATGAAGCGGTACCACCCCGACTCGAGGTAGACGGCCGCGTCGGACGACCCCACCTTGGCCTGCCGCAGCGCCACGGTGGTGGGCAGCAGCGGCACGGTGGCCCAGCCCTCTTCCTTGAGCACATCCACCTTGAAGCGCGCGCGGAACACGCTGGACTCACCCTCGACGCGGCCGTCGTACACGACGCGGCTGATGGCCACGTCGCGGGGCGCGTGTTCGGGCGGGTTCTCCGGGGCCATGCCCCGCTCGTACAGGATCTTGAAGTCGCTCCACGGCAGCACGACGCGCGCGGTAGGGATGTCCTGGGCCGCTGCGCCCAGGGGTAGGGCGAGGGCCACGGCCAGGGTGGTCAGCAAGGTGATCCGAGGAATCATCGGCTCCTCCGTTCGGTGCGAAAGCCGACCTCGAGGGTCAGCGGGGTGTTCTCGGGAATCAGGCGCTGTTCGAAGCGCAGGCTCTGGCCCGCGCGGGGGATCGGGATGGTCAGCTGCGAGGCGACCACGCCCAGTTCGGGGCGGGTGACCAGGGAGGTGGTGCGGGAATCGACGGCGAAGGTGTCGCGGGACGAGGTGCGGCCGCCCAGGAGCTGCCCGGCGCGGTCGCCGTCGTCGTCGTCGCCTTCGCCGGCCTCCTCGCCCGTGGCCAGCAACCCTTCGTGCAGGAGCTCCAGCCGGGCGTTGCTCTCGAAGATCGCGTCCGTGGGCACCAGCTCCACGGCGAACGAGCCGTTGGGTACGTCGAGGTCGTGGCCCCCGCCGCCGAACCCGGCCTGGGCGCCGTCGAGGGACAGCAGCACGTTCGGATCGGGCTGGCCGTCCTCGTCCTCGTATTCGCTGAAGTCGCGGCGGTCCTCGTCCCAGCGTCCCAGCTCGCCGTCGATGGTCACGTCCTCGAACGAGATGACCGTCTGGCGGTCGTAGGTCACGACGTCGGCCGGGGCGGAGCTCGCGCTTATCGAGATGGACGACGAGGACTTGCCGCGATCCTCGCGGTTGCGGCGCCGTCCCTCGGTGACCTCGAGCATCTCCACCTCGGCCAGCTGCTGCTCGAAGTCCTCGAGCATCGACTTCTGGTCGTAGGCCTCGGCCTGCTCCACCTGCGCGAGCTCGCGGGTGATCTCCACCAGCTCCTCGAGCTCGGCCTTGGCCGCCTCGAAGTCGCCGGCGCGCAGGCGCTCCTCGGCCTTCTTCTTGGTCTTCTCCTGGCGCCGCTCCGTCTCCACGGAGCGCGCGCGGGCCATGTCGCGGATGCGCCGCTCCATCACCTCGGACGCGCCCTGATCGCCCTTGTCCTCGCCCAGCAGCACGTCCACGTTGGCCTGCAGGGCCACCGCCGCGGAGTTGTCCGGGTTGAGTACTAGCGACTCGTCCAGCCAGCCCGACGCCTCCTCGAAGTCGTTGTCCTGGTAGGCGCGGTAGGCCATGTTCCAGGCCTCCTGGGACGCCTCCTCGAGGAACTCCTCTTCCTCCTCCTCGACCGGCGCGGGCTCGTCCCTCGACGGTTCGGCCGCGGGCGCCCGCCTGGACTCCGGCGGCGCGGGCTTGGCCATGCCGAAGCCGAAGACACGCTGCTTGCGGCTCCGGGCGGGGGGGGCCGCGGGCAGCTCCGTGGCCACCACCTCGGGCTCGAGCTCGTCGCCGTAGCTGCGGCCGTAGCTCAGCCCGCCGTGCTTGGGCGTCCAGTCCGCCACCAGCGTCGGTATCCCCTCGGTCTCCCGCGCCTCGAGACCGGGGGGCATGATCACCTCCCAGCGGGCGTAGGCCACCGGCGCGTCCACGGCCGGCGTGGCCAGCGTGCGCTTGCCCCGGCGGTCCCATCCAGACTCCTGGCCCCACAGGAAGACCTCCACGGGGAAGGTCACCAGGCCGTGCAGGGTCTCCACCGACTTCTCCAGCGGGATGAACAGGCCGCCCTCGCCGTCCGCGACGGGCTGGACCACGTCGCCCGCCACCCGCACCCCCATGGCGGTGAAGCCGGCGGGCGGGATCACGCGCAGGTACTGACGTCGGTCGTTGCGTACCTGGTAGCGCGCGCGCATCAGCACGCGGCCGTGGGTGGTGTACGCCACCTCGTAACGCGCCTCGTCCACCAGGGTCGGCGGCCCGTCCACCGGCTGGAACACCAGCAGGCGGTACTCCAGCCGCGGGGTACGGCCGGTGACGCGGTACGCCACCACCGTGGTGCCGTCGAGCAGGCCGCGGGACCACACCGGCAGCGAGCGGGTGGGCACGGCCTCGAGCTGGTCGAGGGGATCGGGGGCGATCAGGGACTGATCCGCGGCCAGCACGTTCACCCAGGCCTGGTCGCAGTCGGGCGGGATCGGGATGGGGACACCCGCGGGATCGCCGGCGTCCGGCGGCGGGGCCCGGTAGGAGACCGAGAGCGTCACCGATCCGCGCGTCGGCCGCGCCAGGCGGACCTCCACGCGCGATCCGGATCGGGTGAACTGCCGCACGCCCGTGCCCTCCACGGCCAGGTGGTCCGTGGGCCCGGACAGGTCGAAGCCCAGCGTCTCGACGGTGCCGTGACGGATGACGTAGCGCAGCGTGGACGAGCCCTCGAGGCCGCCCGCGCCCAGGCGCACCGCCGTGGCCGCCTCGGACGTCACCACCACCGGCCGCGGTGCGGGCGGCGCCGCGGGTTTCCACGACGCGGTCAGGCGGTCCACGGCCGTCAGGTCCAGGGTCGTCCCCTGCGCGGCCACTGCGCCGTGCAGGTCCAGGTCCCAGTCGCCCTCCACCTCCACCAGACCCCGCGACGCCGGCAGCACCGGCAGGTCGAGGTTGCTGTGGGGGGTGGCCACCGTGCCCGAGATCCGCAGCTCGTGCCGGCCGTCCAGCTGCACGGTGAGGTGTCGCGTGCCTTGCAGGTCCGCCGGCAACGCCACCGACAGCCCGTCCAGCGTCGCCTCGGTCAATGCCAGGGCCGCCCCGGAGACCGGCAGATCCACCCACGTCGGGCGCAGGGTGTGCATCCGCCACGTGATCTCCACGGCGGTCTCCTCACCCGGGTCCAGGCGCACCTCCATGGCGTCGACCACCCACTCCACCGGCGGCTCCTCCGGCGCGTCGGGCGGCGGTGCGAGGGCGTCGAGGGGGACCACCACGGTCGGTGGCGGGACCATCAGCACGCCGATCAGCAGCAGGGTTGGGGGCATGGTGTTGGGTGGGACAACACCGGGGGGGAAAGGTTCCTTCCGTGGGGGGGAAGTCGACGGTTGACGGTCGACGGTCGACGGTTTGGGTCGACGGTTGGGTGGTCGACGGTTTGGGTTTTCGGAGGGAAGTGGGAGGGAGTGGGTTGTCGACTGTTGACCGTCAACCGTCGACTGAAGCCGTAGTCCCGGTTCGTGGAACTCCAGGGGGTCCC